>NZ_CP065915.1:1515277-1818333 GCF_016134045.1 Pelagovum pacificum | reverse complement strand
GCTGAACTACGGCCTCAACCTTGGCTGGCCGGTCTACCTGTCGACAAAGAACACGATCCTCAAGGCCTATGACGGCCGCTTCAAGGACATCTTCCAGAAGGTCTACGAGGAAGAGTTCGAGGAAGAGTTCAAGAAGGCGAAGATCTGGTACGAGCACCGCCTGATCGACGACATGGTCGCAGCCTCGCTGAAGTGGTCCGGCGGCTACGTCTGGGCCTGCAAGAACTACGACGGCGACGTGCAGTCCGACACCGTCGCGCAGGGCTTCGGCTCGCTCGGCCTGATGACCTCGCAGCTGATGACGCCCGACGGCAAGATCGTCGAGGCAGAGGCCGCGCACGGCACCGTCACCCGCCACTTCCGCCAGCACCAGAAGGGCGAGCAGACCTCGACCAACTCGATCGCCTCGATCTACGCCTGGACCGGTGGTCTGAAGCACCGCGCCAAGCTCGACGACAACGCCGAGCTGCAGAACTTCGCCGAAACGCTCGAGAAGGTCATCGTCGACACCGTGGAGAGCGGCTTCATGACGAAGGACCTCGCGCTGCTGGTCGGCCCCGACCAGAAGTGGCTCACCACCATGGGCTTCCTTGAGAAAGTCGACGAGAACCTGAACAAGGCGCTCGGCGGCTAACGCCGACGGCCCTGTATTCGACGGGAGGGCGGCAGCGATGCCGCCCTTTCTCATTGGCGCAGGCCTCGTTGACACAGGCCTCGTTGGCAAAGACCGGAGACCACGCACGGTGCGATCGATCGGCATCCTCTCGGTGATCCTCGCCGCCGTGCTCTGGGGCACGACGGGCACGCTGCAGACGCTGCTGCCCGAAGGCCGGGAGCCCTTGGCGGTCGGGGCCATCCGGCTGCTGGTCGGTGCGCTGTTCCTTCTGGCGCTCGCCGCTGCGAGCCCGGCGGCGCGTCGCGCCGCGAGGCACCTGCCGTGGCGGGGCGTCCTGTTCGCGGGCGTGGCAATTGCAGGCTACAACCTGTTGTTCTTCCGAGCGGTCTCCGAAGCTGGGGTCGGCATCGGCACTGCCGTCACCATCGGCAGCGCCCCGATTTGGACCGCGGCTTACGAGGCTTTGGCCCTGCGTGTCCGGCCCGGTCCGGCTCGGCTCGCCGGTCAGGCGGTGTCGATCGGCGGAGTCGCGCTCCTCGGCCTGTCGGGCGGTGTCGCGGGCAGCTCGCTGACCGGCATCCTGCTCGCGCTCGGATCCGGCGCCTGCTACGCCGCCTACTCGCTTGCCACCAGTCGGGTTGGCGGGCGCGTGCCGTCGGTAACGCTCGCTGCGTCGACCTTCAGCGTCGCGGCGCTCGTCACCCTGCCCGCGCTGGTGATCCTGCCGCTGGACTGGATCGCGGGCAGCGCCGACATCGCCACGCTGCTGTTCCTCGGCGTCGGCGCGACGGGACTGTCCTATGTCTTCTACACGTGGGGCCTGACGCGGGTCATGGCCTCGACAGCTGTGACGCTGGCGCTGGCCGAGCCGGTGACCGCGTGGCTGCTCGCCACGCTGCTGGTGGGCGAACCCGTCACCCTGCGCACCACGTTCGGAGTCGCGATGATCCTTGCCGGCCTTCTCATCGTCTCGCTCACCCCGGCGAGCGTGCCGCGACGGATCCGTTGACAGGTCAGCAATCCTGTCTCATCGTTCGGCCATGCCAGCCGCGATGCCGATCCCTTCGGAATACCGCCAGAGCCACACGTCCGTCGAGGACGCGCAGGGTCTGACCATCGGCCTGCTCGCCGCGGCAGTCGGGCTGACCTTCCTGCAGCACCTCGGGTTCCTGACCGGCCAGACGGCGGGGCTCGCGCTCATCATCGCCTACCTGTTGGGCTGGTCGTTCGGCGTGGTTTTCTTCCTCGTGAACCTGCCGTTCTACGTCCTCGCGTGGCGACGCTTGGGACGGGAGTTCACGATCAAGTCCTTTGCCTGCGTGGCACTGCTGTCGGTGCTGGTCGATGTGCTGCCGCTCGGCATCCGGTTCGAGTACCTGAACCCGGTGCTCGGCGTGATCGTCTTCGGCGTACTGACGGGCTTCGGCCTGCTCGGCGTGTTCCGTCACAAGGGGTCGCTCGGCGGGCTCGGAGTCATCGCGCTGCTGGCGCAGGACCGGCTCGGCATCCGGGCGGGCTACGTCCAGCTTGCCGTCGACGGGCTGCTGTTCTTCGTCGCCCTGTTCCTGTTCGAGTTCCGGGTCGTCGCCTATTCGCTGTTCGGCGCGGTGATCCTGAACGGCGTGATCGCCTTCAATCACCGGCGCGACAGGTATATCGCCGACTGATGGACACCTACACGAGTCGCAAGCATACGCCACTTGAAGATGCGCAGGGGCTTCTCGCGGGCACCGCGCTCTGCGCCTTCGCGCTACAGATGCTGACGTCGCTCGGCCTCGTCACCGGGCAGACGGCGGGCCTCGCCGTGCTGATCTCCTACTTGTCGGGCTGGTCCTTCGGGGCGGTGTTCTTCGTCGTTAACCTGCCGTTCTATTGGCTCGGCTATCGCCGGATGGGCCTGCGCTTCACGCTGAAGACCTTCGCGTCGGTCGCACTGCTGTCGATCTTCTCGGAAGTCATGGGGCCGCTCGTGACATTCGAGACTCTGAACGCCTGGCTCGGCGCGGTGATGTTCGGCCTCATCACCGGGACCGGACTGCTCATCATCTTCCGGCACGGCGGCTCGCTCGGCGGGGTCGGGATCCTCGCGCTCTACCTGCAGGACAATGTCGGCATAAAGGCCGGCTGGGTGCAGCTTGGCTTCGACCTGTGCCTGTTCCTCGTCGCCGCCTTCGTGCTGCCGCCGCTGCAGGTGGTGCAGTCGCTGATCGGGGCCGTCGTGGTCAATCTGGTCATCGCGCTCAACCACCGCAGGGACCGCTACATCGCCACTTGAGCCCCCCTCGCCGAGGGAGTAGCGGATGCGGCATGCACTATGTCTACCTTCTCCTCGCGATCCTGGCAGAGACCATCGGCACAACCGCCCTGCAGGCCAGCCAGCAGTTCACGCGGCCCCTGCCTTCGGCCATCGTCGTGGTGGGCTACGGCATCTCCTTCTACCTGATGGCGCTGGCGCTGCGGGTCATGCCGGTGGGGATCGTCTATGCGATCTGGTCGGGGCTCGGCATCGTGTTCATCGCGGGGATCGGCTTTCTGGTCTTCAACCAGCGTCTCGATCTGCCGGCGGTGATCGGCATCGGGCTGATCCTGTCGGGTATCCTCGTGATCCACCTGTTTTCGGGCAGCGCCACGCATTGACCGCCTCCCGGTGCGCGCCTAGCGTTCGCCACAACGGAGGAGCACACCAGCCATGACATCGAGCGTCGACCCCGCCTACCAGGCCGCGAGCGCCCCCTACGCCACCCCCGAACTGCCCTTCACCGCCGACGGGATCGCCGGGATGCGACGCGAGCGGGACCGGGTGCTGGTCGACCTCGCGGGCTGGCACGCGGACAAGGTGGAGATCACGCGCGACTCTCACGGTGCAGTCCACCGTCCGGAGGAGCCGAAGGGCTGGACGCTCTACCTGCATGGCGGGGGATGGGTGCTCGGCAGCAGCACCACGCACGGCGCGATCATGACCGACCTCGCCGCGACCAGCGGCACCGTGGTCGTCGGTCCGGACTATCCGCTTGCCCCCGAATCCCCCTACCCCGGCGCGCTCGACATGCTGGAGACATTGGTGCGGGAGCGCACCTCCGCCGAGCCGGGTCCCTGGGCAGTTGCAGGCGACAGCGCCGGGGCGAACCTCGCGCTCGGCCTTGCGCTGCGGCTTCGGGACGACAAGGGTCCGATGCCCGCGGCGCTCGGCCTGTTCTACGGCTGCTTCCGGCGGGAGTTCGACACCGACAGCCATCGGGAGCTCGGCGATGGCACTTTCGGGCTGACGACAGCGAAGATGCGGGACTACTGGTCGCTCTATGTCGGAGAGACGGACGGCAGCCCCTATGGCGACCTGTCTGGAATGGACGCCTCCGGCCTTCCGCCGACGATCATCCGGGATGCCGCGCTCGATCCGCTCCGCGACGACGGCGCGTGGCTGGACGCGCTGTTGCGGAAAGCCGACGTGCCGGTCGACCGCGCGGTGATCCCCGGCGTGCCGCACGGCTTCGCCCACTACACCGGCCTCTATACGCCCGCGCACCAGACGGTGAGCGAGGTGGGCCGCTTCCTGCGGACGACGCTAGACGCCTGAGACCGGCGCGGCGCGAGACCCGGCGTGACACGCAAGGCCGCATGTCGCCATGCGGGCTAGCTTTTGCTGCGATTGCATTGTATGGCCCGCCCAACTCCTCTCTTGGGCAGATTTTCATGGACCTTCGCAATATCGCGATCATCGCGCACGTTGACCACGGCAAGACCACGCTCGTCGACGAACTTCTCAAGCAATCCGGTGCTTTCCGGGAGAACCAGTCGGTCGCCGAACGGGCGATGGACAGCAACGACCTCGAGCGCGAGCGCGGGATCACCATCCTCGCCAAGGCGACGAGCGTCGAGCGCGGCAACACGCGCATCAACATCGTCGACACCCCTGGCCACGCCGATTTCGGCGGCGAGGTCGAGCGCATCCTGTCGATGGTCGACGGTGTCGTGCTGCTGGTGGACGCCGCCGAAGGGCCGATGCCGCAGACGAAGTTCGTGACCTCCAAGGCGCTCGCCCTCGGCCTGCGCCCGATCGTGGTGCTCAACAAGGTCGACAAGCCCGACGCAGAGCCCGACCGGGCGCTCGACGAAGTGTTCGACCTGTTCGCCGCGCTTGATGCGGACGAGGATCAGCTCGACTTTCCGCACCTTTACGCCTCCGGCCGTTCCGGCTGGGCGGACACCGAACTCGACGGTCCGCGCAAGGACCTCTCCGCCCTGTTCGACCTGATCATGGAGCATGTGCCGGCCCCGAAACAGGCGGCCTCGGCCGACAAGCCGTTCCGGATGCTGGCAACGACGCTGGGCGCGGACCCGTTCATCGGCCGTCTTCTGACCGGCCGCGTCGAAAGTGGCACGCTCCGCGCCGGCATGACCGTGAACGCGCTGTCCCGCACGGGCGAGAAGGTAGAGAGCTTCCGCGTCTCCAAGGTCCTCGCCTTCCGCGGCCTGAGCCAGCAGCCCATCGACGAAGCGATCGCGGGCGACATCGTCTCCATCGCCGGCATGGCCAAGGCCACCGTCGCCGACACCATCGCCGACCCGGCCATCGACATGCCGCTGCCCGCGCAGCCGATCGACCCGCCGACCATCACCGTGACCTTCGGCATCAATGATTCGCCGCTGGCGGGCCGTGACGGCAAGAAGGTGCAGTCCCGCGTCATCCGCGAGCGACTGATGAAGGAAGCCGAGACCAACGTCGCGATCAAGATCGCCGACACCCCCGGTGGCGAAGCGTTCGAAGTCTCCGGTCGCGGCGAACTGCAGATGGGCGTCCTGATCGAGAACATGCGCCGCGAAGGGTTCGAACTTTCGATCTCCCGCCCGCGCGTGATCCTCCGGGAAGAGGACGGCCAGCGGCTTGAGCCGGTGGAAGAAGTCACGATCGACGTCGACGACGAATATTCCGGCGCCGTGATCGAGAAGCTGACCGGCCCCCGCAAGGGCGACCTCGCCGAGATGAAGCCCGCCGGCGCCGGCAAGACCCGCATCGTGGCGCACGTGCCCTCGCGCGGTCTCATCGGCTACCACGGTGAATTCCTGACCGACACGCGAGGCTCTGGCGTGCTCAACCGCATCTTCCACGGCTGGACCCCGCACAAGGGCCCGATCCAGGGCCGTCGTCAGGGCGTGCTGATCTCGATGGAGAACGGCGTGTCCGTGGCCTATGCGCTCTGGAACCTCGAAGAGCGCGGCAAGATGTTCATCGGCGCGCAGGAGCAGGTCTATGAGGGCATGATCATCGGCGAGCACAGCCGTGAGAACGACCTCGAGGTGAACCCGCTCAAGGGCAAGAAGCTGACCAACGTTCGCGCCTCCGGCACGGACGAGGCCGTCCGCCTTACGCCGCCGGTGCAGATGAGCCTCGAAGCGGCCATCGCCTACATCGACGACGACGAACTGGTCGAGGTCACGCCGAACTCGATCCGTCTGCGCAAACGCTTCCTCGACCCGCACGAGCGCAAGCGTCAGTCCCGCGCCGCCAGCTGAGCGGCGGAAATCCGGCATCAGGCGCGGTGAGTCGTCACCGCGCTTGATCCGCCTGCGGAACCTGCCATGATGAGAACGTAAGGCGAACAAACGCGCGCCGGAGGTTCTTCATGGCTCATATCCTACTCTTCCATTCCGTCCTCGGACTACGACCCGTCGAACACGGTCTCGCCGATAAATGGCGCGCTGCCGGTCACAAAGTGACGCTGCCCGACCTGTTCGATGGCCGGACGGCGGAAACCTACGACGACGGCTTCGCAATCCTGCGCGACATCACGCTCGACGAAGTGTCTGCCCGCGCGCTGAAGGGGGCGGGCGAAGTGCCGACAGATTCGGTCCTGGCGGGTGTCTCGATGGGCGCCGGCATGGCGTCGCGCGCGTGGGAAACCCTGCCGGAGGCGAAGGGCATCCTGTTCCTCGCCGGGCCCGCGCCGTGGGTGTCACATGCGGCCGGGACGCCGGTGCAGATGCACGCGGCCAAGCCCGAACCGTTCGACGAGGAATCGGTGTTCGAGGATTGGGAGGCCGACAATCCCGGTGCCCGCCTCGACGTCTTTCGTTACGAGGACGTCGGGCACTACTTTCTCGACGAAAGCCTGCCCGACTACGGCGCGGAGGCGGATCGGCTCTGCCGCGAGCGTTGCCTTGCCTTCCTAAGCGCGCTCTAACCTCACTCCGGATCGAGCGCCCTGAGCCGCTTGATAAGCGACGACGTGTCCCAACGGCCGCCGCCGATCTTCTGCACGTCCTTGTAGAACTGGTCGACGAGCGCGGTGACCGGCAGGCTCGCGCCGACTTCTTCGGCCGCGGAGAGGCAGATCGCGAGGTCCTTGCGCATCCAGTCCACCGCGAAGCCGTGGTCGAACTTGTCGTCGATCATCGTCTCGTAGCGGTTGTTCATCTGCCATGACCCGGCCGCGCCGCCGCCGATCACCTCGACGACCGCGCGCCCGTCGAGACCCGCCTTGTCGGCGAAGTTCAGCCCCTCGGACAGCCCCTGGACGAGGCCCGCGATGCAGATCTGGTTCACCATCTTGCAAAGCTGACCCGCGCCACTGTCGCCAAGGCGACGGCAAAGCTTGGCATAGGAGGCGATGATCTTCTCCGCCCGGTCGTAGGCCCCCTGATCGCCGCCGCACATCACGACGAGCTGGCCGTTCTCGGCCCCCGCCTGCCCCCCCGACACGGGCGCGTCGACGAAACTGACCTGCCGTTCGTTCGCGGCGGCGAACATCTCCCGCGTCACTTCGGCAGAGACGGTGGTGTGGTCCACGAAGACCGACGCAGGTCGCATCGCGCCGAGCGCGCCGTCCTTGCCGACGCAGACCGACCGCAAGTCGTCGTCGTTGCCGACACAGGCCATCACGAAATCCTGACCCTCGGCGGCCTCCGCCGGGGTCGCCGCGACGCGTCCCTTGTACTTGTCCGCCCAGTCGGAAGCCTTGGATGACGTGCGGTTGTAGACCGTCACCTCGTGCCCGGCCTCGGCCAGGTGGCCGGCCATGGGGAAGCCCATGACGCCGAGTCCCAGAAACGCCACTTTCGCCATTGGCTTGTCCCTCCGTTGCGGCTGTGTAGAACAGGGGCCGAACCTAACCGACCGGCGCGTCCGGTCAACAGCCCTGGCTCGTCAGGAGCACACATGGTCTTTGCCTTCCGCTGGCTCCTGCGTATCGCGACGGGCCTTTTCGTCTTCGGTGTCGCGGCGTTCGCGCTGGCCTACTACTTCGCCTCCCGGTCGCTGCCCGACTACGACGGCACCTACGAGGTGGCGGGAATAGATGCGCCGGTCGAGATCGTGCGCGACAATTCCAACGTGCCCCACATCTTCGGCGCGACGGATCCGGATGTCTTCTACGCGCTCGGCTATGCTCATGCGCAGGACCGGCTGTGGCAGATGACGATCCTGCGCCGGACCGCGCAGGGCCGCCTGTCGGAGCTGTTCGGCGAACGGACCCTGCAGACCGACACGCTGCTGCGGCGGCTCGACCTCTACAACCTGTCGGTCCGGTCGGTGCAGGTACAGGACGCCGCGACGCGCTCGGCACTCGAAGCCTATGCCGACGGGGTGAACGCATGGCTCGGCCAGGTAAACGAGGGCGCACGCGGTCGCGGCGCGCCCGAGATGTGGCTCTTTTCGCACCCGATCGCGCCGTGGCAGCCGGCTGATTCCATCGCGATCGTGAAGCTGATGGCCCTCCAGCTTTCGGGGCATCTGCGGCAGGAAGTGCTGCGGGCCCGCGCCTCGCGTCTGCTGGAGGACGACTGGCTCGAGGATCTGATGCCGAACGCGCCCGGCCGGGGTATCGCCGCCCTGCCCCGCTATGGCGCGCTGTTCCCCGACAGCCCGCGCTATGCCGCGAGCGATCCCGAGATCACCGATCCCTACTATCCTGTGCCGCCGGCCGACTTCGCCGGCGCGTCGAACGCCTGGGCGGCGGGAATTTCACGCTCTGCCACGGGCTCCACGCTGCTCGCCAACGACCCGCACCTCGGCCTGTCGGCTCCGTCGATCTTCTACCTCGCCCGGCTCGAGCTGCAGTCGGGCGGCGTGATCGGCGCCACCATTCCGGGTGTGCCGCTGGTCCTGTCGGGACGGAGCGCCGACCTCGGCTGGGGCATCACCTCCGCCTATCTCGACGATGCCGACCTGCATATGGAGGAAGTGAACCCGGCGGATGCGACCGAATATCGGACGCCTGACGGCTGGGCCGAGTTCGAGACCCGCGACAGCATTGTGCTGGTGAAGGACGGCCCGGCGCGCACCCTGCGCCTGTCCTGGACGGAGAACGGGCCGGTCCTGCCGCCCGACCAGTTCGACCTCTCCGCGATCCGGCCACCGGGCCACGTGACGACACTGAACTGGACGGCGCTGAGCGACGCCGACACGACCATGTCGGCCGGGATCGCGCTGATGCGCGCCCACAATATCGAAGAGGCGCTCGAGGCGTCCCACCAGTTCGTGGCGCCAGCGCAGATGCTGACCGTCGCCGACCGTAACCGCATCGCGATGCGCCTGATCGGTGCCATGCCTCGCCGCGATCCCGGCCACCAGAGCCTGGGTCGCCTGCCGACTCCCGGCTACGTCGCCGAGAACCGCTGGCAGGGCATGTTCCCGCCCGAGGAGAACCCCGAGTGGATCGAGCCCGAGGGCGGCATCCTCGGCCATACCAACAACAAGATCCTCAACGCGCCCTTCCCGCGCCACGTCTCCTACTGGTGGGGCGACAGCCAGCGGGTGCAGCGCTGGCGCCGGCTGATGCAATCGCGCGAAGTCCACACCCGCGAGAGCTTCATGGAAGCGCAGCTCGACACCGTCAGCTACACCGCCCAGTCCCTGCTGGCGCTGATCGGCGCCGATCTCTGGTACACCGGCGAATCCGCGCCCGAGGGGACGCCCGAGCGGCAGCGACAGATCGCGCTGCAATTGCTCGCCGACTGGAACGGCGAGATGAACGAACATCTCCCCGAGCCGCTGATCTACGCCGCGTGGCTGCGCGCGCTGCAGGACCGGCTGATCCGCGACGAGCTCGGCCCGCTGGCGGAGGAATATATCCACGTCGAACCGCTCTTCATCGAGCGCGTCTTCCGCGACATCGGGGGGGCGAGCCGCTGGTGCGACGTGCAGCAATCCGCGCCGGTGGAATCCTGCACGGACATCAGTCGCCAAGCGCTGGACGACGCGCTCGTCTGGATCGGGGAAACCTACGGCGACGATCTCCAGACGCTCCGCTGGGGAGATGCCCACCAGGCCAAGCATGACCATCAGGCGCTCGGTTCGCTGGCGGTGCTGCGCTGGTTCGTCAATATCCGCCAGTCCACGTCGGGCGGGGATTTCACGCTGATGCGGGGGCAGACCTCGGGTATCGGCGACGAGCCGTTCAGCAACGTGCACGCCGCCGTCTATCGCGGCATCTACGATTTCGCCGATCCCGACAGCTCGGTCTTCGTGACCTCGACCGGTCAGTCCGGCCACCCCCTGTCGCGCTATTACGACGATCTGGGCGAGCTGTGGCGTCGGGGCGAATATATCCCGATGTCCCTCGACCCCGCGCTAGCACGCGGGGGCGCGGTCGGGATCACCGAGTTGCTGCCCGAGACACCGGCAGACTAGGCCGTCAGGTGAGCGCGCGGGTGGTCGTCACGCCGAGAACGGCGGACCCGGCGGTCAGCACCGTGCCCCACGCAAGGTCGGTCGCGACCATGGTCCAGTGCCAGCGGCTCATCACGGCGAAGCTCGTGAATTCATAGGTGCCGTAGGCGAAGAAGCCGAGCAGCGCCGCGTTGAAGGCTACGGTGACGAGCGACGTGTTGTTCTGAAGTGCCGGCCACGACACAAACCAGATCAGGATGCCGACGTAGGCCATGTAAAAGATGATTGCGGGTGCCATGCGGATATTCTCCCGCAGTTCACTCCCGAGATGCTGCTCGAACAGGGGGCGCATCACTCCCGAAAGCATGGCGCCATCGGCTATGAGGAAGATCAGGGCGGTGGCGACGTATAACAGGGCGAGGCTCATGTGGGGTTCTCCTTACCCCAGCGATACGCCCCGGCACCGGGGATGGATCACAACCTTTCGAACCGCGCCTTCTGCCGGGCCGTCCAGTCCACGGCAAGCTCGCTCCCGGTCTCGCCACGCCGCTCCTGCGTGACGACGCCCTGCTCGAACAGCCAGGCCCGCCTGCGGCCGTCGGCATGGTCGAGCGTGACGACTTCCTGCGTCCGCGGCTCGCTCACCAGCGAGGACACGTGGGTCAGAAGCGGCTCGAGCCCCTCGCCCGTCAGTGCACTGACCGCGTGGACGTCCGGACGGCGGCTCGCCAGCGTCTCAAGAGCCTCGCGGGCGTCGGGGCCGAGCACGTCGATCTTGTTCCAGACCTCGATCACCGGCGTTTCCTGCGCGACGCCGAGACCGGAGAGAATGCCGACCACGTCTTCGGCCTGCTCTTCCGTCTCCTCGTGGGAGATGTCGCGCACATGCAGGATCAGGTCCGCGTCCAGCACCTCTTCCAGCGTGGCGCGGAACGCGGCGACCAGTTCGGTCGGCAGGTCCGAGATGAAGCCCACCGTGTCGGACATGATGACCTCGAGGCCGGACGGCAGCTCGACCTTCCGCATCGTCGGGTCGAGCGTGGCGAAAAGCATGTCCTTCGCCATGACGTCGGCCCCGGTGAGGCGGTTGAACAGCGTCGACTTGCCGGCGTTCGTGTAGCCGACGAGCGCGACGATCGGGAACGGCACCTTCGCCCGCGAGGCGCGGTGCAGCGTCCGGGTCTTGGCCACTTTCTCCAGCTGCTTGCGAAGCCTTGTGAGCTGTTCGTCGATGGCGCGACGGTCCGCTTCAATCTGCGTCTCGCCGGGACCGCCGACGAAGCCGAGTCCGCCGCGCTGCCGTTCGAGGTGGGTCCAGGCCCGCACGAGCCGCGTCCGCTGATAGGTCAGCGCGGCCATCTCGACCTGCAGAACGCCTTCGCGAGTGGCCGCACGGTCCGAGAAGATCTCGAGGATCAGCCCGGTGCGGTCGAGCAGCTTCACGTCCCACGCTTTTTCGAGGTTGCGCTGCTGCACCGGGCTCACGGGGCCGTCGACCAGCACCAGCTCGACCTCCTCGGCCTTGATGCGCTGCTTCAGCTCCTCGATCTTGCCGGTGCCGAACAGTTTGCCGGCGTGGACCTCGCGCAGACGCACGACCTCGGCTCCCACGACTTCCAGGTCGGGGAGCGCGACGGCAAGCGCCACGGCTTCCTCCAGCGCTGACGTCGCATCACGACGGCGCTCACGCGTGCGTATGTCTGGATGCAGGACGAAAGCGCGGGTCGGTCCCGCCTTAAGGTCCTCAGTCTCTTCGGTCGTCAATCTTCGCCTTCATACAGGCTGATCGGCTGCGACGGCATTATCGTCGATATCGCGCTCTTGTAGACAAGCTGCGACTGACCGTCCCGGCGCAGAAGCACGCAAAAGCTGTCGAACCAGGTGATGACACCCTGAAGCTTCACACCGTTGATCAGGAAAATCGTAACCGGAACCTTCGTCTTCCGGACATGGTTCAAGAACGCGTCCTGAAGGTTCTGCTTGTCGGCAGCCATCGCTCAACCCTTTGTTCTTACGTCGTCTTATTTATGTGTTGTTGCCGGCAACCCGTCTGGCTCCCGTCCCTCGCGCAGGGAGTATGTCTTGCGCAATCAAGACTTTCCAGCCCTTTTCCTGTTATGTTCTACCCGCGCCAGAAATCGGGGTTGAGCAGCGCGATGATCGCGAGCAGCTCCAGCCGTCCCATCACCATGCCCGCAGCGAGGATGCCCTGCGCCAGCTCGGACAGCTGGGCATAGGCGATCGGCGTCTCCGCACCGATCCGCACCAGCGGGCCGCAGTTGGTGAGCGAGGCGACGGCGAGCACCATCGAATCCTCGAAGCTGACGCCGGTGGCCGACAGGCACAGCATCAGCAGCGCCAGCGACATCGCGAACAGCATGAAGAAGACCCAGGCGATCATGGCGCCCTCGCGTCGGATCCGGCGCGCGTCGGACCCCGCGCCGCCGACCGAGGACGGATGCACCAGCCGCTCGATCTCGCGCTTCCCATGCTGGTAGAGCGCATGGACCCGCAACAGCTTCACCCCGCCCGCAGTCGTGCCGATACCCCCGCCGAAGATGGCGAGTCCGATCAGGACGAGGCCGGGTGTCTCGAGCCCCGACCAGAGCGTCGCGCTGGTCCAGTGCTGCGAGGCGAAACCGAGCGTCGTCAGGAACGAGGTGACGGTGAATATCGCGCCCCAGGCAGCGGCGAGCGCATTGCCCGGGGTCGTGCCGTCGACGCTGCCGATCCAGTGGCGCACGAAAAGCGTGGCCGAGCTCACCGCGATGATGAGAAGCCCAAGCCGGAACTCGTGGTCGTTCCGCACTGACGAAGTGATCTCGCCCGGCAGGACCTTGCCGTAGGTGCGCCGCGACAGGGCAAGGCCGAGGAAAAGGAACACCAGCACTTCGGCGATCACCCCGCCACCCGCGTAGGACAGACCGCCGACAGGCGAAATGCCCGACGTCGACATGACGGCGAGCGCGTGACAGAACGCGTGGTAGGACGACTGGCCCGACAGGATCATCCCGAAGGTCAGCACGAACGTCATCGCCACGTAGATCGGCGCGAGCTGCGAGAAGTAACGGTCGAGCCTCTCGTAGGGCCCCGCCTGCCGGTCGAGCTGCGAGAAGCTGCTGACGTTGGCAGATGTGCCGTAGCTCGCCCGCACCTCGAACCCGCCGAGGTTCAGCGGCGCGAAGATCGCCATCGCCGCGACCCACATCAGCAGGCCGCCGAGCCAGCCGACCACGCCGCGCCAGAGGTGCAGCGTCTCCGACAGGTCCTGCGGATCCGGCCAGAGCGTCGCACCGGTCGTCGTGAAGGACGACAGCATCTCGAACCAGCCGTCGAAGACGGTCGTTTCGACCGGCCGTGCCATCAGGAACGGCACCGCGAAGACGGCCGGAAGCACCACCATCGCCGCCAGCAAGGTGGCAAGCTGGACGAAGGCGCTTTCGTCCGGGTGACGTCCTCGCAGGGTCAGCGCGACGATGCCCGACCCGATGAAGACAAGGAAACTGCCGAACAGGAAGGCGCGCAGCTCCACGTAGCTTTCGGCGGCGAGCGCATGCGCGGCCGGCACCAGCATGGCACCGGCGGCGAACCACATCAGTACGACGAACAGCGGCTGCCGGGAGAGACGCGCCTCGGGCATCAGAAGAAGTCGATCGAGACCTGGAGCAGACGCTCGACTTCCGGCACATCCGGCGACATCGCGAACAGCGCGACGAGGTCGCCTTCCTCGATCCGGGTGTCACCGGTCGGCTTGACGTACTTGCCGTTCTTGATGATCCCGCCCACCAATACGCCCTCCGGCATCTCGATGTCCCGGATCCGCTGGCCAGAGATCGGCGAGGTCGACAGGACCTGCGCCTCGATCACCTCGGCCTCGGCGTCGCCGATCGAGTAGACGCCACGCACCCGTCCATGACGGACGTGGCGCAGGATCGAGCTGACGGTCGTGGCGCGCGGGTTGATGTAGGCGTCGATGTTCAGCGGCCCCATCAGCGGCACAAGGCTCGGGTCGTTGGTCAGACAGATCGCCATCGGACAGCCGAGCCCCTTGGCCCGCACGGCCGCCAGCAGGTTCGTCTTGTCGTCATCGGTGACGACCAGCACGGCGTCCGCGCGCGAAATGTTGGCCTCTTCCAGCAGCGATGCGTCGAGCCCGTCGCCGTTCAGAACAATGGTGCGTTCCAGCTCGTCCGCGGCGCGTTCGGCGATCTTGCGGTCGCGCTCGATCACCTTGACCCGCACGCGGTCCGTCCGCGCCTCGAGCGCCTTGGCCACGGCAAGCCCGACGTTGCCGCCGCCGATGACGACGATCCGCTCCTGTTTGCGCTGTTCCTTGCCGAAGATATCGAGCGTCCGGTTCACGTCTTCGGTCGCGGCGAAGACATAGGCGCTGTCGCCGGGGAAGATCTGGTCTCCCGGCGCGGGCGCGAAGAGCTGCCCGTCACGGCGCAGCCCGACGACGATCGCACGCAGGGTCGAGAACAGGTCGGTCAACTGCCTCAGCGGCGTGTTCACCACCGGGCAATCCTCGTCGATCTGGATGCCGAGCAGCGTGCCCGACCCGTCGAGGAACTGCTCGGTATCGAACGCCGCCGGCGCGGCGAGGCGCTGCAACGCAGCCTCGGCCACTTCGCGTTCGGGCGAGATCACCACGTCGATCGGCATGTGATCGCGGCGGTAGAGATCGGAGTAGATCGCGTCGAGGTAGCTCTGCGCCCTCAGACGCGCGATCTTGCGCTGGATGGCGAAAACGGAGTGCGCGACCTGACAGGTGACCATGTTCACCTCGTCCGAATGGGTCGCGGCGATGATCATGTCGGCGTCTCGAGCGCCCGCGGCGTCGAGCACGTCCGGGTAGGAGGCGAAGCCGGCGATGCCCTGCACGTCGAGGGTATCGGTCGCGCGGCGCACGAGGTCGGGATTGTTGTCCACGACCGTGACGTCGTTGCGCTCTCCCGAGAGATGCCGGGCGATCTGCCAGCCGACCTGACCCGCCCCGCAGATGATGACCTTCATGGAATTCCTCTCTCAGGGTCCACGGCACCGACATGTGACAGGGCCGGTCGCCCCGGTCAATCGCCTGTCCGCGCGGCACAATCTACGCCTGACGCGATCCGTGTGAAAGCCCTGCCAGAGGGATCTGCCCGGTAGAGAGGCCAAGGCCCACTTTGCGTTCCGCAGGTCCTGCGTTTCAGAACGGGCCCGGCCGATCCTTGATCCCGCAGCCCTTACCCGTAGAGCTGCCCCGCCCGACGTTCGAAGGCGCGGACGATGCGCTGCATCGCCTCATTGAAGAACATGCCAGCCGCACCCTGCAGCAACCTGTTCTTGAACTCGAAATCCACGTCGAAGCTGACCTTGCAGCCGCCCGGATCATCCTCGAACCGCCAGCGGCTCTCCATGTAGCGGAAGGGGCCGTCGATATATTCCGTGTCGATCACGTAATCGGCGGGGTGCAGCGTGACCTTGGAGCCGAACCGCTCCCGGAACACCTTGAACGAGATCACGAGGTCCGCGAGCATCACCTCCGCGCCGTCCTTCTCTTCCTTGCTTCGGACGCGCGCGGCGGCGGTCCAGGGCAGGAACTCCGGGTAGGATTCGACGTCGGCGACGAGGTTGTACATCTGTTCCGGCGTGTAGGGCAGAACGCGTGTTTCGTGGTGCTTCGGCATGGGACTGGTCGGCGGCTCCTCGGGGACGATGGTGCTTTTCATGTCGTGCAACGCGAGGCGGAGACAAGGGGTCAGCGCCAGATCCGCCCGATTCCGGCTCTTGCGATCCGCAGGCCGCCTGCGAAATCCACCTGCAACAGCCTCCCGCAGCCCGCTGCCCCATGCCCTAACGGAAAGCTGGATCGTCGCGCTGCCATGAGCGAAGCCGCACACGGCCCCGTGACAAGCGCCTCGCGACGCTTATGTTGCGGCGCGACAAGGGAGGGCGTCATGCCGAAGCCAGACTACGCTATCGATGAAATGATCTCGGCCAAGGCCATCGCCGCCCGGATCGAGGCGCTCGCCCGCGAGATCAGGGGCGAATTCCGCGATACCGGACAGCTGATCGTTGTCGGACTGCTGCGCGGCTCCTTCGTCTTCATCGCCGACCTCGTCCGCGAACTGGACCTGCCGGTCGAAGTCGACTTCCTCGAGGCGTCGTCCTACGGCAACTCGATGGAAAGCTCGCGCGAAGTGCGGATCCTGAAGGACCTGCGGGGCGAAATCGGCGGCCGGGACGTTCTCGTCGTCGAGGACATCGTCGACACCGGCCACACGCTCGCCCGCGTGACCGAATACCTCGCCACCCGCGCCCCGGCCCGGCTGCGCACCATCGCGCTGCTCGACAAGCCCGCACGGCGGGAAGTCGACTTCAAGGCGGACTGGACCGGCTTCGAGATTCCCGACGAGTTCGTAGTCGGCTACGGGATCGACTACGCCCAGCGCAATCGCAACCTGCCCTTCATCGGCAAGGTCCGCTTCACCGGCGACGACGCCTAGTCCGCAAAATCCTGCGCGATGGCCTTCGCTGCGCTTTCATCCGCGCTGGACAACGTCCCGGCAAGGCCCCCGCACAACTGGGTGACCTCGCTGTCCGCGCCGAGTTCGGCAAGATAGTCGGCGCTGTCGAGCGCAAGGCAGTAGCCCCGAGCGGCGACATCGCTTTCCCAATAACCGGCCCACCGCCCGGATCCGGCCATGAGCGTGAGCTCCGACAGAGCGTCGAGGCTGCCGTCCTGCGCCGCGCTCTCCAGCATCATCCACGCCGCCGGCGGGTTCGACGGTACCCCTTCTTCGTATAGCGTCATGTACCCGAGCGAATAAATCGCCTCGACATGGCCACCAGCAGCGGCGTCGACGAAATAGCCGTAGGCCTTGCCGTAGTTCGGCGGAGTGCCGATGCCGAAATAATGCATGTCGCCCATCAGGTAAGTCGCATCGGCATCGCCGACCTCGGCGAATGCGCGAGACGCCCACGCGAACGCCGCGTCGTCGTCCGTTGCCACACCGTCGCCATTGGCGTAAGCCTCCGCCACGGTTCGGAAACTGTCCTCGTAGCCTGCTTCCGCCGCCTTCAGGAACCAGCCGAACCGCTCGGTCCGGTCGGCGCCGATTCCATCGTGCGCCTCTTCGTACATCACGGCGAGATTGTTCATCGCACGGGGATAGCCTTGCTCCGCCGAGGCGAGCAGCAGATCGAACCCCGCCTGTGCATCGTAATCGAGGCCGAGGTCGCCGCTCGGCTCGGTGTAGGCGACGCCGACGATGTTCTGCGCGACCGGGTTGCCGGCCTCCGCCAAAGGCATCAGCAGGGTGAGCGCCGCGGCATGGTCGCCCGCGATGAACAGCGCCCGCCCCTCGGCCGCTTCGCCCTCTGCATCGGCGAAGGGCAGCAGGCTGTCGCTGTCGATCCCGACCGTGGTCGGTGCATCGTGGGTTTCGGCGACGGCCCGATCCTCAACCTGACCGTCGGAGAGGAGCGTGCCGGGCGCGTCCTGCGCGGGCGCAGCGCTGGATAACAGGACAAGGAAGACGGAAGCCGAAAAGCGGGTCATGGTCATAATCCAAAATGTCTGAACAAAGAATTTATGGCCCTGAGCCTAGCCAGCGGGCTTTCAGCTTGGCAAGTGTGGCATGGGTGACGTCAACCGCCCGATGACGGGAGAGCAAGATGCAGGAGTTGCGCTGGCTGATGCGGGCAAAACGGTGGGCCAACCGCCCGCCGTCGGAATCGCGCGTGAAGCTCGTCATCGGCGCGATCGTTATCACCCTTGCCATTGCCGGTTTCGCCACCTTCGTCGGCTGGCCCGACTGGGCGCAGACCGATGGCGTCGGACGCAACGCGGTCCGCATCCAGAACTGAGACTAGGCTGCCGCGCGGCCCTGCCCGCTCGACAACAACCGCGATTGCGCACCGAGCGCGGCGACCAGCCGTTCGCGCACCTGCCGCAGACGGGCGACGTCCCCGAGCTCGACGTGGCTGGCCACCCAGACCGGTACGGAGAATTCGAGGTCGGGATCGGAGATGCGCACCAGCCGCGGATCCGCCTCGCCCACGCAACAGGGCAACATGGTCCGCCCGAGGCCCTGCGCCGCGAGTTCCCGCAAGACGAGGAAGCTGTCCGCCCCGCCGCTGCTGTCCGCTGTCGAGCCCTGATCCGCCTGCCATTCCGCGACGACCGATTTCGCAAGTGGCCCCTGAGCGGTGAGCCAGCCGGAGACATCCGGGCTGCTGGCATAGGTTGCGAGCCCGAGATGCCCCGCGATCTCGCCCGTCAGGTCGGGTGGCAGCGCCTTGGCGGGCCGCACCGTGATGTCGGCATGCATTCGCGACAGATCGAGGTGCCGGTTCGAGCAGCGCAGGTCGATCTGCGTGCCCGCCCGCGCGAGCTCCGCCACGATCGGCGGCAGGATCATCGTGCAGAGCGTATCGGTCGAGGTGATCCGCACCGCCTGCCGCTGACCAGACCGCCCGGAAACGAGGCGCTCCACCCCGTCGACGGCGGCGGCGACGTCACGCGCGGCCTCGATCAAGCGGAATTGATCCGGTGGCAGACGGTAGCCGTGCGGCGTCCGCTCGAAGACCGGCTGACCGGCGCGCGCCTCGAACGCCGCGATGCGGCGCAGGACCGTTGCATGGTTGACTCCGAGCTCCCGTGCCGCGCCCGCGACAGAGCCGGTTTCGGCGACGGCGAGCACGAAACGCAGGTCGTCCCAGCTTTCCTTCTGCAAGCCTCAAGACCCCTCGTGCAGAAATTGACACTTGTGGGGTGCTAGCATGCCGCTACCCTCCGGTCATCAATCGCAGCCCTTGATGTCGAGGACTTGACCATGACTTCCCGCATTCTTCCCGTACTTTCCATCGCCGCCGCGCTCTGCTCGACCGCAGCCGTCGCGCAGGACCAGAACCCGGCCGTCGCCGCGCGCCAGTCGCACATGTCGCTCTATGCCCACAACCTCGGCATCATCGGCGGCATGGCCCAGGGCAATACCGAGTACGATGCGGAAATGGCCGCCACCGCCGCGACCGACCTGCGGATGCTCGCCGAGATTTCCGAGCAGGCCTACTGGCCCGAGGGCACCGACAGCGAGTCGATCGAGGGCACTCGTGCGCTCCCCGCGATCTGGGAAGACATGGAAGGCTTCGACGCCAGCCGTGCCGCGCTCGTCGAGGCGGCGGTCGCCATGGAAGAGGCCGCCGGTGAAAGCCTCGAAGCGCTGCAAGGCGCCATGGGCGGCCTTGGCCAGGGCTGCGGCGGCTGCCACCAGACCTATCGCCAGCAACAGTAATGCGCGTCCTCCGCTGGCTCGTCGCCCTGATCGTGCTCGCCGTCGTCGCGGGCTGGTTCATCACGGCTCCATCGCCCGTGCCGGCGGAGTACGACACCCTCGTCGGTGACGCCGAGGCAGGCCGCGTGACCTTCGCCGCGGCGGGTTGCGCGTCCTGTCACACCGCACCGGAGGCGGAGGGCGGCGACGCCCCGCTCCTCGCCGGCGGGCAGGCGTTTGAATCGGACTTCGGCACCTTCTACGCGCCCAACATCTCGCCCTCGCCCGAAGGCATCGGGGACTGGACGGACGGCGAGATCATCCACGCCGTCCGCGACGGCGTCTCGCCCGATGAAGGTCACCTCTACCCGGCCTTCCCCTACACGTCCTACACCAAGGCGGACCCGCAGGACGTGGCCGACATCGTCGCCTATATCCGCACGCTGCCTGCATCGGACGCGGTGAACCAGCCGCACGATGTCGGCTTCCCGTTCAACATCCGCCGCGGTCTTGGCGCCTGGAAGATCCTGTTCATGGACGACAGCTACGTGCTCTCCGAGGCCGACAGTCCGGAGGTGCAGCGCGGCCGCTACATCGTGGAATCGCTGGCGCATTGTGCAGAGTGCCACACGGAACGAAACGCGCTCGGAGCGCTGGACCGGTCGGCTTGGCTCGGCGGGGCACCCAACCCCTCGGGCGAGGGTAGCATCCCCAACATCACCTCCGGCGGCCTGTCCTGGACCGAGCAGCAGATCGCGGAATACCTCAACAGCGGTTTCACGCCCGAGTTCGACAGCGCCGGTGGCGAGATGGCCGAGGTCGTCCAGAACACCGCTCAACTGAGCGGCGACGACCGGCTCGCCATCGCGGCCTACCTGAAGGCGGTGCCGGCGGTCCAGTGACCGCCGCGCCTAGCGCAGCCGGGACAGCAGGCCGCGCCGCACGACCTCTTCGCAGGCCCGGGCGAGCGTCTTGCGGTCGCCGGCCTCCGCCACGCGCACCGGGTCATGATGGATCACCGTGATCTCGCCCTGCGGATGCGCGGTCAGCGTGCCGAGCAGGTGCGGCCCGAAATCCATGTTACCCCACCAGCCATAGAGCCTCGGGTCCGCGTCATCGGGCGCGCGATAGACGACGGTCACGGGCTGGATCCACGTCCGCTCCCGCAGGGCGTCGTCGAAGAAGGCAGCAAAGAGCGTCGGCTTGAAGGCGAGCACCTGCTGCCCGTCGGTCGAGGTGCCCTCGGGGAAGAACAACAGGCGATGTCCGGCGGTGAGCCTCTGGCGGAATGTCTCGACCTGGCCGCGCGCCTCCCGCCGGTCGCGGCGAACAAAAAGCGTTCCGGTCCCGCGGGCCAGCCAGCCGATCCCGACCCAGCCCCGGACCTCCGCCTTGGAGACGAAATAGAGCGGCCCGCTCGCGTTCAGCGAGAAGATGTCGAGCCAGGAGGTGTGATTGGCGACGATCGCGCCGGGGTGGCGCATCACATGCCCCTCCCGCCGGACGCGAAAACCGAGCACGCGGAGCGCCAAGCGGCAATAGGCCACCGTGATCCACGGAGTGACCGGCCGCCGCTGGCCGAAGATCGGGCCTTCGATCAGACGCAACAGCAGCTGGAGGAGGAACATCACCACCAGCACCGGCACCAGCACCGTGGCGCGAAGCGCGGCGATCAGTCGGCCGCGCGGAGAAGCCGGCCAGTGCGGCGGCGGTTCACCCGAGGACCAGGCCTCGCTCACTTCGCCGACTCGCGCGTGTAGAGGCGGGTCTGCTTGTCGTTCATCCGGGCGGTATCCATCACGAGGCAGACGTCCGTCGTGTTGAAGGCCCGGTCAACCCAGGCCCCCTGCCCGACCGTGCCGCCGAGCCTCAGATACGCCTTGATCAGCGCCGGAATCTGCAGAAGCGCGGCGCGCCGGTCGATCTGGTCCTCCGGGAGCAGATCCATCGCCACAGCCTCCGCCCCACGGGCGCGGACCCGGCTCGCTTCTGGTGCGAGGTGGCGGTGGTGCAGCAGCGACAAGGGCTGGGCGAGCGCGTCGACATCGGTGCCGTGGAAGCTCGCCACGCCGAACAGGACCTCCGCGCCGGTCTGCGCCACGTGCTCGGCGAGCCCGGTCCAGAGGTGGTACATCGCCGCCCCGCCCCGGTAGTCGCGGTGCAGACAGGAGCGCCCCAACTCCAGCAGGCGCCGCCCGCCGTCGATCAGCGGCGACAGGTCGTACTCGCTTTCGGAATAGAAGCCCCCGGCCCGCGCCGCATCCTCGCGGTCCATCAGGCGATAGACGCCGACCACGCGCCCGCCGGCCGTCTCGTCCACCACCATCAGGTGGCGCGCATGGGAGTCGAAGGCATCCCGCTCCAGCCGCCGCTCGTGGTCGACCAGTGCGCCGGTGCCGCCCAGTTCCTCGACGAACACCTCGTAGCGCAGCCGTTGGACCGCTTCGAGATCCGCCGGACCATCCGCGAGGCGCAGCTGGAAGACAGGCTCTGTCACGCTCATGGGGTTGGGGCGATCCTGCAGAAAAGGTGGCCTCCTGATAGGCAAGCCGGACACGGTTGGCAACCGAACGGCCCCTTGTCCGCAGATTGCCGCTTGCAACCTTGGGTTGCGTTCGGCTAGGGATCGGCCGATACGAGGTCGAGCGACACCCGGCTGCCGTCGATGACGACTTTCCCCTCGTCCGGAAAGTTGACGGTGATCCGCCCGCCAATGTTGGACTGCACCTGTCCGACGCCCCACTCGGGACGGTTCGGGTGCCTGACCAGCATTCCGGGCTGCAGGATGGAGTTCAGTCCGCTCACGTTATCCGGGTCCTTCGGGCCCAATCAGGAGGTCAGATGATCACAAGCAACCCGGCCGAGCTGATCGCCTCGCGTATCTGCCACGACGTTATCAACCCGATGAGCGCGATCAGCAACGGGCTGGAGCTGTTGTCGATGATGCACGACAACTCGCCCGAACTCGATCTCGTCAGCGAGAGCGCCCTCGCCGCCACGGCCCGTCTGCGGTTCCTGCGTCTGGCGTTCGGGGCGGCGAGCCCGGCACCGGTGCCGAACCGAGAAGTCACCGACATCCTGAGCGGGATGGCGCGGACGGGGTTCGTGAAGGTCGACTGGGCCGCGCCGGAGGGCGCCTCCCGCGATCTCGTGGCCTGCGCGTTCCTTGGCCTGCTGTGCATCGAAACGGTGCTCGGCAAGAGCGGCCGTGTCACCGTGTCGGAGTGGCAGGGCCGCTGGACCCTCGCCGGAGCGGGCGCCCCGACGCGCGTCGACCCGAGCCTCTGGTCCCTGCTCGACGGCACACCCGCCACCTGCGGGCTCAAGCCGGCGGAGATCCAGTTCCTCGTCCTGCCGCGTGCGCTGTCCGCACTCGGGCGGACGCCGACGGTCGACTGGACCGACGGCGCACCGACGATCAGCTTCTGACCGTCCCGTCGCCGCTGACGAGATACTTGAAGCTCGTCAGCTGCTCGACTCCGACGGGACCGCGCGCGTGCATCTTGCCGGTGGCGATGCCGATCTCGGCGCCCATGCCGAACTCTCCGCCGTCCGCGAACTGGGTCGAGGCGTTGTGCATCAGGATCGCGCTGTCGAGCCGCTGGAAGAAGCGGTCGGCGGTCGGCTGATCGCGGGTGACGATCGCCTCGGTATGCTGGGAGCCGTACTTGCGGATATGGCCGATCGCCTCGTCCACACCGTCGACCAGCTTAGCGGCGATGACCATGTCGAGGAATTCCTTGCCGAAATCCTCGTCCGTCGCCGGGACAGTGCCGGGGATCTTCGACAGTTCCTTGTCGGCGCGGACCTCCACGCCCTTGGCCAGCAGCGCCTCGATCAGGTGCGGACCGTGCTCTGTGTAGTACTTCCAGTCGATCAGCAGGAACTCTGCGGAGCCGCAGATGCCGGTGCGCCGGGTCTTGGCGTTGACGATGATCTTCTCCGCCATTTCCTTGTCCGCCCACTTGTCGATGTAGACGTGGCAGATGCCTTCGAGGTGAGCGAACACCGGCACGCGCGCCTCACGCTGCACCAGCCCGACGAGGCCCTTGCCGCCACGGGGAACGATCACGTCGATGTCGCCGGAGGCCTTCAGCATCCAGCTCACGGCCTCGCGGTCGCGGGTCGGCACCATCTGGATCGCGGCCTCCGGCAGGCCGGCCTGCTTCAGCCCGGTGGCAAGACAGGCGTGGATCGCCGACGAGGAATGGAAGCTCTCCGAACCGCCACGCAGGATTACCGCGTTGCCCGATTTCAGGCAAAGCGCGCCAGCATCGGCGGTCACGTTGGGGCGGGATTCGTAGATCACCCCGATCACGCCGAGCGGCGTGCGCACGCGGCGGATGTTCAGGCCGGTCGGCCGGTCCCACTCCGCGATCGTCTCGCCCACCGGATCCTTCATCTCGGCAATGGTGCGCAAACCGTCGACCATCGCGCGGATCCGGGACTCGTCCAGCGTCAGCCGGTCGATCATCGCCGGCGACAGGCCCTTCTCCTCACCGTAGACAAGGTCCTCGCAGTTCGAATCGAGGATCTCCTGCCGGCGGGACCAGAGCGCGTCCGCCCCCCCGATCAGCGCGGCGACCTTGCGCTCTGGATCGGCGAACGCGAGCTCCGCCGCAGCTTCGCGGGCGTTCCGGCCGATCCCGGCCATCATCGCGTCGATGTTGTCGCTGTCTTTCATGGGGCGCTCTCCCGGTGGTTGCCGCTCAATAGCCCAGGTCAGGCGGTCAGTGAACCACCCGCGCGGTCATGCAGGTCGAGGAACACCGACAGCAGCAGCCGGTCGTCGGTCGTGTCCCGCCCCGCCACCGCGTTCCAGCTGCGCGAGGCGGCGCAGAGGACGGCGGCCCATGCCAGGATCCGGCCCTTCGGATGACCGAGCCGCGTGCTCAAGGTCTCCGCCAAGCGGTCGCCACGCGCCGGGTCGATCGCGAGGTCGAGGCGCCCTTCGGGATTGCGGAACAGGTTGGCGCATTCGAAGGCCGGATCGCCGACCAGGCCTTTCGGGTCGATCACGACCCAGCCGTCCCACCCTTCGAGGATATTCTCGTGATGCAGATCACCATGAAGCGGCACCTCGTGCGGCACGGTGGCGAGAAGGTCCCGCGCCAGCGCCTTCGGGCGGTCGAGGTCGGCGTCCCTCATCTCGAACAACTGCCCGATATGGCGCTCGACGGACGTCAGTTCGGGCACTGGCGCCTCGCGCGGTGCCTGCAGGCGCAGGATGAGATCGGCCAGCCCGTCGAACGTGCCTCCGTCCCCCGTAGCCCGGACCCGGTCGCCGAGCGGCGGGCCCTCGATCCAGTCGAGCAACATGGCATCTTCGGACCGGTCGATCAGTCGGACCGCGCCGTCACCGTTCCACCAGTCGAGCAGCGCCGCGCCCGACATCTCTTCCAGTCCCGCGGGCTTCAGAAGCTTCAGGCAGCGCGCCCCGTCCCGATAGATCAGGCTGGAGTGCGTCTCGACCACCAGCGTCGGATCGGTAAGCCCCCACCGCGCCTGCAGCCCGGGCAGGCGGTCGCCCGTCATGACACCATGTCGTCGCGATGCAGGAGGACGCTCCGGCCCTTGTAGCCAAGCAGGTGCTCGATCTCGTCCGTCCGGTGGCCCCGGATCGCGCGGGTCTCGGCCGCGGTGTAGCGGGTCAGGCCGACGGCCAGCCGCGCCCCAGACGCGTCGAGCACCACGACCGGATCGCCCCGATCGAACGTGCCGCTGACCACCGTGACCCCGGCGGGCAGCAGGCTCTTGCCTTGCCGGAGCGCGGCGGCGGCGCCGTCGTCGACCGTCAGCTCGCCCTTCGGCTTCATCGCCGCAATCCAGCGTTTTCGCGCCGCCTGCGGTGTGGTCTGTGCGGTGAACCAGGTCGCGCGGACGCCCTGCTCCAGCCCGGCGAGGGGGTTCAGCGGCGAGCCGAGCGTGATGGCAAGCGCACAGCCCGCCTCCGTCGCGGTTCGGGCGGCCATCAGCTTGGTCTTCATGCCACCCTTTGACAGTCCGGACCCGGCGTCTCCCGCCTGCGCCTCGATCTCGGGCGTGATGCGGTCGATCACGGGGTAATGGGTCGCCGTCGGATCCTCCGCCGGGTTGGCGGTATAGAAGCCATCAACGTCCGACAGCAGAACCAGCGCGTCGGCTCCGGTCGTGACAGCGACCTGCGCCGCGAGTCGGTCGTTGTCGCCATAGCGAATCTCGTCCGTCGCGACGGTGTCGTTCTCGTTCACGATGGGCGTGACGCCGAGCGAAAGCAGCGTCTCCAGCGTCGCGCGCGAGTTCAGGTAGCGGCGACGGTTGGCGCTGTCCTCAAGCGTGACCAGCACCTGCGCCGTGACGATCTCGTGCGGGGCGAGCGCCTCTTCATAGGCGCGCGCCAGTCGGATCTGACCGACGGCGGCGGCGGCCTGGCTCTGCTCCAGCGGAAGCGCTCCCTGCCCCAGCCCGAGCACGCCGCGCCCGAGCGCGATCGACCCCGAGGAGACCAGGATCACGTCCTTGCCCTGTTTTCGCAGCGCCGCGACGTCCTCGGCAAGCGACAGCAGCCACTCGCCGCGCAGCGCGCCGCTTTGGCGGTCGACCAGAAGCGCCGAGCCGATCTTGACGACGACCCGGCGGGCGCCGCTCAGGGCTCCCACGGCTCGTCCTCCTCGGGGGCGGGCTTGCGCCGCAGCCGGTCCTCGTCGATCTGCGACCTGAGCGCGCGCAGCACGTCGACCGTGCCCTCGCCCGACACGCCGGACATCAACAGAACCTGGCCGGCGCCGGCTTCGGTCAGCTCATTGGCGATGAAGGTCCGCTCCTCATCGTCCAGCGTGTCGATCTTGTTGAGCACGGTGACGCGCGGCTTGTCGGCGAGGCCTTCGCCATAGGCTTCGATCTCGTCCACGATGGTACGCCAGTCCCGCACCGGATCGCCGGAGGACCCGTCGACGAGGTGCAGCAGCACGGCGGAGCGCTCCACGTGGCCTAGGAACAGGTCGCCCAGTCCCTTGCCCTCGGACGCGCCCTCGATCAGGCCGGGAATGTCGGCGACCACGAATTCGACGCCGTCCACGCCGACGACGCCGAGGTTCGGCACCAGCGTGGTGAAGGGATAATCCGCGATCTTGGGCCGCGCGTTGGACGTCGCGGCAAGGAACGTCGACTTGCCCGCGTTCGGCAGGCCGAGAAGGCCGACATCGGCAATCAGCTTCAGCCGCAGCCACAGCTCGCGCTCGACACCCGGCTGGCCGGGGTTGGCGCGGCGCGGCGCCTGGTTGGTCGCGGACTTGAAGTGCAGGTTGCCCCAGCCGCCATTGCCGCCCTTGGCCAGCAGGACGCGCTCCCCGACCTCGGTCAGGTCGGCGATGATCGTCTCCTCGTCCTCGTCGAGGATCTCGGTCCCCACCGGCACGCGCAGGATGATGTCGTTGCCGTCGGCGCCGGTCATGTTGCGGCCCATGCCCGCCTGACCGTTCTTGGCGAAGAAATGCTGCTGGTAGCGGAAGTCGATGAGCGTGTTCAGCCCTTCGACCGCCTCAGCCCAGACATCGCCGCCCCGGCCGCCGTCGCCGCCGTTCGGGCCGCCGAATTCGACGTACTTCTCCCGCCGGAACGAGATGCAGCCGTTCCCGCCGCTGCCGGATCGGATAAAGACCTTGGTCAGATCGAGGAATTTCATCAGTCGGCCGCCTATCGGTAATCAGGAGCGGGCGATACCTCAGCCGGGCCTTTCACTCAAGGGCGGAGCGCAGGCGACCCCACGAGCCCGGCCACAAGCGCCTTGACCTCACGGCAGGTTGAGCGTCAGGGCCCGAAACCCGGACGACCGTGGCACCAATGCTCGATTGTCGCCCAAATTCGGACATGAATCACGTGTCTCTTCGAAGATAGGAAGAACTCCACGACGAGATCGGCATCTGCCGATACCTCTCACTCGACGGGCGAAGCAGAACATATGAAACACCACCGGGACCAAGCACAGGACGCCATGCGCAATACGGGTCAGAACCTGATCCGCATCGTGATCGCCTCTTACTTCATGGCGACGTCCCTCGGACTGATCTCCGGCACCAACGGCAGCGAGCTGCTGGACCAGTTCATGGCCGCGGACCTCGCCCGGATGACCGGTGGCGCCGTGATGTTCATCGTCGCCTACGCGCTGCTCTGCGGCCTCGCGATCCGGGTGACCGCGCTCCTGCTCGGCATGCTCGTGTTCTGGTCCAGCTTCATCGCCGCCTACGGCCCTGCGCCGACGGCCAGCGTCGACGCCTTCTGGCGGGACATCGCGCTCGTCGCGTCGCTGATGCTCACCTACATGACCCGCGACCGCGCCAGCGTGCGCCGCGCCGGGATCGTCCGCCGCACCCCGACCGTCCGCAAGGTCGAAGTGGGGGAACGCGTCACCCCGCGCCGGATCGCCACCACGACCATCGGCCCGCTCGCCCGCAGAGCCCCGCGCCGCGCCAAGCTCGAAGCGGACCGCGCACTCGACCCGGCCCTCGAACAGCGCCTCGCCGCGCTGAAGTCCGAGGCACAGTCCCAGGGCCCGCTGTCCGAATCCCAGAAGATGAAGCTGAAGCTGCGCTTCATGGACACGCCCGAGGAGACCGAGGTCGTGAACATCTTCGCCGACAGCCGCAAGGACGCGGTCGCCTGACCCTTCCCTCGGCCACGGCGTTCCGTTAGACGAACGCCATGTCTGACAAGCTTCATATCGTCGGCGGCGGCATGGCCGGATCCGAGGCCGCGTGGCAGGCCGCACAGGCCGGCATTCCCGTGGTCATCCACGAGATGCGCCCCACCGTCGAAACCTTCGCCCACAAGACCGGCAACCTCGCCGAGATGGTCTGCTCCAACTCGTTCCGTTCGGACGACGACGAGCAGAACGCCGTCGGGTTGCTCCATTGGGAGATGCGCCAGGCCGGCGGCCTCCTGATGGAGATGGCCGACGAGCACCGTCTGCCCGCCGGCGGTGCGCTTGCCGTCGACCGCGACGCCTTCTCGGCCGGCGTGACCGAGCGTCTGCGCGCCCACCCGCTGATCGAGGTCTCGGGCGAGGAAATCACCGAGCTGCCCACCGACGGCCAGTGGATCATCGCCACGGGCCCGCTGACCTCCGGCAATCTGGCCGAGGCGATCCGCGCCGAGACAGGGACCGAGGCGCTCGCCTTCTTCGACGCCATCGCCCCCATCGTCTATGCCGAGAGCATCGACATGTCCGTCGCGTGGGAACAGTCCCGCTACGACAAGGGCGAGACGGAGGCCGAACAGAAGGCCTACATCAACTGCCCGATGGACAAGGCCCAGTACGAGGCCTTCATCGACGCGCTCCTCGCTGCCGACAAGACCGTGTTCCACGAGGGCGAGACGGCCGGCTATTTCGACGGCTGCCTGCCGATCGAGGTCATGGCCGAACGCGGCCGCGAGACGCTGCGTCACGGCCCGATGAAACCGATCGGCCTCACCAACAGCCACAAGCCCGAGGAAAAGGCCTATGCCGTCGTCCAGCTGCGGCGGGACAACGCGCTTGGCACGCTCTACAACATCGTTGGCTTCCAGACGAAGATGAAGTACGGGGCCCAGACGGAAGTTTTCCGAATGATCCCGGGCCTTTCCGAGGCGTCCTTCGCGCGGCTCGGCGGCATTCACCGCAACACGTTCCTGAACTCGCCGACCCTGCTGGACGAGCAGATGCGCCTGCGCTCCCGTCCCAATATCCGGTTCGCCGGTCAGATCACTGGCGTTGAAGGTTACGTTGAAAGCGCCTCCATGGGCCTTCTCGCCGGCCGCCTCGCGATTGCCGAGATGACGGGCCACAGCCTGCCACCCGTGCCGTCCACGACGGCAATCGGCGCGCTGGTCACGCACATCACCGGCGGTGCCGAGGCGAAGACCTTCCAGCCGATGAACGTGAACTTCGGCCTGTTCCCGCCGCTCGATGGCGTGAAGGGCGGACGACGCGGCCGCAAGGACCGCTACAAGGCTTACACGGATCGCGCCAAGGCCGATTGGCAGGCGTGGCTCGCCGTGACCGCCCCGACGGAAGAAGCTGGGGCCGCCTGACACCGGTAAGGTCAGGACAACGGGAGGCGTTTGCCATGTCAGTCCGGATCGAACAGCTGTGCGGGTGCGCCGCGACCCCAACCGGCGCGATCTGCCCCTATCAGGGCCTCGACCACCGCCAGCCCGCCTCGCGATGATCACCCGCTTCGCGCCCTCGCCAACGGGGCCGCTCCACCTCGGCCACGCCTTCTCCGCGATCACCGCCTGGCGCCGCGCGCAAGAGGCCGGCGGCACGTTCCTTCTGCGGATCGAGGACCTGGACCAGGACCGCTCGAAACCCGAGTGGGACGCGCAGATCTTCGAAGATCTCGCGTGGCTCGGCCTCGACTGGTCGCGACCGGTCCGCCGTCAATCCGAACACCTGTCCGAATACGGTCAGGCGATCGACAGGCTGGCCGCACGCGGGCTCGTCTTCCCCTGCTCCTGCACGCGCGGTGACATCCGGGCTGCGCTGTCCGCCCCGCAGGAAGGCGCGCTCGCGACCGGCCCCGACGGGTTGGTCTACCCCGGCACCTGTCGTGGACGGTCGATGGAAAGCCGCCGGCCCGGCGACGCGCTGCGGCTCGATATCCGAAAGGCGCTTGCCACGATACCGGGGGCGCTGTCGTTCCTCGAGCACGGTCGGCTCCGTCAGGGTCAGCACGATATCGACCCTGACTCGCTGATCGAAGGTACTGGCGACATCGTCCTCAGCCGGCGCGACGGGGCGGTCGCCTATCACCTCGCCGTCGTCCACGACGATGCGTTGCAAGGCGTGACGGAGGTCGTGCGCGGGGCCGACCTGTTCGATGCAACACCGGTGCAGGTCCTGCTACAGGCTCTGCTCGGCCTGCCGACACCGGATTACGACCATCACGATCTGGTCCGCGACGACGCGGGCCGCCGCCTCGCCAAGCGCGACGATGCGCGCGCCATCGCTACCTACCGCGACGACGGGCTCACCCCGCAAGACATCCGCGCGAAGATCGCCCTCCAGTTCCCAGAATTTTCGACGAAAATTCGATAGCAGCGCGGGCTGAAGATCGGGTTACCCCGACGCCCGCGCCATCGTCAAAGCCCGTAAATATCTCCGAACTTCGCTTCGAGATAGGCCAGAAGCGGTTCCTCGGACGGTGCCGCCCCGGTTGCATGTTCGATCGTCGCCCGCGGCTCCCGCAGGCCGCCGAACACCTGCAGCTTCTCGCGCAGCCATGTCGTCGCCGGCGAGGTATCGCCCTCCGCCAGTCGCGCGTCGAGATCAGGCACATCGGCCCTGAGCGCCTCGTGCAGGCACCCGGCATAGACGTTGCCGAGCGTATAGGTCGGGAAGTAGCCGAACAGCCCCAGCGACCAGTGGACGTCCTGCAGCACCCCGTTCGAGGGCTTGTCGACAGCGTAGCCGAAGTCCTTCTCGAACCGCTCGTTCCACGCCGCCTCGAGGTCGGCGACCTCCAGCGACCGGCCGATCAGGGCACGCTCCAGATCGTAGCGCAGCAGGATGTGCAGGTTGTACTGCACCTCGTCGCTTTCGGTCCGGATGAAACCGCCGTCGACCCGGTTCACGGCGCGGTAGAAGGCCTCGGCATCGGCAAGGTTCATCTCGCCGAACGCCTGTTTCATCTCGCCGAACAGGAAGCTGGTGAAGGCATGGCTCCGGCCGAGCTGGTTCTCGTAGATCCGGCTCTGACTTTCGTGAACGCCCATCGACACGCCGTTGCCAAGCGGCGTCAGCAAGTAGGCGGCATCGATGTTCTGCTCGTAGGAGCCATGGCCGACCTCGTGAATGGTCGAGTAGATGCAGTTGAACGGATCGGCCGGGTTGGTCCGCGTGGTGATCCGCACGTCCTGCCCGGAGCCTGAGGAGAACGGGTGCACCGCCTTGTCGACCCGGCCCCGCGTCATGTCGTACCCGAAGGTCTCGGCGATCTTGCGCGTCAGCTTCATCTGCACGGCGTCGTCGAATTCGCCAGTCAGCGCAGCCGGTTTTTCCTGTGCCAGCACCGCCTCGCGAAGCGCGACGAGGCGTGGCCGCAGTGCGCCGAACATGGCATCGAGCTGATCCGCCGTCGCGCCCGGCTCGTAATCCTGAAGCATGGCGTCATAGACGTCCCCCTCCGCCGCGAGCGCCGCGCCTTCCTCGCGCTTCAGCGAAACGACCTCCGCCAGCGTCGGCGCGAAGGCGGCGAAGTCGCCGTCCGCCCGCGCCTGCGCCCAGATACCCTGGCTGCGCGACGTCACGCGGGCGAGCTCCACCGACAGCCGCGCCGGCACCTTCACCGCCCGCTCGTAAGACCGGCGGATCAGCCGCAGCTGCGCCTGCCCGGCGGCATCGAGTGCCGCGCCGTCGATCGCCGCCAGCCACTCGCCGACACGCGGATCGGTGCGCCGCGCGTGCAGCACCGTCTCCATCGCGGCCATCTCCTCGGAGCGCTGCTCGGCCGCGCCGCGCGGCATCATCGTCTCCTGGTCCCAGCCAAGCCGGCCGGATACTTGTCCTAGGGCCTCGGTCTCGCGCTGGAACGCCATCAGCTCGTCATAGGGGGTCTGGGGCACAGGTCAGTCTCTCACCGATTGGACATGGGGATAGCGAGCAAGGAAGCGCGCGCGCAGGATCAGGACCCAAAGCAGCACGGCCATGCCCTGGTGCAGGATGCCGAGCGGCAGCGGCGCGGCATAGAGCACGGTGACGATGCCGATCACGATCTGCAGAAGCAGCGCGCTGAACACGGCATTGAAGGCGAACCGCGTCCGCGCCATCGGCGAGCGGCGCCCGCGCAGCCAGACGATGACGCCGAAGATGAACAGCAGGTAGCCCGAGGTGCGGTGGATGAACTGCACCAGTCCCGCGTTCTCGAAGAATGCCCGCCATGCCGGCAGACTGCCGCCCGCGCCGTCGGGGACGTAGAACGGATCGGGTGGAATGATCTGTCCCGCCATCAACGGCCAGCTCGGAAAGTCGCGGCCCGCGTCGATCCCGGCGACCAGCGCGCCGAGCAGGATCTGCAGGAACGCGAAATGCATCAGCCCGGTGGACATCGAGAACAGCTTCGCCTGTCCGCTGCGCCGGGCCTGCAGCAGGTCGGCCTCCCGCCGCGACAGCCGCATCACGTACCACGTGATGAAGCCGAAGATCACGAAGGCGAGGCCGAGGTGGATCGCCAGCCGGTAGGACGCGACCGACAGCATCCCCTCCTGCAGACCGGAATGCACCATCCACCAGCCGATCGCCCCCTGCACCCCACCGAGGGCGCCAAGACCGAGCAGTCGCCCCGACCAGCCGCGCGGCATGGTGCGGGTCGCGAGAAACCCGAAGAAACCGATCGCCCAGACAAGTCCGATGACCCGGCCAAGCTGTCGGTGACCCCATTCCCACCAGTAGATCGACTTGAACCCGGCAAGGTCCATGTCGGAATTCAGCTCCGTGAACTGCGGGATCTGCTGGTAGCGCTCGAACTCCGCCTGCCAGTCGGCCTCCGACATCGGCGGCAGCGCACCCGAGACGGGCGCCCATTCGGTGATCGACAGTCCGCTGTCCGTCAGCCGCGTCAGCCCACCGACGAGGATCATCGCGGCGACAAGCGCGAAGATCAGCATCAGCCAGAGCCGGACCGCGCCGCGCGCGCCCTGCCCGCCCTTGTCGATGCTGCCGGTCGCCGCAGCCACCTGCCGCTCGCCGGTTCCGACTTCCTCGAAGATCGCCCGGTTCGTTCGGGACTTGGGTTTCTGGGCCATGGGACGTCCTGTTCGTTTCGGCGGCAAGCTAGGCCGCACCGCGCCGGGAAACAAGGCGACCCGCCGCGCCTGCGTCAGCTTGCCTGCCGCTGGCCCCGGCAGGACATCTGTCGCGGGCCAGAGGGGGATGCGCTGGTCCGGATTGTCCGGATGGAAGGCCCCGCGTCGTCCTTCGGAGCCTCCGGCGCGAGGTCTCTGCGGCCATTAGAGAGAGTGCGCGCATTGTCCTTAACGCAACCTCTCCCTGTCATCTGGCCACAAGTACCTCTCGGGGGTGAATGGGCCGCAGGCCCAGAGGGGGCAGACAGCCCCCTCGCTCCGCCCGACCGGAGGGAGGGCTCCCAATGTGCACCGCAGGTGCTCCGCCGGATCAAACCAGCCGGGAGACGAGGAGTCAGTCCCGGTCCTTCCAGCGCACCATCTGGCGCATGATCCCGTGCAGCATCTGCACATCCGCGCGGGTCAGCGGCATCCGTGACCAGAGGTTGCGCAGGTTCAGCCGCATCGCGCCGCCCTTCGCTTCGGGATAGAAGAACCCCGCCTCCTCGAGCCGCTCCTCGTAGTGATCGCCGAGCTTTTCGACCTCGACCCGCTCGGCCAGTTCCGTGCGCTGCCCTTCCAGCCGCTCCGCCGGCGTGTCCGTCACGGCCCGCCGCCACTCGTACGCGCAGAGCAGCACGCATTGGGCGAGGTTGAGCGACGGGAACTCCGGGTTCACCGGGACCGAGATGATCGCCGAGGCCTGCGCGATGTCCTCGTTCTCCATGCCCGCCCGCTCGGGGCCGAACATCACGGCGACTTTCTCGCCCCGCCCGATCCGGGTCGCGGCGTCGGCAAGCGCGGCCTCGGGCGTCAGCACCGGCTTGGTCAACTCGCGCGGACGCGCCGTCGTGGCGTAGACATAGTGGCAATCCGCCACCGCCTCCGCCGTCGAGCCATACATCTGCGCCTCGTCCAACAGCCGACCCGCACCACTCGCCATCGCGACCGCCTTCTGGTTCGGCCAGCCGTCGCGTGGCGCCGTGATCCGCATCCGGTCGAGCCCGAAGTTCCACATCCCCCGCGCCGCCGCACCAATGTTCTCGCCCATCTGCGGGCGCAGCAGGACGAAGGCGGGTTGCGGCGTATCGGTCGGCATCGAAACTCACTCCAGCATGGCGAATTCCGGCTAGGTGGCGCACAATCGCCGGCAAGACAAGCCGCCGCCCGCGAAGGAGGCCCGCATGGCCCATGACGAAGGCTCTGCCGAAACGCTGCGCGAGGACCTCGCCGACCTGCCCGGCCTCACGGAGAAGCGGATGTTCGGCGGCCTGTGCTTCATGGTCGACGGCAACATGGCCTGCGGCATCACCGCAGAGCGCGGTATGTTCCGGGTCGGCAAGCAGCACGAGGACGAAGCGGCCGCGATCGACGGCGTCATCCCGATGATCCACGCGGGGCGCCGCATGGGCGGTTTCGTGCGCGCCGACCTCGACTGTATCGCCGACGACGACCGGCGGGGCCGGCTGATGGCGCTGGTACGCGCCAACCTCGCCACGCTGCCGCCGAAGTAGCCCGCTTCCCTGCCCCGACGTTCCCTGCTAGGAGGGCGCGACTTCAGACAGCCCGCCGGGAAGACCATGACCGACGACACGCCGGACCAGCCGCAGATCTACCTGATTTCCCCGCCGGAATTCGAACTCTCGAGCTATCCCGACAGGCTTGCCGCCTGCCTCGACGCCACGCCGGTGGCCTGCGTGCGGCTGGCCCTCGCCACCCGGGACGAGGACCGTATCTCCCGCGCCGCCGATGCACTGCGCGAAGTCTGTCACGCCCGGGACGTCGCGCTCGTCATCGACACGCATGCGCTGCTGGCCGAACGGCTCGGCCTCGATGGCATCCACCTGATGGATTCCGCCCGCTCGGTGAAGTCGATGCGCAAGGCGCTCGGCGACGATGCGATCGTCGGGGCCTTCTGCGGCACCTCCCGGCACGACGGCATGACCGCGGGCGAACTCGGCGCGGATTATGTCTCCTTCGGCCCCGTCGGGGCGACCGCGCTCGGCGACGGCAGGCTGGCGGAGAGGGAGCTTTTCGAGTGGTGGTCCCAGATGATCGAGGTGCCCGTCGTCGCAGAAGGCGCGCTCGATGAGGGACTGATCCGCACGCTCGCGCCCTTTGCCGACTTCCTCGGCCTCGGCGACGAGATCTGGAGCACCGAGGACCCGGTCAAAACCCTTGATGCGCTGGTCGCCGCCTCCCGCTAGAGCGGCGCGGCGATCTCGACCACGTCCCCGTCCCGCACCGCGCGGTAGAAGCAGTTCCGGCGGCCCGTGTGACAGGCCGCGCCGACCTGTCGCACCTGGAGCAACAGGCAGTCCGCATCGCAATCGAAGCGCAGTTCGACCAGCTCCTGCACGTGACCAGAGGTGTCGCCTTTGCGCCAGAATTCGCCCCTCGAGCGCGACCAGTAAACGACGCGGCCCTCCTCCAGCGTGCGCTCGATCGAGGCGGCGTTCATCCAGGCCATCATGAGGACCTCGCCGGTCTCGGCCTCCTGCGCGATCGCGGGGATCAGTCCGGCCTCGTTGTAACGAAGCGTCGAGGGATCGAAGGACATGGGTCGATTTCCTTTGCACCGGGCCGCATCGGGCCTATCTACGGGGTCACGCCAACAGGAGTCCACGACATGAGCGACGATACCGACATGATCAAGCTCTACTCGGGCAAGATCCTCGCGCTTGCCGCCGACATGCCGCGCACCGGCCGGCTGGAGGCGCCTGACGCGTCGGTCCGAAAGCGCTCGCCGCTGTGCGGCTCCACCATCACGGTCGATCTGAAGGTCGAGGATGGCGTGATCACCGACTACGCGCAGGATGTGAAGGCCTGCGCCCTCGGCCAAGCGGCAGCCGCCGTTGTCGGCGCGAACGTCGTCGGCCGGACCGAGGAGGAGATCCGCCGGGCCCGGGACGAAATGCTCGCGATGCTCAAGGAGGGCGGCCCGCCCCCCTCCGCCCCGTTCGACGGGCTCGAAGTGCTGGAGCCCGCCCGCGACTACAAGAACCGCCACGCTTCGATCATGCTCGCGCTCGAGGCGACGCTCGCCGCGCTCGGCGAAGTGAAGGTTTCCTGAGCGGCGTTCACGGAATGGAAAGGTCGCCAGTCTAGTCTCTCTGACGAGCGGAGAGACCATGAACCAGCACACCCCTCGGCCGGATGGCGGTATTGCCGTCCCTGACAAGGCGGACCTCGACGCCATTGCGGCGGGCGCCTCGAAGATCGGGTTCGACATCGTCGATGTCGCCGGCTTCCTCGACGATGTCGAGGCCCACGCCCGCGGTCAGGTGGGCGCGCTGCGCACCGTGACCGAAAGCGCTTCGGCCATCGAGACGGCGAATAGCGCCATGCGGGTCGCCATCGACCGGGTAAACCGACTGTCGGAGGAAACGCGCCTGAAGATGGCCGGCACGGCCGAGGCTCTGCGCGCGTCCGATCGCCAGAACCAGCAGGTCGCCGGCTGGGTCAGCGCAGTCGACAATCGGATGCAGGCCGTCGTCACGCAGCTCGACGCGGTGACACGGACGAACGACCAGATCACCTCCATCGCAAGGCAGGTGAACCTCCTCGCCATCAACGCCAAGATCGAAGCGGTCCGCGCCGGCGACGACGGTCGCGGCTTCGGCGTCGTCGCCGACGCGATCAAGCAGCTCAGCCAGGAAACCGGCGCCGCGGCACAGTCGATCACAGGCACCGTCGCGGGGCTGGAGCAGGTGATCTCCGTCCTATGCAACGAAGCGACGGAGATCGCGTCCCTCGCCCGCGCGGTGATCGAGAACAGCGCGGTCACCGAAACGGCCCTGACCGAACTGGATGATCGGGTCCGCGACAGCGCCGTCACCACCGCCGGCATGGCCGACGCCGCCGGGCGGGTAAGCGATGCGGTCGAACTCTTCCGTCCGGCCTTCGAAGGGATCGCTGGGGCGGCCCAGCGAACATCCGGCGGGGTCGGCGATGCGCGCGACCGCGTGCACGGTCTTATCGATCAGAGCGAAGCGCTCGTGCAACGCGCCGTCCGCATCGGCGGTGCGGGGGAAGACAGCCATTTCATCGAGGCACTTCTCGGCTTTTCCGCCCGCGTCTGCGAGGCGTTCGAAGATGGCATCGACAGCGGCGCCATTACCGAGGCCGCGCTGTTCGATCACCGCTACGACCCGATCCCCGGCACCGATCCGCCACAGCTGATCGCCCCCTTCACGGCATTCACCGATCGCGTGTTGCCGCCGATCCAGGAAGAGGCGCTGCGCTTCGACCCGCGCGTCGTCTTCTGCGCCGCGGTCGACCGCAATGGCTACCTGCCGACCCACAACCGGAAATTCTCGCAGCCGCAGGGGTCCGATCCTGTCTGGAACACGGCGAACTGTCGCAACAGGCGGCTGTTCGACGACCGCGTGGGCCTGAAGGCGGGAAGGAACCAGCAGCCCTTCCTCCTTCAGGTCTACCGGCGGGACATGGGCGGCGGCAGCTTCAAACTGATGAAGGATCTGTCCGCTCCGATCCGCGCGCGCGGTCGCCACTGGGGCGGACTGCGCTTCGCCTATCACGCGTGACGGTCGGACGACGCTGATTTTTCGTCAGAAAAATCGCTGCCCAATACCGCTGGTCGCAAAAAGAAAAACCGCCGCACATCCGGGACAGGATGGCGGCGGCAGGCAGAGGCCGTGTCGCGTGGGACCCGATAACCCGCCAGCGGGGGAGGCAACCCCGTCGAACCGGAAACAGGCAAGACCAGTTCGAAGTCAGCGTCCGGGACAGGCGTGGACGCGAATGGCGGATCGGCGCGATTGGCCGGGCAGATCAGATCAATCCTGGCAGGGACAGACCAACAAACAGCATCACGGCAAGGGACACCGCACCGATGGCATCGCCGAGGATCGTGTCCCGGGAGCGGGTGATCGCAGATTTCAGCTCTTTCGCCATCCGATGTCTCCTTGTCTTGCGTTGCTCTTTGTTGCTCCTTTGTTCTCATAACCAAGTTAACGTGGCAAGAACTTTTTGAGAACAAACGTGAACAAAATGTTCCGCGACAGGCTAACCGACTGACAACAAACGGATCGCCTTGTCCTGCTCCATGAGCCAAAGAAGAGTTCGCGCCGCCGCTCCGCGTTGCCCCTCGAGCGTCGGATCGTCCGAGAGCAGTTTTCGCGCGTCACTCTGCGCAAGCGCCATCAGCGCCGACTGGCTCTCCATGTCGGCAATTCGGAACCGGGGCAGCCCGGATTGCGCCGTGCCGATCAGATCGCCCGCACCGCGCATGGCCAGATCCTCTTCCGCGATCCGGAACCCGTCCTCCGTATCGCGCAGGATCTCGAGCCGCCGCCGCCCGCTGTCGCTCAGCGCCTGGTACATCAGCAGGCAGGTCGACTGCGCCGCACCGCGCCCCACCCTGCCCCGCAGCTGGTGCAACTGGGCAAGGCCGAAACTCTCCGCCCCCTCGATCACCATGATCGACGCGTTCGGCACGTTGACCCCGACTTCGATCACCGTCGTCGCCACCAGCACCTTGGCCCGCGCCGCGACGAAGTCCGCCATCGCCGCGTCCTTCTGCGCGGGCGGCATCTGGCCATGAACCAAAGCGACTTCACCTTCCGCAAAGCGCGCCCTGAGGTGCTTGAAGCGGGCTTCGGCCGCCGTCAGTTCCGAGGTTTCGCTTTCATCCACCAGAGGACAGACCCAGTAAGCCTGGTGGCCGTCCGCCACAGCCTTCTGCAACCGCGCGACGACTTCCTCCATCCTCCCTGCAGAGACGAGCGCCGTCGTCACCGGCTTCCGCCCCGGCGGCTTCTCGTCAAGCACCGAGATGTCCATGTCGCCATATTGCGCCAGCGATAGCGAACGCGGGATCGGCGTCGCGGTCATGACCAGCACGTCCGCCCGCGAGCCCTTTGCTCCAAGCTCCATCCGCTGCGCGACGCCGAAACGGTGTTGCTCGTCCACGATGGCGAGTCGCAAGTCGTGGAACTGCACGTCGGGCTGGAACACCGCGTGCGTGCCCACCAGCACTTCGATCTCGCCCGAGGCAAGCGCGGCGAGTTTCGTCGCCCGCTCCGCTCCCTTGTCGCGGCCGGTCAACAACTCCAGCCGCACGCCCGCGTCTGCCGCGAGCGGCTGCAACCCCTCGAGGTGTTGCCGCGCAAGGATTTCCGTCGGCGCCATCATCACGCCCTGCCCGCCGGCCTCGACCGCGGTCAGAAGTGCCATGAAGGCCACCAGCGTCTTGCCCGCGCCGACATCGCCCTGCAGCAGCCGGTTCATCCGATGGGCAGCCGCCATGTCCGCCGCGATCTCCGCGATAGCACGCGATTGCGCGCCGGTCGGGCTGTAGGGCAAGGCGGCCAGCACCTTGTCCCGCAACTGCCCCGTGCCTTCCGTCGACCGGCCCTTGCCGCGCTTTAGACTCGACCGGGCCAGCGCAAGGGTGAGCTGATGCGCCATGAACTCGTCATAAGCCAGCCGCTGCCGCGCATGGGCGGTCGGCCCGAGATCGGCCTGCTCTTCCGGCGAATGCGCCGCGAAGAGCGCCTCGCGCCAGCGGGGCCAGCCCTGTCGCTTCATCAGCTCGGCGTCGATCCATTCCGGCAGCTCGGGGGCGAGTTCGAGCGCGGAGCGGCTCGCCTTCCACATCGCCTTCTGCGTAATCCCGGCATGAAGCGGGTATATCGGCTCGAACGCCGGGATCTCGTCCGCCTCGCCGGGCGGCACCATATGCTCGGGGTGGACCATCTGAATGATGCCGTCGAACATCTCGACCTTGCCCGACACGATGCGCTTCTGCCCTGTCGGCAGCTGCTGGCGAAGCCAGTCGCCGCGCGCATGGAAGAAGACGAGATTGAACTCCGTCTCCGCGTCCTTCACCGCCACCCGGTAAGGCCGGCTGCGCGAAGGCGGCGCGACATGCTGGCCCACGGTGACTTCGACCGTCGCGGTCGCCGGCGGTACGACGTCCCGGACGGAGTTGCGCAGCCGCCGGTCGATCCCGGCGTAAGGCAGGGTGAACAGGATGTCGCGCGGCTTCTCCGTCCCACTGGCGGCCAGCGTCTTTTCCGACTTCGGACCGATGCCCGCGAGGGTCGACAAGGGGCCGAACAGCGGGAAGAGGCGTTCGGGTCGCCCCGTCATCCCGCGCCGATCAGCGCGAGCCACGCGTCCTCGTCGATCGTTTCTACCCCCAGCTCGGCGGCCTTCTTCGCCTTCGATCCTGCGCCCGGGCCCGCGACGAGCAGGTCCGTCTTGGCCGAAACGCTACCCGAAACCTTGGCGCCGAGCGATTCAGCGCGAGCTTTCGCCTCGGCCCTCGTCATCTTCTCGAGCGAGCCGGTGAAGACGACGGTCTTGCCCGCGACGGGGCTGTCGGTCGCCTGCGCTTCGGCCTCCTCGATCCGGAGATGCGCGACAAGGCGGTCGATCGACTTGCGCTCGGACTCCTGCGCGAAGGTGGTCACGAGGCTCTGCGCCACGGTGGTGCCGAGCCCCTCGATCCCGACGATCTCCTCCCAGGCGGCACGCGCGTCCGGATCGAGGGGCGGATCGGTCCAGATCTTCTCGCGCGTCTCCGTGATCCGGGCACGGCGGCCCTCCTCGGCCGCGGTCGCGCGTTCGGCAAGCACTGCTGCCTCGGCGGCACTCGCCCGTTCGGCGGCCGGGGCCGCGAGGTCGACGGTTCGCGCGAAAGGCTCCCAGGCGCCGAAATGCCGGGCGAGGTCGCTGCCGGCGACTTCCCCGACATGGCGGATGCCGAGCGCGAAGATCATCTTGGCCAGCGGAATACGCCGCCGCTCGTCGATCGCGTCGAACAGGTTCTCCGCCGATTTCTCGCCCCACCCCTCGCGGTTCTTCAGCTGCGTCAGCTGGCCCGGCCCGTAGCGGTCCTTCAGTGTGAAGATGTCGGCAGGCTCCGCGATCCAGCCGTCCTGATGGAACGCTTCGACCTGTTTCGCGCCCAGCCCTTCGATGTCGAAGGCCGCGCGCGAGACGAAGTGCTTCAGCTTCTCAACCGCCTGCGCGGGACAGACGAGGCCACCAGTGCACCGGCGCACCGCATCGCCTTCCTCGCGGATCGCTTCGGATCCACATTCTGGACAGGTGTCCGGGAAAACATATGGCTGTGCGTCCTTGGGGCGGCGTGACAGGTCGACGTCCGCCACCTTCGGAATGACATCGCCGGCGCGGTAGACCTGCACCCAATCGCCTTCCCGAATGTCCTTGCCGTCCCGGATCGGGGCGCCGCGACTGTCCAGCCCGGCGATGTAATCCTCGTTGTGTAGCGTCGCGTTGGACACGACGACGCCGCCGACCGTGACCGGCGTCAGCCGTGCCACGGGGCTGAGCGCGCCGGTGCGACCGACCTGGATTTCGATCCGCTCGAGCGTGGTCCAGGCGAGTTCAGCCGGAAACTTGTGCGCAATGGCCCAGCGGGGCGTGGTCGACCGAAAGCCAAGGCGCCCCTGCAGGCCAAGGTCGTCCACCTTGTAGACGACGCCGTCGATATCGTAGCCGAGCGTGGCGCGCTGCGCCTCGATCTCGGCATAGTGGGCGAGCATCTCGTCCGGGCCGTTACAGATGCGCGTCAGCGGATTGGTCTGGAAGCCAAGGGCTTGCAGCCGTTCGATCGCGCCCATCTGCGTGTCGGAGAGCGGGGCAGAGACCTCCCCCCAGGCGTAGGCGAAGAAGCGCAGCGGGCGCTGCTTCGTCACCTCGGGATCGAGCTGGCGGAGCGATCCGGCGGCGGCATTTCGCGGGTTGGCGAAAGTCTTGCCGTTCGCCTCTTGCTGGCGCGTGTTGAGGGCCGTGAAATCCTCGTGGCTCATGTAGACTTCGCCGCGCACCTCCAGAATGTCGGGGGCATCCGCCAGACGGTTGGGAATGTCGTCGATGGTCAGGGCGTTGCGGGTCACGTTCTCACCGACCGACCCGTCACCACGGGTCGCGGCGCGCACGAGTTCGCCGTTCTCGTACCGCAGCGACAGCGACAGGCCGTCGATCTTGGGCTCGGCGGTGTATTGCAGCGGATCGGACGCGGACAGGTTCAGGTAGCGCCGGATACTATCGTCGAAGTCGCGAATGTCGTCCGCATCGAAGGCGTTCGACAGGGACAGCATACGCACCGAATGCGTGACCTTCTCGAAGCCGGAGGCCGGGGCTGCGCCGACCTGGTCGCTTGGGCTGTCCGGGCGCATGAGCTCGGGAAAGCGATCTTCGATCGCGGCATTGCGCCGCTTCAGCGCATCGTAGTCGGCGTCGGACAAGGTCGGATTGTCGGCGGCGTGATAGGCGTCGTTCGCCTCGGCCAGGGCGCCGGCGAGGCGCTCGAGCTCGGCTTCCGCCTCTTTCGAGGTGAGCTTTTCGATGTCCTTGTCCCGGGCCGCGGCCACCGTCGCCTCCATCCGCTATGGGAGCGGACCCCGCACCCGGCGGCAATGGGCCCCTGCATCGGAGCCGGCCCGAACGGTCGTCACACCGACCGCCGGCCAACTGTTAGGTCGCTGTCCCGGTTCCGTCCAGCCCGGTTCCGACCCGCTGCATTCGATCTGCGGGAGCCGCCGACCGTGAAGCTTCGCTATCGTCGCATGTGCCCGTTCAGCCCTGTGCTGGCGCAACCCACCGAACGCCCGCGATCAAACGGCCGATTTCCGCAGTCCCGACCCGATCGCCGTCTTGCCTTGGTTCCGTGAGTGGTCACACCATCGGCAATTCGAACGAGCCTCAACCAATCGAACTCACCGCCAGAGCCATCCAACCCCACTCACTCCTTCCCCCATGCGGTGCTGAATGTCCGTTATGGTGCCATCGATGCCTGAAGTGCGCTCGGATCTGGTGTCTGGGGGAAGATCCGAAAAACACATCAGGCACCGATGGCCAGCCGCTCGGGATCCAGAGCGGCCGGTTCGGGATCGCGCAACACGTAACCACGCCCCCAGACCGTCTCGATATAGTTTTCGCCGCCGGTCGCCTGGGCGAGCTTCTTGCGCAACTTGCAGATGAAAACGTCGATGATCTTGAGCTCCGGTTCGTCCATGCCGCCATAGAGGTGGTTAAGGAACATTTCCTTCGTCAGGGTCGTGCCCTTCCGCAGGCTGAGAAGTTCAAACATCTGGTATTCCTTGCCGGTCAGATGAACCGGAATGCCATCCGCCTCCACCGTCTTCGCATCGAGATTGACGAGGATGCGCCCGGTCTTGATCACCGACTGCGCATGACCCTTGGAGCGGCGGATGATCGCGTGAATGCGCGCGACCAGCTCTTCCCGGTGGAAGGGTTTGGTCAGGTAATCGTCGGCACCGAAGCCAAAGCTGCGCAGCTTGCTTTCCGTGTCATCGTCGCCGGTTAGCACGAGGATTGGCGTGTCGATCCGGGCCAGCCGGAGCTGACGCAGCACCTCCAGCCCGTTCATGTCGGGCAGGTTCAGATCGAGAAGGATCAGGTCGTAATCATAGAGCTTGGCGAGGTCGATCCCCTCTTCCCCGAGGTCGGTCGCGTAGACGTTCAGGTTTGCGTGGGTCAGCATCAACTCGATGCTCTTGGAGGTCGTTGGATCGTCTTCAACCAAAAGAATGCGCATCAAGGTTCTCCGATGTTCTCCTACCAGCGCAACCGTATACCCGCAAAAGTTAAGCCCCCGTTACGCTACGGGAACGAAGTTGCATGAACAACCTAGGGTTGTCTATACCTTTGTAGGGCCGTGGTGCAGAGCGCGGCCTCACCGTGCTTGTCGACGGCGGTTTCCCACTCCGAGAACTCCTCTTCCGACAAGGAATAGGTCGCCAATGCATGGTCGCGCGAGATCAGGCCGAACGACACGGCCCGCACAACGGCGGCCTTTCGTGATGCGACCCACCGCCCGGTATTGGCCGGCGGCAGGTCGGCCCGGGTCATGACGGACCCGTCCGGGAGCCTGACGGACCTCGGGCCGTCCACCTTTCGCAAATACATCTCTCACACCCGCGATTGACCGTTCTGTTGACGATCAATCTGACGTGGCGGCCTTAATCGAGAGTGAAGGCAGGGGTTGAGAATAGCTCGGATTTTCCTATATTGCGCGCTCGCACTCAGCCGGAGTCGCCATGCCCCTCGATACCCAGCTCAACTCGCTCGGCTTCGCCAAGCCGCCTGCGGAAACCCGCGTCGTCGTCGCCATGTCCGGTGGCGTCGATTCCTCCGTCGTGGCGGCGGAACTCGCCCGGGAGGGCTACGACGTCGTCGGCGTGACGCTTCAGCTCTACGACCACGGCGCGGCGCTCGCCAAGAAGGGTGCCTGCTGCGCGGGACGTGACATCCACGACGCCCGCCGCGTGGCCGAGGAAATGGGCTTTCCGCATTACGTCCTCGACTACGAGAACGTCTTCAAGGACGCCGTGATCGACGAGTTCGCGGACAGTTACCTGGCCGGGGCGACGCCCGTCCCCTGCATCCGCTGCAACGAGCGGGTGAAGTTCAAGGACCTGCTCGAGACGGCGAAGGACCTCGACGCAGATTGCATGGCAACCGGCCATTACATCCAGCGCAAGATGGGCGCGACCGGGGCAGAGCTCCACTCCGCCGCTGACGCCAACCGCGACCAGAGCTACTTCCTGTTCTCGACAACGCGCGAACAGCTCGACTACCTACGCTTTCCGCTTGGCCACCTTCGAAGCAAGGCGGAGACGCGGGCGCTCGCCGCGCGGCACGGCCTGTCGGTCGCCGACAAGCCCGACAGCCAGGACATCTGCTTCGTGCCGGACGGCAATTACGCCAGCGTGATCGAGAAGCTGCGTCCCGGCGCGGCGGATCCGGGCGAGATCGTCCATGCCGACGGGCGCGTGCTCGGCGAGCATCGCGGCGTCATCCACTACACGATCGGCCAGCGCCGTGGCCTCGGCATCGGCGGGCTGAACGAACCGCTCTACGTCGTCCGCCTCGACGTCGAGAACCGGCGCGTGGTCGTCGGCCCGAAGGAGATGCTGGCGACCCGGACCGTCCCGGTGCGCGAGATCAACTGGCTCGGCAACGGCGGCTTCGCCGACGCGGGCGAGCATCACGTCTCGGTCAAGGTCCGCTCCACGCGCCCGCCGACCGAGGCGGTGATCCGCCCACTTTCCGCCACCGAGGCGGAGGTCGAACTGCTGGTGGCCGAGGAAGGTATCTCCCCCGGCCAGGCCTGCGTGTTCTATGAAAACGGCACCAGCCGCGTGCTCGGCGGCGGCTGGATCTGGCGGGGGTATTGACCCCCGCCACCGCGGCTTCAGGCGACCGTGGCGACCCAGTCGGAGAGCGAGGTCGTCGGACGGCCAGCGAGCGTCGAGAGATCCTTGCTGTAGCTGGCGAGCGCCCCCTCCGCCGTCCCCGCGTCGAGCCCGGCGACGAAGCCGGCCGTCTCCGCCGGCAGGCCGGCACCTTCGAGCACCTTCTGATATTCGGCCACAGGCATGTCGCTGTAGGGAATGTCGCGCCCGGTCTTCGCGGTGAGCGCGGCCGCGAGCTCGGACATGGTAAAGCCGGTGTCACCTGCAAGCTCGTAGGTCTTGCCTACAGTGTCCGGCGAAGTCGCCGCACCGGCGGCTGCGGCGGCGTAATCCGCGCGCGTCGCGGCGTTGATCTTCGCATCACCCGCGGCACCGACGAGCGCACCATGCTCCAGCGCGCTGGCGACAGAGCCGGCGTAATTCTCGAAGTACCAGCCATTGCGCAGGATCGTCACGTTAAGCGAGGACTCGGCGAGTGCCGCCTCGGTCGCCACGTGCTCCGGCGCGAGGGCGAGCGGCGATGTGTCGGCGCGCAGCAGGCTGGTGTAAAGGATCCGCGTCACGCCAGCGGCCTCCGCAGCTGCAATGACGGCCTTGTGCTGCCGTTCGCGTTGGCCGACCTCGCTGCCGGAAATCAGGATAAGCGTCTCGACGCCTTCGAGCGCGGGGCCGAGTGTTTCGGGCCGGTCATAGTCGAACTCGCGCACGGTGACGCCAAGGCTGCTGCCCTTCTCGGGCGACCTGGCAAGCGCGATGATCTCTTCGTCGGTGCGGGACTTCAGCTCTTCGATGACGAGCGGGCCGAGTTGGCCGGTGGATCCTGTGACGGCGATGGTCATGGTGGAATCTCCTGTCTGTCTAACCTTGAAACCGAGACCTAATGGGGTCACTTATCTTTCGTAAGTACGAACGGATTTGTTAGTATGCAGAAACTTTCCGAAAGGATCGGACGCGGCGATCTCATGGCGGCCAACTGTCCGTCGCGCGAGGTGCTCAAGCACATGACGTCCCGCTGGGGGGTGGTCGTGCTGATCGCGCTCGAAGGCGGCACGCACCGGTTCGCCGAGCTGCGCCGCCGCATCGGCGGGGTGAGCGAGCGGATGCTGGCCCAGACCCTGCGCCACCTGGAAGAGGACGGCATGGTTCTGCGCACCGCGCACGACGTCGTTCCGCCGCACGTCGACTATTGTCTGACGCCGCTCGGCGCGGAAGCCGCGAGCAAGGTCCGTCAACTCGCCGACTGGATCGAGGTCTCGATGCCCAGGATCGCGGCACAGTGGGAGAAACGGGCGTCCTAACCCTGCCACAGAGCGCCCCGCCCGCCCCGCGGGGGCTGGCGCCGGCAGGCGGCTGCGTCTAACCCTCGCCCCATGATCTATTCTTCCGCCTCAGACTGGCTCGGTGCCGAGCAGAAACGCGTGCTGTTCTTCGGCATGTCCGGCCTCGGCAAGACGCGGCTCGCCTCCATGCTTCGCGAGGAAGGCGGCTGGTTCCACTACTCGATCGACTACCGCATCGGCACCCGCTACATGGGCGAGCTGATCGCCGACAACGCCAAACGCGAGGCGATGAAGGTGCCGCTCCTGAAGGAGCTGCTGATGTCGGACTCGATCTACATCGGCTCCAACATCACGTTCGAGAACCTCGCGCCGCTGTCGACTTACCTCGGCAAGCCCGGCGATCCCGACAAGGGCGGACTGCCGTTCCAGGAATACGTGAAGCGGCAGGATCAGCACCGCGCGGCGGAAACCTACGCGTTGCTCGACACCGGCCACTTCATCGAACGCAGTCGCGAGCTCTACGATTATCCGCACTTCGTCTGCGATTCCGGCGGCTCGATCTGCGAGGTCGTCGATCCCTCCGACCCCGAGGACCCGATCCTCACCCACCTGGCCGAGCATCTGCTGCTGGTCTGGATCGAGGGCACGGACGCTCACACGCAGGAGCTGATCCGCCGCTTCGACCGCGCGCCCAAGCCGATGTATTACCAGCCGGAGTTCCTCGCCGACAGCTGGGCCGCCTACCTCGACGAGACCGGCAAGGCCGAGGACGCGGTCGACCCCGACGCCTTCATCCGCTGGACCTACGCCCGCGCGCTCGCGCACCGCCAGCCGCTCTATGCGCGAATGTCGGACTGGGGCGTCACCGTTCCGGCGGAGGAGGTCGCCGCGGTCCGCGACGTCTCCGACGTCGACCGGATGATCGCCCGCGCCATCGAGGCGAGAGAGCCCCCCGCCTGACTTGAGGCCAGGCCCCTCGACACCTAATTCAAAGCCACCTTCCCGACCCGGAGCTTTCGCTCATGCCCATTCGACTCCCGTCCACCCTCCCCGCCTACAAGGTCCTGTCCCGGGAAGGCGTGATGGTCATGGACGAAGATCTGGCCAACCGGCAGGACATCCGTCCGCTGCGCATCGGGCTGCTCAACCTGATGCCGATGAAGATCACGACGGAGACGCAGTTCGCCCGGCTGATCGGCGCGACGCCGCTTCAGATCGACTTCCAATTGATCCGCATGACCGAGCACCAGACCCGCAACACCGCGCTCGAGCATATGGAGGAGTTCTACCGCCCCTTCGCCGAGGTCGCGGCGTCGGGCGAGACGTTCGACGGGCTCATCATCACCGGCGCGCCGATCGAACACCTCGAGTTCGACGACGTCACCTACTGGGACGAGCTGGTCGAGGTCTTCGAGTGGAGCCGCACACACGTCCACTCCACCTTCGGCGTCTGCTGGGGTGGCATGGCCATGATCAACCATTTCCACGGCGTCCCCAAACATCGGCTGGAGGAAAAGGCATTCGGCTGTTTCCGTCACCGGATGCTATCGCAGGACAGCCCCTACCTGCGCGGCTTCGCCGACGATTTCGTCGTGCCGGTCTCGCGCTGGACCGAAATCTCGCGCGACGACATCGCCGAACGCGACGGGCTGGAGCTGCTCATCGACAGCGACCAGACCGGCCCCTGCCTTGTCGAGGACCGCGAGAACCGGGCGCTCTATATCTTCAACCATCTCGAATACGACAGCGGCACGCTCGGCCAGGAGTACGAACGGGACGCGGTGAAGGGCGACCCGATCGCCCTGCCCCACGATTACTACCCGGACGACGACCCGACGAAGGTGCCGCTCAACCGCTGGCGCAGTACGGCGCACCTGCTTTACGGCAACTGGATCTCGGAGATCTACCTGACGACGCCCTTCGACATGACCCGGATCGGTCGCGAAAGCACCGATCTGAGGCGCTAGAAACTTCCGGGCCGGTCCTGTCGTGTCTGCCGTCATGACACTCCGCATTCTGCTGATACTTGTCGCCCTCATCGCGGCCGTCACCATCGTGACCCGCATCCGCGCCACCGCGCGGGAAGACGCGGCCGAAGCCGCCTTTCCGCCCGAGGGTAAGTTCGTCGACGTGGACGGCACTCGCGTCCACGCCGTCGTCAGCGGCGACGGCCCCGACCTCGTGCTCATCCACGGATCGTCCGGCAACACGCGCGATTTCACGTTCCGCCTCGCCCCGATGCTGGCGAAGAAATACCGCGTCATCACCTTCGACCGGCCCGGCCTCGGCTATACCGAGCGGACCGGCGCGGTCGGCGAAACGATTACCGGGCAGGCCCGGCTGCTTCAGGCCGCCGCCGAAAAGCTTGGTGCCGACAAGCCCATCGTCCTCGGCCAGAGCTACGGCGGTGCGGTCGCGCTCGCCTGGGCGGTTGAGACGCCCGACGCGCTTTCCGCGCTCGTCACCGTCTCCTCGCCGAGCCAGGTCTGGGAGGGCGGGCTGCCGTGGCTCTACGCGATGAACTCCTCGATCCTCGGCGGTCGCGTGGCCGTGCCGCTCATCACCGCCTGGACCCCGGCCTCCTACGTGCGCGCCCAGGTCGAGAGCATCTTCGCGCCGCAGGACATGCCCGAAGGCTATGCCGACTACATCGGCGCTCCGCTGACGTTGCGGCGTGAATCCCTGCGCGCCAATGCCGTCCAGCGCGCCGGCCTCAAGGAAGAACTCCGCGCCCTGGTGCCCCGGTACGACGCGATCACCGTGCCCGTCGAGATCGTCCACGGCACCGCCGACGACACCGTTCCCTTCGACATCCACGCCACGCCCCTTGCAGAGCAGGTCGAAACCGCCCATCTCGTGCCGCTCGAGGGGATCGGACACGTGCCCCACAACACGGTCCCGGACGATGTGATCGCCGCAATAGATCGCGCCGCGGAGCGCGCCGGATTGCGCTGACCTCTCCGCACCGCGATAGTGGCGGCAGATGACCGGAGACGAACAATGACACTGCCCTTCGACGGCGCCATCACGAGGTATCTTGAGGAAGACGCCCCGGACGAGATCCGCGAGGCGATCAAGGACGCCGACAAGCACGACATTCTCGACCCCGCCTACCCGCACGACTCCCCGATCGACAAGGACGACTACAAGGACGCGCTCGAAGACCTGCAGGAGGAACTCGTTCGTCTGCAGGCCGACGTGAAGGCCACCGGCAAGCGGCTGGTCATCGTCTTCGAAGGCCGCGACGCCGCCGGCAAGGGCGGCACCATCAAGCGCCTGCGCGAGAACCTGAACCCCCGCGTCGCCCGCCTCGTCGCCCTCCCGAAGCCCTCCGACACCGAAGCCGGCCAGTGGTACTTCCAGCGCTACGTCGACCAGTTGCCCACGGCGGGCGAGATGGTGATCTTCGACCGGTCTTGGTACAATCGCGGGGTCGTCGAAAAGGTCTTCGGCTTCTGCACCGACGAGCAGCGCGAGCGCTTCTTCCGCCAGCTGCCCTCGTTCGAGCAGATGCTCGTCGACGAGGGGATCGTGCTCATTAAACTGTGGCTGAACGTCGGCCGCGCCGAGCAACTCCGCCGGTTCCTGAAACGCGAGAAGGACCCGCTCAAGCAATGGAAACTGTCCTCCATAGATGTCGAGGGCCTCGCACTCTGGGACGCTTATAGCGAGGCGATCGGCGAGACGTTGCTGCGCTCGCACTCTCCCATCACGCCCTGGACGGTGATCCGCTCCGACGACAAGAAACGCGCGCGCCTCGCCGCCATCCGCACCGTGCTGTCCCGGGTCGAATACGCCGGAAAGCGCCCCGAGAAGATCGGCGACATCGACGCGGCGATCTGCGGGGGCCCCGACGTCTGGGATGCCTAAGCGCGGCTACCATCACGGCAACCTGCGCCAGGCGCTGGTCGATGCCAGCCTGACCCTGATCGAGGCGAAGGGCCCGACCGGTTTCACCCTGTCGGAAGCCGCCAAGCAGGCCGGCGTGACCCCCGCTGCCGTCTATCGCCATTTCGAGGGCCGAGAGGACCTGATCTCCGAGGCGGCCCGACAGGGCTACGAGATCTTCGGCGACCTGATGGAACACGCCTACGAGAAGGGCCAGCCGTCCGCCCTCGCCTCGTTCGAGGCCACGGGGCGCGCCTACCTCGCCTTCGCCCGCAAGTATCCAGGCCACTACGTCGCGATGTTCGAAAGCGGCATCTCGATCCAGCGCACGCCCGAGCTCCACGACGTCGCCACGCGCGCGATGAAAGTTTTCGAGAAGGCCGCGACCGACCTGTCCCGGCATATCCCCGAGGATCGCCGCCCGCCGCCGCAGATGTTCTCCGCCCATATCTGGGCGATGTCGCACGGCGTGGTCGAACTCTTCGCGCGCGGCTCACCGGGCACCCGCTCCCCCTTCCCGCCCGAGGATTTGCTCGAGACCGGGATCGGCGTCTACCTGCGTGGCCTCGGCCTCATCACGCACGACGCCTGACAGGACGCGCCGCCCAAGGCTTCTTTGGGCTTCAAATATTCTCGGGGGTGAATGGGCCGCAGGCCCAGAGGGGGCAGACAGCCCCTTTGTTCCGCCCGACCGGAGGGAGGGCTGACAAAGCGCACCGCAGGTGCTCCGCCGGATCAGGTCCGCCGAAGCGCCCGTCCCCGCCGCAGCCGCTCCGCGCTTGCCGCCCGGTCGAACAGCCGCAGCTGCGCCGCACTGCCCCCGTCGCTCTTGATGTCGAGCGTTGCGAGCGCACCCTCGATCTTCCGCTGCACCGCGTCGAGGTCTCCGGCCGCGACACAATAGTCGAGCAGATACCACGCGACGAATTTCTGGACGAAGCCCGCGTCCGCTCTGCCCCGTCCCTCGATCGCGCCCAACAGGTCGGCCAGCGTCTCCACCTCTGCTGTCGCCATCGCGAAGTCGGACCGCCCGAAGGACACGACCGGGACGCCATGGATCAGCGCCTCGAACAACACGCCGGAGTTGCAGCCCACCACGACGTCGGCACCCGCGATCAGCCTGTGGATCGAGCCGGTGACGACCTGCACGCGCTCCAGCGCTCCGATCTCTTCCAGCGCCGCGGTCACCCGCGGAGAGCTGCATTGCGGATGCCTCTTCACCAGCAGCCATCGGCCCGACTGACCGGCGTGCGCCGCGACCGCATGGAGTGCGTCGAGCTGGTCGAACCGGGCAAGTTCCGCCACCGTGTCCTCGACCGTCTGGAGCGGGAAGAAGACGTAATCCTCGGGCAGCCATTCCTCGACATCGTCCTGCCGGTACTTGGAGGCGTTCCCCTCGATCATCCGCTCCCGCAGGTCGGACACGAATTCGACTGCGCGGATCAGATCGAAGCGCTCCACCTCCGACACGAACGTCTCGGGCGACTGGCCGAGTTCCGAATATCCGGAATAGCCCAGCGGATCGACCGTGTAGTACGGCGGGACGTAGCTTTCCTTGAATCGCAGCACATTGTCGCCGGCTCCGAGCGAATGGTAGCTGATGACGAGCTGATCCGGCCGGGCAAGCCGGGGCGCACGGTCCGCGCCGAATTGCAGCTGCACCGGCCGCACCGTCACGCCGAGATGGGCGAGCGCGATCAGGATGGAGGCGGAAAGCTGGCGGTGCCGGTCGCCATCGGCAGCATTGCCGAGCCATGTGACCGGCACCTCGAGGATCACGTCGACATCGCGATCTCCGCTCATCGCAGCTCCCCGATCGGGAACAGGATCCGGCCTATCAGCCGCCGCGAGGGCGACCGCATCTCGCGCGCGAAGCGGATCGGATCGCGCCGGTAGCTGTCGACGAGGTCGGGCCGCCCGCTCCGCGCGACGATCTTCGCCATCACCGGAATCGACAGGCGGAACAGCCCGCCGGGGCCGAACATGTTGCCGCGCGGATAAAGCGCCGACGCAAGGCGCGGGCGGGTGCCCGACCAGCGGCCATGCACGAAGGCCGCCGGGTCCCGTCGCAGCGCCGCACGCTCGTCCGGGCCGACCCGGCTGCTCAGCGCGCGGTCGAGCACCGGCGTCAGCCCCCAGAGCCGCCAGCCGAACAGCCCGTAATTCTCCAGCGTACCGCCGAAGTCGCGGCCACCGTCCTCGGTCAGTTCGAGCGGCGCGTATTTCGGATAGGCCGCCTCGGCAAGGGCGCGTTCATCCGGCTCGACGGTCACCGGCTCGGGCGTGTCGGGCGCGGCGTCGCTGAACAACGGCTCTCCCCCGAACCGCGCGGCGGCGAGCTTCGCATTGCCCTCCGCCGCATCGCTGAGCAGCTTGCGCGACTGCGCTTCGGTCAGAACGCGGGGCTTCGGCAGCGGTCGGCCCTCGGCCTTGCGCAGCGAGCGGATCCCGCGGCTCACCTCGTCGATGAAGGCGAAATAGGCATCGCGGTTCTTGAAGGGTCGTTCGTTGAACGTGCGGATCAGTTCGACATGAGGCCCGGGCAGCTGTGCGGCGTTGGCCGCGCCGTCGGGCCTTGGCAGATCCGACAACGCCTCGATCCCGGTCGCCTGAACGAAATCGGACAGCAGATCGTTGCCGGCCAGCCGTCCGCTCTCGAAGCGGCGCACCGTCACGGCCTCCTGTCCGAAAGCGGACACCCAATCGGCAACCCGGCCCTCGTAGTCCAGCCAGCGCCGCACCTGGTCGGTCTCCAGCCACTCCTCGACCGGCACATCGACCCGACCCACGGCACCGCCCGCGACGAACTCGCAATACTGCGCGTTGGCCCAGTCGTCCTGTCGGCGGAGGTACATCACGACCTCGACGTCGTAGCCCGCGAACCAGTTCGCCATGACCGACGGTTCGGCATGGAGGAAAAAGGCCTCGCTCGACAGCACAACGGTGTGCACCCGTTCGCCGAGCGCGGCGACGCCCGCATCGAGGTAGTGGCGCAGGTTTGTCTCGCCTCGCCGGATGGCAGGCAGGAAGCCGGCGTGGCCCGCCTGCTTGTCCCGGTCGGTCTGCCAGAACAGGCCGACTTCGGGATACCAGGTGCCGCTGCGCAGAAGCGCCGGGCGGTTCACCTCCATGTGCCCCTGAAGCCAGGTGGAGCCGGTCTTCGTCGCGCCGATATGCAGGATCAAGCGCGGCCGTTTCGCGGGCCGCGCGGATCGTCCAGCGGTGACCATGTCGTTCCGGGCGAACCTGTTGAGTGCGGCTTCGAGGTCGGTCTCCACCTCGGACGTCGGCGCCTTCAGGAAACGGGCGTGCAGCGCCTCCTGCGGGATCGGGGCGAGGTCCACGGCATGATGCAGAAGCTCCGCATCGCCCGACAGAAGCGCCGCCGCGACGAGCGCATGTGCACTTGCATCGCGGTGCGCGCGGCTGAGGCGGATGTTTCTACGGTCGATATCGAGGGGGCGGATATCGTAGGTCCGCAGGATACCGGCGATCCGATCCTGAAAAGCGGCTTCTTCCGGCCCACCACGCCAGGAGCGGTAGGGCATCCCGATCACGATATGGTCGAGGAACTGCGTGACGTGAAAGACGAGGTGCTGCCGCAACGGCGAGTCGCGCTCGACCGCGCCTGCGGCGGCCAAGACCTTGAAGACATGGCCGAAGTTCGTGAGCATCAGCTCGTAGTCGTCGCGCGTGCGTTGACGACGCGCGGTGGAGCCCGGCCGGATCCGGTAGGCGGTCAGGTCGATGTCGGTGATCGAGATCCGCTCGGCCGACACCAGCGCGTCTACGAGAAAGGCACGCTCCTCCCACTGCCGGGTCACGAAACGGATCCGATCGCCAAGGAAAGACCGGCGGTAGAGGAAGGTCCAGAAGTGCCGGTTGTTCAGCAGCTCGGGCGCGTCGGCATGGCTGACCGCCCCGTCGCGCGCGGGGATCAGCGCTTCCGTGACATCGTCACGCTTGGCGAGGATGCGACCGTCGTCGGCCACCTCCGCCTCGAAGGCCTTTCGGCCTCGGACCATGTCGGCGTCGTCGGCCTCGGCCCGCTCCACCAGCCGGGCAAGCGCGGTCGCATCCACCAGCCAGTCGTCACCGTCGATGAACAGGATGTAGTCGCCGCGCGCCTCGTCGATGGCGCGGTTGCGGGCCATGCCCTGCCCTACGTTCTCGGACAGCACGATCGGCCGGATCCGCGGGTCGTCCGCCGCGTGACGGTCGATCACTGTCTGGCTGTCGTCGGGGCTTTTGTCGTTGACCGGCAGGATCTCGATCTCGCGCAGGGTCTGCTTGCGGATCGAGTCGAGGCAGGCGCCGATGTAGGGCGCGACATTGTGAACCGGGATGATGACGGACACCTTCGGCGGCCGCGCGGCTTCTTCCGCCGTGCCCGGCGCCGTCTCGGGGCGGTGAGACTCGATGAAGTCGAGCACCTGTTCGATTTCGGCGGGCGCAGCCTGACCCGGCACCTGATAGATCGAATACCAGACGTAGAAATAGTGGAAGAGTTCTTCCAGCGACCGGGTCCGCGTCCGGTGGCGAACCTGCTTGCGGTCGTCCGTCAGCCCCCAGCCGGAGAAGAACGGCACGCCGAAACAGACGACCTCCTTGCCGGCAAACAGTGCCTCGAGCCCGATCTGGCTGGTGCCGACGTAGACCTTGTCGACATGCTCGAACAGCGCGAAGGGGTTCACCGGGTCCCGCAGGATCCGCATCCGCCCCGTTGAGGTCAGGTCGTTGTAATAGCCCGTGCGCCGCTCGCTTTCCCAAGACGTGTCGGGGTGGGTCTTCACGATCACCTCGGCGTCCGGATTCTCGCGCAACGCGGCGAGGACCATCCGCTCGAAGTCAGCCTCAGACACCCGTCCGAAAAGCGTCGAGGCATCGGCGAAGGCCTGGTCGCAGACTAGGACCCGCCGGCTGTAGCCCTCGGTCATCTCGGGCGCACGCATGGGCTGGGCGTTATACTTGCTGATCCGGCGCGAGACGAGCCGGTCGATCAGCCCCCGCGCCCGTGCCAGTTCGTCGTCCGTCGGGGTCTCGGCGCTGTTCAGCCGTTCCGTCAGGCGGTTCGGATAGTCCGCCATGAAATAGTGCGCGATGTCGTCGTAGACGTAGCCAAGGCAGGCGTGCTCGGCCGTCTTGGTACGAAAGGCATGCGACCAGCTGTGCGTCGAGGCGAGGAAGCATTGCTCCATGAAGAGCGGCCGCTTGCCGTTCGGCAGCCGCCCCATCAGGCCGAGCACCCCCTTGTGCGAGGTCGCCGGATCCGCCGTCACGGTGCCCGGCGCGATGAAGGTATCGGAGGCGTCCGCGTCCGCCGCGTCGAAGCCGCGCGCGTCGGTCCAGAGCAGCGGCAGGTTCGCCGGGTAGGCCGTGCGGAGGTTGTCGCCGGTGAAGCCGAAGGTCACCGGGCGATCGCGGGCCTCGAGCACGTGCTGCCGGATGTCGCGCCCCGGCAGGTGATCGGCCTGCGCCAATTCGAGCAACTCGGCGAAGCGAAGGTAGAGTGGCTGATGATCAGACACGTGCGCCGCCCCCGCTGGCTGCCGGCAGAAGAAGGTCGTCGGTGCCCCACGTCGCTTCCGCCAGCCGTACCGACAGGATTTCGGCCGGCCCGGCGGTCGCCGAGACGGGGCCGAGGCTGACCGCCTCGCGGAACATCGCGTCCCAGCGATCGAAAATCACGTCGTTGCTGTAGTTGGCGAGGTAGCGGTCCCGCGACGCCTGCCCCATCCGCGACCGTGCGCCCCGGTCCGCCATAAGCGCCGCCAGCGCGGTCGACAGGTCGGGTCCGTTCTCGCCGCAGAGATAACCGTTCTCGCCGGGCACGACCTGTTCGTTCACGCCGTTGCAGATCGCCATGCCGATCAGCGGCAAACCATGTGCCATCGCTTCGAGCGTCGACATCGGGAAACCTTCGAAGAAGGACGGCAGCACGAAGATCTCGGCGGCGGCATAATCGGGATAGGGATCGTCCGTCGCCCCGGCGAAGTCGACCTGTCCATTGACGCCGAGCGTCTTCGCTAGCCGCTGCAAGGCGCGCCGCTCCGGACCCGTGCCGACGATCTTGAGCGTCCAGTCGGCATGATCGGGTGCGACCCTGGCGAAGGCCTCGACCAGCGCGGCGACGTTCTTGCGCGGCACGAGCCGGGCGACCGTGAGGATGGTCCGCGTCTTCGCATCTTCACGCCCGGGCGCCGCCAGCGCCTCCGGCTCGGCGATGGTGTTGGGAATGACGCGGACGCGGTCCTGCAGGAACGGCGTGACCGTGGCGGTGAAGGCATCGACCAGCAGATGCACCAGCGTCGCGCCAAAGAAGGCGGCCTGCCGCTCCGTCGCGCTGTTGGAGCCGTGCCATTCTGGGAACCGCGGGTCGATATGTTCCGACAGGACCAGCGGAATACCCACCTTCTGAGCGACGGCGGCGTACCGCAGCAGCGTGCGGTTCATGTGGAGACCGACCAGCAGGTCGAGCGAGCGCGACGCGACCGCCACCGCCATCGCACGATCCCCCGGAACACCTGCGGCTTCAGGCAGATGGACAAGCTCGATCCCCTCCTGCAGCGGCCAGCGGGAGGGTCCGGCCTTGTCGTCGAACGTGAAGACGGTCACCCGGTGACCCCGCGCCTGCATGGCGTTCGCCATCATCTGTCCGACGTTCTCCGTCCCGCCACGTCCGAGCGTGATCCAGGGGACGAAAATGCCGATCCGCAGGGCCTCTGCGCTGGTCGTGGTGGCGTTCAAAAGTCCCTCCGCGCGCTGTCCGGACGCCCGCTTCCATTATGCGGCAGGGTGGATGAGTGCAAGCCGACGGCTTTCCCTCGACGCAAGCCCCCCGCAGCGGTTAGCCTGCCACAAAACAAACGAGCAGGAGAATCAAGATGGATGGCAAGATCGCGCTGATCTACCTCATCATGAGCTTTACCGACATGGGCGTGAACCACTGCCCACAGGGCGGTTGCATCGCACCGGAAGCCGCGACCGAGCGGCTGTCGTTCCAGTTGGGCGCGGTGGATTTCCAGGAAGAGACGATCTCGAGCGAAGTCTACCTCGACTACGCGATCCACACGTCTTACGGGCCGTTCCAGCCGGTTGTCGGCGTGTCGACCACGGCCGAGAACAGCAGCTGGATCGGCTTCGGCGTGCGCAGCGATGTCGCGCTCTTCAACACGGGCGTGGTGGCGGAAGGTTCGCTGATGCCGGGTTACTATTCGATGGGCCAGGGCGAGGACCTCGGCGGCGGGCTGCAGTTCCGCTCGTCCCTCGGCCTCAGCTACGAGTTCTTCGGCGGCTCGCGGCTCGGCGTCTATTACGACCACCGCTCGAACGGCGACATCCGGGAGCTGAACCCGGGGCTCGAGACCTGGGGCGTGCGCTACTCGATCCCGCTGAACTGATGCCGGGCACAGGATGGGGCCTGCCCCATCCTACCGGTCCAGCAGCACCAGCGACCGTTCATCCCACGCGATCCGCGTCGGCGTCCCGACATCGAGCACGGGACGCCCGATCAGGTTCTTCATCGAGATGTTGAGCGGCTGGTCCAGCCCGTCGACCCGCACGTCGTAATAGGTCATGTCGCCGTAATAGACGACTTCGTCCACCACACCGTCGACCACGCGCCGCTCGGACTGTTCGCCCTCGAACAGGATAGACAGCGTCTCGGGCCGGATGCCGATCGTGACGTCCCCCTCGGCCACACCGCCGGGCGCCTGCTCCGCCGGAACCTCAGCCCGGCCGAGGCCACGGACATCGACCGCGATGGTCGGACCGGCGGAGCCGACCCGGCCGTCGAGGAAGTTCATCATCCCGATGAAACCCGCCACCCGGCGGCTGTTCGGACGCCGGTAGAGCGATTCCGGATCGCCCAGCTGGCCGATGGCGCCCTCGAACATCACCGCGATCCGGTCGGACATCACCAGCGCCTCTTCCTGGTCGTGGGTGACAAGGATGAAGGTGATCCCGACCTCGCGCTGCAGCTTGATAAGCTCGACCTGCATCTGCTCGCGCATCTTCTTGTCGAGCGCCGACAGCGGCTCGTCCAGCAGCAGGACCTTCGGCTTCAGGATCAGCGAGCGCGCGAGCGCCACTCGCTGCCGCTGGCCGCCCGACAGCGCATGCGCCCGCCGCTCGCCGTACCCGGCAAGGCCCACCATCTCCAGCGCCTCGCCCACCGCGCGGACCTTCTCCGCCCGGCTCCGGGGATCGCGCCGCAGGCCGAAGCCGACGTTCTCGGCGACCGAGAGATGCGGAAAGATCGCGTAGCTCTGGAACACCATGTTGGTCGGACGATGGTTCGCAGGGACACGCCGCATGTCGCGGCCGTCGATCTTGAGGATCCCGTCGGTGACATCCTCGAACCCCGCGATGGTGCGCAGCAGCGTGGTCTTGCCGCAGCCCGAGGGCCCGAGCAGCGAGAAGAACTCGCCCTGGGCGATCTTGAGGTCGATGCCGCGCAGCGCGTGGTAGTCGCCGTAGTACTTGTGCACGCCCTCGAGCGAGATCAGGCTCATCCCAGGAAACCTCCGGTGTCTTTCAGGCCCGCCCGCGCGAGGCCGCGACGACGGAAATATTCGGCGATGGTCAGCAGGATCACCGACAGCGCGACGAGGATGGTGCCGAGCGCCATGACCACCGGCAGCTTCTCCGGGAAGCGCAACAGGCCCCAGATATAGACCGGCATGGTGGGAGTGTTGCCGCTGAGGAAGAAGGCGATGATGAACTCGTCGAGCGAGATGGTGAAGGAGATCAGCAGCGAGGAGACAATCCCCGGCGCGACCAGCGGCAGCGTGATCTTGCGGAACGCGCCCCAGCGGCTTTCGCCGAGGTCCATCGCCGCTTCCTCCATCGACGGATCCAGGTTCTGGAACGCGCCGTTCAGCACCGCGATGCAGAATGGAACGCAGATCAGCGTGTGGGCGAGGATGATCGTCCAGTTCGACAGTGACAGGCCAAGCACCTGCCGCACCACGATCAGGAGAGACACCGCGACGATGATCTCGGGCAGCACCAGCGGGATCATCACGAATCCGATGGCCCCCTGCTTGCCGGGAAAGCGGGACATCGTGCTGGCCCGCGCGGCGCACATGCCAAGGCAGGTCGCCAGGATTGCCGAGGTCACCGCGATCAGCAGGCTGGCCTGCACCGCGTCATGCAGTGCCGCCGTGCGGCCGAGCTCCCCGAACCACTCGGTCGTGAAGCCCTGCAGCGGGAAGGCGATGATCGTGCCGTCGTTGAAGGCGAAAATCGGCAGCAGCACCACGGGCGCATAGAGGAAGACGAGGTAGAGAACCGCGTAGAGACCGAGCCAGCTGAACCTCATACGCCCCACCTTCCCCGCGGCAGGCGCGCGAAGACGATCCCGGAGGTCAGGATGATGACCCCCGCGATGGTGAGCCACGTCGCCGGCAGACCGAACGCCCCCGGCACGATCCAGAGGACCGCCATCAGCAGCGCGTACTCGGCCACCATCAGCGCGGCGACCAGCCCCGCCCCGGCGAGTGCGGAGTGACCCCGCTCCCCGAGCCAGGTCCAGAGCCTGAGCCGCGAGAAAAGCCAGAGCAGCACCAGCCCGACGCAGAGCATCGCGATGAGCGCCAGCGTCGCGCCGAGCGGTGCGTTGTTGAGCGCCAAGAACTGGGTCTGGATCATGTTGGCGATCAGCTTGCCACCCGCGCCGCCCATCAGCTCGGGCGTGACGTAGTCGCCGATCGTGGGGATGAAGACGATCAGGATCGCCGCCACCACGCCCGGCATCGCCAGCGGCAGCGTCACCCGGAAGAAGGTGGTCACCCGGCTCTCGCCGAGGTCGCGGCTCGCCTCCAGCAGCGCCCGGTCGATCTTCTCGAGCGAGACGAAGATCGGCAGGATCGCGAAGGGTGCGAAGGCATGGGCCAGTGTGATGACCACGGCGTTGGCGTTGTAGAGGATGAAGGTCAGCGGCTCGTCGATCAGCCCCACGCCCTGCAGAGAGGTGTTGAGCACGCCGTTGTAGCCGAGGATCACCTTCCACAGGAACACCCGGATCAGGTAGCTGGTCCAGAACGGGATCGTGATCAGGAACAGCCACAGCGACTTCCGGTGCGGTGGCACGGCGAAGCTGACGTAATAGGCGATCGGAAAGGCCAGCAGAACTGTGATCGCGGTAACGCTGGCCGAGATCAGCAGGCTACGCAGGATCAGCGTGCGGTAGATCGGCTGGGTCAGCGCGTCGTTGTAGTTCAACAGCGTGAACGTCCGGTCGATGTCGAGGAAATCCTGCGTCCAGAAGCTGAACAGCAGCACTGCCACGATCGGCAGCGCCAGCAGCACCACGGCATAGAGGAACGGCGGAGACAGCAGGAGCGCGCTGCTTCTCTGGTCCCGGTCCAGCCTCAGGTTCATACGTGCCCGTCTCCCGTCGTCCGCCGCCATGCTTCAATGTGTGACCGGAAAGGACAATGGGAAATTTCCATATCCCTCCCAAGGGAAGGCCGCGCGGCGCGCGATTGCATCAAGTTGCGGCGCCCTGTGCCCGAGGGGCGCCCCAAGGCTCGCTCATCTGGCCTCAAATACCTCTCGGGGGTGAACGGGCCGCAGGCCCGGAGGGGGCAGACAGCCCCCTTTTCCGCCCGACCGCAAGGGAGGGCTGATCGGGTGCGCGCGTCAGCGCGCTCCGCTGGATCGGGCCGAGGTCACGGGCGCCTCCGGTCAGGACCGCAGCCCGACCGACGACATGTGATCGCCGATCAGCCCGACCCACCGCATGTAGGCCTGCCCGTTCATATGCACGCCGTCGAACGTGTTTTCCGCCAGCAGGCCCGATGGGCCGGAGAACTCGGCATTCATGTCGATGTAGTCGAAGCCCCGGGCCGCGGCGAGCGCGACCAGCCGCTCGTTCAGCGCGCGCACCGTGGCGAGCTTCTCCGCCCCACAGGCCGAGGCGCTGCACTCGAGCGTGCTGTTCAGCACCACATCGCTGCCGGCGGCCTGCAGGATGTCGACGATCTGCACGTAATTCGCATAGATCTCGTCCGAGGACGCGCCGTTGTAGACGTCGTTGATGCCGACCATGAGGTAGGTCACCTCCGGTCCGTCCGACAGGACGCCGTCCATCCGCTCAAGGATGTCATCGGTCGAATCGCCGCTGATTCCTCGGTTGGTGATGCGGGCGGCGGGAAAATACTCCTGCCAGTCGCCCCCGGCGGTGATGCTGTCGCCCAGCATGACGATCTGCGTGTCGGGCGTGAATCGGTTGGTCATGTCGGGCGTCGCCGCGCCGGCGGTGCGGATCGGCTGGCTGGTGTCGAAGGGCATCGCGCTGATGGAGCCAAGTCCTCCTCCGCATCCGGTGAGGGCCAGAATGAGGCCGGCTGTGAATGTCAGTTTCATCATCGTTTCTTTCTAATCGAGTTCCCGCGAAGCGCCATCCCCGGGGCGGGCGTATCCGAAGGCCGCGATCTCGGCCCGGCAACGATCCGCCACGATGTCGGCAGCCTGCGGGAACTTCCGGTATATTTCATGAACCGACGCGCCCGTTGCGGGGCGGCGTCCGGCCTTGGTGCGGATGCCGTCGAACCTCTCGGCCACCGAGGACAGCCCGATGGCCGCCAGCTCATCGGCGAGCGCCTCGTAGCGCAGGTGCCGGTCGATCCGGTCCGGCCCGTCGAGCGGCGCGATCCGCAACGTGTCCTCGAGCTCGGAACTCTCGGCGACGAACCGGTCGAAGGGTACGCCCTTCCGGTGCCCGCCGTGCCAGTAATGGAGAGAGATCGCCGCATCGAACGGGTTCCGCACGATCGCGATCTTGCGGTAGCCCTCCCAGACCTCCGCCGGCAGCGCGGCGCGCACCTCGGCGGCGGGCATGTGGTTGTAGAACCGGACGAGCGACCCGTTCCGGACAGCCGTATGGTTCTGCGGTCCCGGCAGGCCGAGCGCCTGTCGCGTCTCCTCGTCGCGAGGCGAGATCTGCGTGATGATGCATTCCGGGCCGCACGCGCCCGACAGGGCGATCTCGAACGAGGTTCCGGCCACCTTCCGGGTCTTCAGGTAGATCAGCCGGTGCGGGTGGCAGACGATCACGCGACACATCCTTCCGTGAAAACAGTATCCGCGAAAAACAAAGGGCAGGACCGGCGTGACCGGCCCTGCCCTTCGCGATGTCGCAAGCGGATCAGCGCTTGGAGAACTGGAAGCTCCGGCGGGCCTTGGCCTTGCCGTACTTCTTCCGCTCGACCACGCGGCTGTCGCGGGTGAGGAAGCCGGCGGCCTTCAGAGCACCGCGCAGCGACGGATCATAGAGCTGCAGCGCCTTGGAGATGCCGTGCTTGACCGCACCGGCCTGACCGGAGAGGCCGCCGCCCTTGACGGTGGCCTGCACGTCGAACTGGCCTTCGACGCCGGCAACCTGGAACGGCTGGCGCAGGATCATCTGCAGCACCGGACGGGCGAAGTACTTCGTGTAGTCGATGAAGTTGCCCTTGTTGTCGCGGATCAGGAACTTGCCGGACCCCGGCTTGATCCAGACGCGCGCGACGGCGTCCTTGCGCTTGCCGGTCGCGTAGGAGCGGCCGTACTCGTCGCGGACGGGCTCACGGGGCGTTTCGGGCTCGGCGGCGGGCAGGCCTTCGGCGACCTGGCCGAGCTCTTCGAGAGAGGTGACTTGATCGGCCATTATTTCGCGGTCCTCGTGTTCTTCTTGTTCATGGACTTGACGTCCAGAACCTCGGGCTTCTGGGCATCCATGCCGTGCTCGGCACCGGCGAAGACGCGCAGGTGGGTCATCTGCTTGCGGGACAGGCGGTTGCCGGGAAGCATGCGCTTGACGGCCTGCATCACCACGCGCTCGGGGTGGTCACCCTCGAGGATCTGGCCGGTCGTGCGGGACTTGATGCCGCCCGGGTAGCCGGTGTGCCAGTAGTTCGGCTTCATCCGCTTGTTGCCGGTGAGCTGAACCTTGTCGGCGTTGATGACGATGACGTTGTCACCCATGTCCATGTGGGGCGTAAAGCTCGGCTTGTGCTTGCCGCGCAGACGCATGGCGACGATCGAGGCGAGACGGCCGAGGATGACGCCTTCGGCGTCGATCACGATCCATTTCTTGTCGATGTCCGCCGGGGTCGCGGTGTAGGTTTTCATCGGTCTTCCTGAGATAAGCGAAGCGCGCCCCGGTAAAGAGACGCGCGATGTCATTCGGATGGCCGGGTTATAAGCATCGCGGCGCGCCAGTCAAGGCCGCTACGCGCGTATAAATCATTGTAAAACAGTGACTTGCAATTACGGTATTTATTTACCCCACTTCTGTTGCGCCGTTTCGTCACTGTCGCGCGCCAGGTCGCGACGGTAAGGTCGACATGACTCGTTGAGGACCGTGACCCAGATGCTGCCGGAGCGCCTGATCCTGACCTTCCGCCGACGCCCCCGGGCGGCCTTTCTGTTCGCGGTCGCGCTGCTGCTGACCGGGTTCTTCGCCGTGCAGGTTCTGATCGACGCGATGCACTGGCAACCCCACGGTCCGCGCCCGGTCGAACCCTGGATGACCATGCGCCTGATCGCTCACATGCACGGACTCAGCCCCCAGGAGCTCGACATCGCGGCCGGACTGCCCCTGCCCGGCCGCGACGGTCCCCGCACGCTGGCCGAACATGCCGCGGCGCGCGGTGTTCCCGTGGAGCAGATCATCGCCGAGGTCGACGCTGCCATCGCCCGCCTCTCCGCCGATGGGGAGCAGCCCGACCAGTGACCGAATGGCTTCTGACCCTCGTCCCGCTCTACGGGCCGCCGCTGCTTGCGCTCGCGATTTTCCTGTCCTGCTTCGCGCTGCCGATCCCGGCCTCGGCGCTGCTGCTGGCGGCGGGCGGGTTTGCCTCGGCCGGTGACCTCGTGCTCTGGACGGTGGTGGTGGCGGCGTTCGCCGGGCTCTGGCTCGGCGACAACGCGATGTTCCTGCTGGGGCGCAAGGGGGGCACTGGACTGGCACGTCGGCTCGGCCGGCGCGCTGCCGCGATCGAGCGCGCGCGGGAGGCGCTGGCGCGGCGGGGCGGCGTCTTCATCTTCCTGTCGCGGTGGCTGTTCTCGCCGCTCGGTCCTTACGTGAACTTTGCCGCCGGCGCGTCGGGCAAGCGCTGGGTGCAGTTCGTCGCATGGGGCACGGCGGGAGAGATCGTCTGGCTGTCGATCTACCTCGGCCTCGGTTACGTCTTCACCGGAACGCTGGAGGCCGCGTCTGACCTCGCGTTCGACGTCATCATGCTGATCGGCGCGGGGTTCGCCACGGTCGCGCTGGGTGTCTGGCTGTTCGGGCGGCACCGGGACAATGTGCGGAACTCGGCGCCCTAGCCTTCCATGTCGTGCGGCGGTCGGGCGAGCAGGCCGTCGATCCGCGCCATCGCGTCCGAGAAGGCGCTGTCGGGCATCCGTGCGTTAACTGTCAGCCGTACGGCATGGGGCGCGCCGGTGTCGCTCAGCGCGAATTCGTCGGCCGGCTTGATCCGGATCCCGGCGCTTTCGCAGGCGACGAGGAAGCGGGCCGCCCGCCATCCTGACGGCAGCGTCAGCCAGACGAAGGGCACTTCGGGGCGCGAGTCGATGCGCCAGTGACCGAGCCGCGACATCGCGAGGCCGACCCGCGTCCGTGTCGCCTCGAGCACCTTGGCGCGGGTCTGCTCGGCAAGGCCGGAGGTCAGGATCAGCTCCCCGTAGCGGATGAAGGGCGTCGGAATCCCGTAGAAGTTCGCAGCCGCCGCGCGCCGCTGCCCCGGCCCGTCCCCGCGCGGCCCGACAATGTAGCCGAGCCTGAGACCCGAGGCGACGGATTTCGACAGGGAGCCGACGTACCAACTCCGCTCCGGGTAGAGCTTGCGATAGCTCGGCGCGCCCGCATCGGCGAGGCGATGGCAATCGTCCTCCACGATGTGCAGGCGATGCTTGCGGGCGACCTCGACCAGCTGCGCCTTGCGCCAGTCCGGCGTGCGGATCGTGGTCGGCGTGTGGACTTCCGCCGACGTGACAAGGATTTGCGCGCCGGTCTTGAAGCAGGCCTCGTCGAGCGCTTCGGGGATCAGCCCGTGCTGGTCCATCGCCACGCCCCGCACCGCCGCACGCTGGAGCGCGGCGGCCCGGCGCACGCCGGGATAGGACAGATCCTCCGTCAGGATGGCGGGATGCGGCCCCGCGATCAGGTGCTGCAGCACGAGCAGCACGCCGTGCTGCGCACCGAACGAGACCGTGACGTCGTCGGCGTCCGCCACGCCAAGATGCGCCTGCCCGACGAGGTCGATCACGGCGGAGCGGAAGGCGGCGTCATCCTCGTCCACCGGGTAGTTCAGGATTCCCTCGGTCGAGGCGCGCTGCCAGAGTTCTTCCAACGCGGGCGACTGTCCGACATCGGGCACCTGTACGCTTCGGCAATCCACGATCCCGTCCGGTGCCGCATCGTAGAGCGGCGGGTCCAGCCGGACCTCGGCCATGCCCGCCCCCGCGACGAAGGTGCCGCGCCCGACGCGCGCTTCGAGCAGCCCCTCCTCGACGGCGGTGCGGTAGGCGCGCGCGACGGTGCCCGGCGTCACGCCGATCTGGAACGCCAGCTCCCGCACCGGCGGCAGGCGATGTCCGACGGGCAGATCGCCGGTGTCCACGGCACAGCGGAGCTTGCGCAGCAGGACCTGATACTTCGGGCCGCTCGCGCCGTCAGAGAGATCAGGAGACCAAATTGTATTCATCACAATTCTTCCTTGGACGGCGCACAATCCGCTTTGTATCAGGATTTCACTATCACAACTCAGAAATTGTATCAATACAAACGAGGTCCACCATGGCCATGCAGACGATCCACCAGCTTCCCGCGCAATCCGGCCTGCCGCCGATGACTGCCGTGCTCTACAAGCTGACGGTCGTGGCGATGGCGTGGGAAGTGCGCCGAAAGACACGGCGCGACCTCAAGCGGCTGAACGACGATCAGCTTCGTGACATCGGCCTCACCCGGTTCGAGGCCGAGTCCGAATCGAACGAGCCCTTCTGGCGCTAGGCCGAGGGTCGCGCGGGCGGCAGCGAGTACGTCAGGCTCGCCCGCGCGACCGGATCCTCTACCCCGACCGATCGGATCAGCACGTCGCCGACCGCCAGCGCCCGGCCGAGCTTCAAAAGGCGCACCGACGCGATGAGGTCCTGCCCCGCCGCAGGTTTTCGCATGAAGTCGATCGAGCAGTTGGTCGTGACCGCAAGGCCCACAGGGCCGATCATTGACAGTATGGACAGATAGACCGCGACATCGGCGAGCGCGAACATCGCCGGGCCCGACACGGTGCCACCCGGACGCAGGTGCTGCTCCGTCACGTTGAGCCGCAGGTCGAGCTCCATCGGCGCGACGCTCACGATCTCGAACTGGTCGGCGACCTGGGTGAAATGGCGCTCCAGGAACGCGGTGAGCGCTTCTGCATCCAGCTTCAGATCCATGTCTGACCCTCCATTCGGCCCAAGGTGTCGCCCGTCAGGAAAACGAGCGCAATGGATGCCCTTGCGCCGCCTGCCCTTGCAGTTGAAAAGACCACATGAGCTCGCGCACCGAACAGACCTTCGCCCCGCCCGTGATGGAGGCCCGCCGTTGGGTCCTCGACGCCGTCTTCTCCGAAGACCGGCCACTCCTGAACGTCAGCCAGGCCGCGCCTGTCGAGCCGCCGCCCGAACCGCTTAGGCAGGCGATGGCGGAGATGGTGATGAACGACACCTCCTCGCATCTCTACGGTCCGGTGCTTGGCCTCCCGGATTTGCGCACCGAGATCGCAGAGACCTGGACGCGGGACTACGGCGGTATCGTCCGCCCGGACCAGGTGGCGATCACCGCAGGCTGCAACCAGGCCTTCACTGCGGCGATCTCGGCGCTCTGCAACGAGGGCGACGAGGTGCTGCTGCCTGTGCCGTTCTACTTCAACCACGCGATGTGGCTTCAGATGGAGGGGCTCGGCCTCGTCCCGCTGCCCTGCCGCGCGGGTCTCTTGCCCGATCCGGAGGAAGCGGCGAGCCTCATCACCGAGCGCACGAAGGCCATCGTGCTGGTCACGCCGAACAATCCCGGCGGCGTGGAATACCCCGCCGAACTGGTGCGCGCCTTCTTCGAGCTGGCGCGCTCTCGCGGGCTGACGCTGGTGCTGGACGAGACCTACCGTGACTTCGACAGCCGCCCGACGCCGCCGCACGACCTGTTCACCGACCCCGACTGGCCCGACACGCTGGTGCAGCTCTACTCCTTCTCCAAGGCGTTCCGGCTGACCGGCCATCGCACCGGCGCGATGGTCGCCCGACCCGAGCTGCTTTCGGAAGTGGAGAAGTTCCTCGACACCGTGTCGATCTGCGCGCCGCAGGTCGGCCAGAAAGCCGCGCTCTGGGGGATGCGCAACCTCGGCCAGTGGCTCGCCTCCGAGCGGGACGAGGTGCTGGACCGGCGCATGGCGATGGAAGCGGCGCTGACCACCCTGTCCGGCTGGCGGCTTCTCGGCTGCGGTGCCTATTTCGCCTATGTCGAGCATCCCTATGACATGCCCTCCGACCAGGCCGCGAAGTGGCTGGTGGAGACGGCCGGCGTGCTGATGCTGCCGGGCACCATGTTCCGCCCCGACAACGACCCGGCGGGCGCGCGCGAGATGCGCATCGCCTTCGCCAACGTCGACCGGGCCGGCATCGCCGAGCTCGCGCAGCGCCTGTCGGCGACGCGCCCGACTTGATCCCGGACCGTGCCCGCCATAGGAAGGCCGGCACGAGGAGAAACCAGAGGAAGAGATGGCCAAGAAAACCGCGAAATCCGTAGCGACGTGGGTCATTCTCGCGCTGTTGTTCTTCGGTCTGATCGGCTTCGGGGCGACCAACCTTTCGGGAACCTCCCGCTCGCTCGGCTCCGCCGGCGAAAAGGACATCCCGATCCAGGACTATGCGCGGGAACTGAACCGCCAGATCAACCAGCTTCAGCAGCAGACCGGCACATCGCTCGGCTTTGCCGAGGTGGAGGCGTTCGGCCTCGACCGGATGGTGCTTTCGTCCCTCGTCCAGCGGCGCACGCTGGAGAACGAGGCGGCGCAGCTCGGCATCTCCGTCGGGGATGACCGCGTCGCCGCCGCGATCCGCTCCGCCGCGCCGTTCCGTGGCCTCGACGGCAGTTTCGACCGCGAGGCTTACCGCATGACGCTCAACAGCAACGGCCTGAGCGAAACGGAATACGAGAACGGCCTGCGCGACACGCTCTCCCGCGAGCTTCTGCAGCGCGCCGTGTCCACCGGTATTCCCGCACCAGAACCTTATGCGGATACGGTCGCCGCCTACCTTGGCGAGACCCGCAGCTTCGAGTGGATCGAAGTGACCGCCGATGACCTGGAAGAGCCGGTGGCCGAACCGTCGGACGAACAGCTTCAGACGTTCTATGACGAGAATATCGACCAGTTCACGCGTCCCGAGACGAAGTCGATCACTTATGTCTCGCTCACGCCAGCCATGATCGCCGACGAGCTGGACCTCGATGAAGAGGCGCTGCGCGACATGTACGAGCAGCGGATGAGCGACTACGTCCGCCCCGAACGCCGGCTGGTGGAGCGGCTGGTGTTCCGCGACGACGAGGCCGCGCAGGCGGCGTTCGACCGACTGGAGCGGGACGAGGTGGACTTCGACGGGCTGGTGACCGAGCGTGGCCTCTCGCTCGCCGACATCGACCTCGGCGACATGGGCGAGGATGAGCTCGGCGCGGCCGGTGAAGGTGTCTTCGCCGCCGATACCGGCGAAGTCGTCGGCCCGTTCGAGACCGATCTCGGCCCCGCGCTGTTCCGCGTCAACGCCGTGCTCGCCGCGCAGGAGACCCCGTTCGAGGAGGCCCGCGAGGAGCTGTCGGAAGAGCTGGGCAGTGTCCGCGCGCGTCAGGTGATCGAGGGATCCGCCGAGGGCATCACCGACCTGATCGCCGGCGGCGCCTCGATGGAGGACCTGGCGGAACGCACCGACCTCGAACTCGGAACGATCGACTATTCCGAAGGGACCGAGGACGGCATCGCCGCCTATGCCGAGTTCCGCAACGCCGCCGACGAGGCCGCGCCCGAGGACTTCCCCGAGCTTCTCGAGCTGAGCGACGGCGGTGTCTTCGCGCTGCGCGTCGACGAGGTCCGCGCGCCCGAGCCGATCCCGTTCGAAGAGGCCCGCGAGGATGTCGCCGCCGCCTGGACCGCGACGGAGACCGCCGCACGCGTCATCACCTATGCCGAGGAACTGGCCGACCGCGTGGCTGAAGAGGGCTTTACCGATGACATGCCCGCCCCGGCCGCCGAGACCGGCCTCGACCGGCGCGGAGTCGTCGGTGGCACGCCGCCCGGCTTCCTCGGCGAAGTGTTCGACATGGCCGAGGGCGAAACGCAGGCGCTGCCGAACGGCGAAGGCGCAGTGGTCGTGCGGCTGTCGGCCGTGACCCCTGCCGACCCGGAGGACGACACGCTCGACAACGAGGTGCAGCAGTTCGCGGAGCAGGCACAGCAGGGCATCCAGCAGGAAGTGATGGAGACCTTCGCACGCTCCGTCCAGACCCGCACGGACGTCCGCATCGACGAAGCGGCGGTCAATTCCGTCAACGCCTCGTTCCGCTGACCATGGCGCTGGTTCCCGAGTTCGAGACCTTCCGCGCCGGCTACGAGGCCGGTGCGAACCAGCTGGTCTACACCCGGCTCGCCGCCGACCTCGACACGCCCGTGTCGCTGATGCTGAAGCTGTCGGCGGCCGGCAAACATTCCTTCATGCTGGAGAGCGTGACCGGCGGCGAAGTCCGCGGCCGCTACTCGATGATCGGGATGAACCCCGACCTGCTATGGGAATGCCGGGGCGAGACCTCGCGGATCAACCGGGCCGCCCGCTACGACGACGAGGCGTGGGAAGACCTTTCGGGCTCACCGCTCGACACGCTGCGTGCCGTCCTCGCCGAGAGCCGGATCGACATTCCCGACGGCCTGCCGGCGGCGTCCGCCGGGCTTTTCGGGTATCTCGGCTACGACATGATCCGGCTGGTCGAACGCCTGCCGAACTGCCCGCCCGATACGCTGGGTCTGCCCGACGCGATGATGCTGCGCCCCTCGGTGGTCGCGGTTCTCGACGGGGTGAAGGGCGAAGTCATTCTCTGCTCTCCCGCCTGGGCCGGCTCCGGCCTGTCGGCGCGCGCCGCCTATGCGCAGGCGGCGGAGCGGGTCATGGATGCGCAACGCGCGCTGGACCGTCCGGTTGCTGCTCTGGCCGGGCGGTCCCTTGGAGACACGACGCCGGCAGGGCCGCCGGTGTCGAACTTCACCAAAGAGGGCTACAAGGCGGCGGTCGAGACGGCGAAGGAATATATCCGCGCCGGCGACATCTTCCAGGTCGTCCCGTCACAGCGCTGGGCGCAGGACTTCCGCGAGCCGCCCTTCGCGCTCTATCGCTCGCTGCGCCGGACGAACCCGTCGCCATTCATGTTCTTCTTCAACTTCGGTGGCTTCCAGGTCATCGGGGCCAGCCCCGAGATCCTCGTCCGGGTCTTCGGGCGCGAGGTGACGATCCGCCCGATCGCCGGCACCCGTCCGCGCGGCGCCACGCCCGCGCAGGACAAGGCGAACGAAGTCGACCTGATGGCCGACAAGAAGGAACTGGCGGAGCACCTCATGCTTCTCGACCTCGGCCGCAACGACGTCGGCCGGGTCGCCAAGATCGGCACGGTCGAGCCGACCGAGCAGTTCATCGTCGAGCGCTACAGCCACGTGATGCACATCGTCTCCAACGTCATCGGCGAGTTGGACGAGGAGCATGACGCGCTCTCCGCCCTGCTCGCGGGCCTGCCCGCCGGCACCGTCTCCGGTGCGCCCAAGGTTCGCGCGATGGAGATCATCGACGAGCTGGAGCCCGAGAAACGCGGCGTCTACGGCGGTGGCGTCGGCTATTTCAGCGCGGGCGGCGACATGGACATGTGCATCGCCCTGCGCACGGCGGTCCTGAAGGATGAAACCCTCTATATCCAGGCCGGGGGCGGCGTCGTCTACGACAGCGACCCGGAGGCCGAGTATATGGAGACGGTGCACAAGTCGAACGCCATCCGGCGCGCGGCGGAAGATGCCTCTGTCTTCCGCGGCGACGGCAACCGCTAGAGCTCAGTCCGCGCGAAAGCGGATGGCGGAGCGGTCCGCCTCGTTCGAGGTGACCTCCAGCAGACCCTTGTAGGGGGCCAGCGACCAGCGCGGGTCGGCGACGCTCTCCAACACGACGGAGCCGTCCACGGCGCCGCGCGGCGCGGCCGCAATCCGCCATGCGAAGGCATCGTGCTGCTGTTTCTGGTACGGCGCGCTGTGAACAGCGTGGTCCCAGCTCTCCCGCGACAGGCAAAGCTCGTCCCCCGCCGAAGGACCGCCGACCCGTCGCAGGCGGATCACATCCCCCTTGCGCAGGTCACGGTCGCTCTCGCCACTGACCAGCACGATCTCGAACCGCGCAACGGCATCGAGATCGACAAGGACCTGTGTCCCGCGCCCGGCGGTGCCGCCGATGACGGAGACGGCCTGCCCCGGTGCCCCCACGAACAGGTCCCAACCCGGAAACCAGAGCCGCACCTCCTGCCCGGCCCGGACCGACACCTGCACCGCGTCGGCCGGCGCACGGCGGACGGGGGGTGACGACACACCGACGGCGGCAGCGAGGCGTTGGCGGTTGCGGGGGCCGGCGCGGCGAGCGCCGAGGTCCGAAGTCGAGCCTATGCTCATGTCTACATCCTTCCCGTTGGGGCGGCCTGCCCGAGCAGGGGGCAGCGGCCTTCTGGGAGGCAAACTGGACACAAGCCGACAGCTAACCAATCTCGACGGTTCGCTATCGCATGACGAGGCGAATGTTATCGGATAACTATCGCGATTTCAGGGCGTTGAGCGGTGAAGCTCACCTACTCTGCGGCGTCTGCGGTCAGCAGGGTCGAGACCGGCACGATCTGGACTGCGCCCGAGGCTGCCTCCGTCCCCCACAGGATCAGAGCGGACACCGTATCGGGGCGGACCCGGGCAAGAACAACGACCCCGCTTTCCTGCCGTGCCCGGAACGCCGCCTGTTCCAGGAAGCGACGCACGACGCGGGCTTCCTCGTCGTCGGCGTCGAGGTCGCGGTAGACCACTGCGGCGGGCACACCGGCCTGCTCGGCGGAGCGCACGCCCGCGTTCAGACCGCTCGACAGGGTGACGAGGCCGCGACCGTCTGTGGCGAGGATCTCGGTTGCCTGGTCGCTCGCTTCGCGGTTGGATTGCAGGCCGCTCCCCGCGTCGAGAAGGATCACCGACTCGGGCACTTCCGACAGCGCCGACTGCATCGCCACTTCGACGTCCTGCGGCGTGGCGCCCTCGGGAACGGGCGACAGAACGCCGACTTCGAACCCCGCGGCCCGGTAGGCGGAGGCGGCTTCTGCCGCGCCGTCGCGGGTCGGATCGACGACCACCGTGACCGGCACCGGCAACTGACCGAGCGCCGGGATCGCGTCGCGCAGCCCGCCTTCGTCCAGCAGCACGATCGACATCATCGGACGGCCGTCCGCGTTGAACGGCATGGCGTGCGCTTCGAGCGCTGGCATGTCGTCGTCGACCGTGACGGTCACCGCCTCCTCCTCGCCGACGGCCTGACCCGGAAGCGTGTTCCCGGTTTCCGACGACAGCGCGAAGCGGGAGGATGCGGGGGCGTCTTCCTCAGCCTCGGTGGCCGCTGGCGCGTCCGCATCGGCCTCAGATGTGTCCGTGTCGTCGTCACTTTCCGGAGCCGTGTCCGTATCAGGCACGATGTCCACGACGAGCGGCACATCCGAGGACGTCGCAGCCTCCGGTGCCTCCTCGTCCGGGGCGTCGGCCTCCGCGAGGTCCTGTTCGGGCTGAGTCGGCCCTTCGACCGCTGCCGGGGGGGATTCTTCGACCGGGTCCTCGACAGTTTCCTCAGCGACCTCTTCCGGTTCGTCCGCCTGTGGCGGTGGTGCGGGCTCGGTCGAGACGGCGATGTCGCTCTCCGGGGCGGGCTCCTCCGGACCGGAGGCTTGCGGTGGCGGCAGGACGGGCTCTTCGGTGGCGGACTCGACACCCGTCTCGCCCCCGGCTGCCGGAGCGCTGAGTTCTGCCATGTCCGCCTCCGCGGCCGGGCGTTCGGGGTCGGCTGTGTTGGCGGTCGGCGCGCCGTCAGACTCGGGCGAAGAGACGGCAGGAGCCTCCATCCCGCCCGGCGCCTCGCCGAGATCGGCGGAGGTGACGTCGGCACCCTCTGGTGCGTCGCTGGTGGTGCCCGACATCTCGGGCCCCTCGACCTGGGGCGGCTGCGGCGGCTCGGTCGAGCCGGGCGGCGGCCCCATGAGGGAGCTTACCGAGACGCCCACCGCGGATACGAGAACGCCCCACAGCGCACCGGAAAAGAAGCCCTGCCACATGACCTGTTCGACCTGCCCTTAACTGCCTGCGGACCTTGACGCGCGAGCGCTTTGCGGCCCATGTATGGCCCCGATCATACCGTTTTTCCACATGGTTACGGTAGCCCCCAATTCCGACCGGCCCGATATGCTGCTGCTCATCGATAATTACGACAGCTTTACCTACAACCTGATGCATTATCTCGGGGAGCTCGGCGCGTCTGTCGTGGTCAAGCGCAACGATGCGCTCGACGTGCAGCAGGCCATGTCCATGTCGCCCTCCGCGATCGTGCTGTCGCCCGGTCCCGGCACCCCGGACAGTGCCGGCATCTGCCTCTCCCTGATCGAGGCCGCCGCCGAGACGCGCACGCCGCTGTTCGGCGTCTGCCTTGGCCATCAGGCGATCGGCCAGTCCTTCGGCGGCGATGTCGTGCGATGCCACGAGATCGTCCACGGCAAGCTCGGCTCGATCCGGCACGAGGGCAAAGGCGTCTTCGCCGGCCTGCCGAGCCCGCTCGAGGCGACGCGATATCATTCGCTGATTGTCGACCGTGCGACCCTCCCGGCGGAGTTCGAAGTCACCGCAGAGCTCGACGACGGCACGATCATGGGTCTCGCCCACCGGGAGCTGCCGATCGAGGGCGTGCAGTTCCACCCGGAGAGCATCGCGTCCCAGCACGGGCATGACATGCTGAAGAACTTCCTCTCTCGCATCCCGGTGCCCGCATGACCGACGCCATGAAGCCCCTGATCTTCGCGGCCTCGGAAGGTCCGCTGTCGCGCTCTCAGGCGGAGGAAGCGTTCGGCTATCTGTTCGAAGGCGCGGCGACGCCCGCACAGGTCGGGGGTTTCCTGATGGCGCTGCGGGCACGCGGCGAATCCGTCTCCGAATATGCCGCCGCCGCCGCCGTGATGCGCGCCCATTGCGTGCCGGTGAAGGCGCCCGACGGCGCAATGGACATCGTCGGCACCGGCGGTGACGGCAAGCACACTCTGAATATCTCCACTGCGACGGCCTTCGTCGTCGCAGGTTCGGGCGTGCCGGTCGCCAAGCACGGCAACCGCAACCTGTCGTCGAAGTCCGGCACCGCCGACGTGCAGAGTGTGCTCGGCATCGACGTCATGGTCGGCGCGGAGGTGGTCGAGCGGTCCCTCGTTGAAGCCGGGATCGGTTTCATGATGGCCCCGATGCACCATCCGGCGATGAAGCATGTAGGTCCCGTCCGGCTCGAACTCGGATGCAAGACGATCTTCAACATCTTGGGGCCGTTGACGAATCCCGCCGGCGTGAAGCGTCAGCTCACCGGTGCCTTCGCGCCCGACCTCATCCACCCGATGGCGGAGACGCTCCAGCAGCTCGGGTCCGAGAAGGCCTGGCTCGTTCATGGCAGCGACGGCACGGACGAGATCACGATCTGCGGCCCCACCGCCGTCGCCGCGCTGGAGAATGGCAAGATCACCAGCCGCGAGATCCACCCCGAGGACGCCGGGCTGCCGGTCCACCCGTTCAAGGACATTGTCGGCGGCACGCCCGAAGACAACGCCGCGGCCCTGCGTGCGCTGCTGACTGGCGAAGCGGGCGCCTACCGCGACGCGGTCCTGTTGAACGCGGCTGCCGCACTGGTCATTGCGGACCGCGCGAATACTCTCCCCGAAGGGGTTGAGATCGCTGCGGAAAGTATCGACTCCGGCAAGGCGCTTAGCGCTGTCGAAACCCTCGCGAAAATCACGAAAGAGGCTGCATGAGCACCGTTCTCGACCGCATCAAGGCTTACAAGCTGGAGGAAGTCGCGGCCCGCAAGGAGGCGACGCCGCTCGCCGATGTGGAGGCCGCCGCGCGCGCTGCCGATGCGCCACGCGGCTTCGCCGAGGCGCTGACCAACGCGTGCCAGACCGGCTATGGCCTGATCGCCGAGATCAAGAAAGCTTCGCCCTCCAAGGGACTGATTCGAGAGGATTTCGATCCGCCAGCCCATGCCCGCGCCTATGCCGAAGGCGGTGCGGCCTGCCTGTCCGTCCTCACCGACGGCCCGTCCTTCCAGGGGCACGAGGACTTCCTCGTCGCGGCCCGTGCCGCCGTCGATCTGCCGGTGCTGCGCAAGGACTTCATCTACGACATCTACCAGGTCGCCGAGTCGCGGAGCATCGGGGCCGACTGCATCCTCATCATCATGGCTTCGGTCAGCGACACTCAGGCGAAAGAGCTCGAGGACGCTGCGTTCGGCTGGGGCATGGATGTGCTTGTCGAAGTGCACAACGAAGAGGAGCTGGAGCGTGCCAGTGTCCTCGAAACCCCGCTCGTCGGGATCAACAACCGCGATCTGAAGACCTTCGAGACGACGCTCGACACGACGCGCACGCTCGCGCGGCTGGTGCCGCCGGGCAAGCTCATCATCTCCGAAAGCGGGCTCTTCAATCCCGACGATCTGTCCGCCCTCGCGCGCTACGGCGCCCGCGCCTTCCTCATCGGCGAGAGCCTGATGCGGCAGGAAGACGTGGCTGCCGCAACGCGAGAGCTGATCGGCAATCCCCTAATGCCTGCAGGGCTTTAGATGGCAAAGCTCACCCACTTCGACGAGTCCGGACAGGCCCACATGGTCGATGTGTCCGACAAGGCGAGCACCGCCCGCCTCGCCGTCGCCGAGGGATGGGTGAAGATGTCCGACAGCACGCTCGCCATGATCCGCGACGGCGAGGCCGGCAAGGGGGACGTTCTCGGCGTCGCGCGGCTGGCCGGGATCATGGGGGCCAAGAAGACTGCCGACCTGATCCCGCTTTGTCATCCGCTGCCGCTGAGCAAGGTCGCGATCGAGCTCGAGGTTGATCCGGCGCTTCCCGGCATCCGCATCACGGCGACCGTCAAGACGTCTGGCCAGACGGGCGTCGAGATGGAAGCGCTGACCGCCGTCTCGACGGCGGCCTTGACGATCTATGACATGGTGAAGGCCGCACAGAAAGATATGGAAATCGGTGGCTTGCAGCTCGTTCTGAAAGAGGGCGGGAAGTCGGGCCGGTATACGCGATGATTTCGGTCGCCGAGGCGCTCGACCAACTCTTCGCGCTGGTCGAGCCGACCGACATCGAGACCGTTCCCCTTACAGCGGCCTGCGGTCGCCAGCTTGCCGAGCCCCTCACGGCCCGTCGTAATCAGCCTCCATTCGCGGCGTCTTCGATGGACGGTTACGCGGTGATCGCCTCCGAAGTGCGCCCCGGTGCGAGCTTCCGGGTGATCGGCGAAGCAGCGGCCGGACGCGCGTTCTCCGGCTCAGTCTCAAGCGGTGAAGCGGTTCGCATCTTCACCGGAGCCCCGGTTCCCGAAGGAGCGGATCGCGTCGTGATCCAGGAGGATGCCGAACGCGACGGCGACTCCATTACGTTAGGGCATTCTCTGGACGAAGCGTTTTACGTCAGACCGTTGGGAGGCGACTTTCACACAGGGGATGAGCTGTCGCCCCGCCTCCTCACGCCGTCCGACATCGCTCTGATCGCTGCAATGAACCATGCGACGGTCCCCGTCAGAAAGCGGCCGGTGGTCGCCATACTCCCGACGGGTGATGAGCTGGTTCAACCGGGAGAAGACCCCGGTCCCGACCAGATTGTCGCCTCGAACAGCTATGGTCTGCACGCTCTGCTTGCACGCGCCGGTGCGGAGCCGAGGTTGTTGCCGATCGCGAAGGACACCCTCGGCTCGCTCGAAGCTGCACTGACGCTGGCCGAGGGTGCGGACCTTGTGGTGACGATCGGCGGTGCATCCGTCGGCGATCATGATCTGGTCGGCGAAGCGGCGTCGAACTTGGGTCTCGAGCGGTCCTTCTACAAGATCGCGATGCGTCCGGGAAAACCGCTGATGGCGGGTCGGCTTAGCGACATGGCGCTGGTCGGACTTCCCGGAAACCCCGTCTCTGCAATGGTTTGCGGGCATATCTTCATCTTGCCCATGATCGCTTGCTACCTCGGCCGAAAGGCCGCGCCGGCGCCTCGAATCCGTGCGACCCTGACTGCGCCGCTCCCCGAGAACGGCCCCCGCGAGCATTACATGCGAGCCCGCCGTGACGGGGATGGCATCGCGGCATTCGAGCGCCAGGACAGCGCGCTGCTGACCGTGCTGGCCGATGCGAATGCCCTGCTGGTGAGGCCGCCGCATGACCCGGCGCGACAGGCCGGCGAGACTGTCGAATACATCGACTTGTCGACAGGTGGTTGACACAAAACGGGAACATCCATAGAACATTGTCCAAACTCCCGTATGACGGGTAAGATGAGGATGGTGCAGGATGCTGACCAAGAAGCAGCTCGACTTGCTTGAATTCATTCACAAACGTGTCCAGCGCGACGGTGTCCCGCCCTCCTTCGACGAGATGAAGGAAGCGCTTGACCTCCGGTCGAAGTCGGGCATCCACCGGCTGATTACCGCGCTCGAGGAACGGGGCTTTATCCGACGTCTCGCGCACCGGGCGCGCGCGCTGGAAATCGTGAAGCTGCCTGACTCGATGGCGCAGAAGGGCTTTACGCCCCGCGTGATCGAAGGCGACCGGCCCGATGGACCGCCGCCTCCGTCCGCGGTGTCGGTCGAAAGCAGCGCCGCAACCGATCTGCCGATCATGGGCCGGATCGCCGCCGGTGTGCCGATCGCTGCCATTTCGGAAGAAGCCGGGCGCGTGTCCGTACCGCAGTCTATGATCGGGCGCGGGGCGCATTACGCCCTGGAAGTCCGCGGTGAGTCGATGATCGGAATCGGCATCAACGACGGCGATGTCGTGGTCATCCGGGAGACGACGACGGCGGATGACGGCGACGTTGTGGTTGCGCTGGTGGAAGATCAGGAAGCGACGCTGAAGCGGTTCCGCCGTCAAGGGACTGCGATCGCGCTCGAAGCCGCGAATCCGGCGTTCGAGACGCGCGTGCTTCCGGCCGACCATGTGAAGGTCCAGGGCCGGCTTGTCGGGCTGATCCGCACCTACTGAGCGTGGAACAAGACCATTCACTCCAGCAGAACGGGGCCTGCATCGTCTGGCCCCGTTTTGCTCGTGAGAGGCGTCCAGAGCCGTCGGCCGGATCGGGAGGCTGCGGTTTCCAGGCGCAGCCCCTCTTCCACCAGCCAACCAGCGATGGCACCAGTGCGGCTCAGGCGTTCGCTGTCGTAGACCACGCAGGGGCGCACGGCTGGATCGGGGAGGTTCAGGACCAGCAGGCGGGCTCCGCCGCATCCGGTGAGCGCTTCCGCGCGGCGTTTGCCGGTGAGGTGCAGCAGGCCGACCCGCGCACGGGCGACCTCGTAGCCCTTGGCGGCGGCCTGGTCCTGTTGGATCGGGGCGCCATCGTTTTCGAGCCAGACCATGGCAGCGAAGCCGTCCCCCGTCGGCTTGGACAAGGCGCGACCCGAGGCGGTCATGACGCCGATCAGGCCACCAGTCTCTGCAATCAGGATGTCCGGGCGGCGCACGTCATGCCAGAGCCAGCCGGCCAGCAGCGCCGGGAGCAGCCCGATCCACCTGCCCCGGCCGCGCCAGAGGACCAGCAGAGCGGCTCCGATCGCCAGTAACGGGAGGACCGCGACAGGCGGCGTCGGCACGTGGCCGACCGCGTCGTCGAGACCGGACACCTGCGCCGCCACCCAGAGGATCCAGCGCAGGCCGGCCTCCATCACCGCAAGCGCCAGCCAGTCCAGCCCGAGTGGCCAGAGGATCGCAGCCGCGACCGCCGCCGGGATCACGACAGTGCCCATGACCGGCACCGAAAGCAGGTTGGCGACATAACCGTAGTGCGAGACCTGGTTGAAATGTGCCGCTGCCACGGGCGCTGTGGCGAGGCCAGCAACGACCGAGGACAGCACCACGGCAAGCAGCGGCCGCACCCAGCCGGGCGGGCTGCCGGCGGAGCGTAGGGCGGCGAAGACCGCGACAAGCGCCACCGTCGCCGCGAACGACATCTGGAATCCGGGCCCGGTCAGTTCTTCCGGTCTTCGGCACAGAACGATGATCGCGGCGACCGCGACGGCGCGCAGAGTGATCGCGCGACGGTCGAACAGGACCGCGACGAACATCACGGCGACCATGATGTAGGCCCGCTCTGTCGCGACCGCTCCGCCCGACAGCGCGAGGTAACAGGCGCCCATCAGCAGCGCGGCGAGGGCCGCGATCTTGCGGTTCGGCCAGTAGAGAGCGCCGCGGGGGATCAGCGCGAGGACCAGCCGGACGAGGCCGAAGACCACGCCGGTCAGCAACCCCATGTGCAGCCCCGAGATGGCGAGGAGATGGGCGAGGTTGGCGCGTCGCAAGTCCGTCACGACCTCTTCGGGAATGGCCGAGCGGTCACCCGTCAGGATCGCCGCAGCGAAGGCACCGGCGTCCCCATCGACGCGCGCTCGGATCGCGGCGGACAGGCGGGTACGCTGTCGGGCGACCCACGGCACCCGATCTGCGTCCTTGAGTTCCAGCACGGGGGTGCGGGTGTAGCCGATGCCGCCGAGCCGGTCGAACCACGCGTGGCGGCGGAAGTCGAAGCCTCCGGGTTCTACCGGGCCGGCCGGCGGCGAGAGATGCCCGGTCAGGATGACGACCATGCCGGGCCGGGGCTCGATAAAGCCCTGGTCACCATGAAGAGACATCCGAACCCGCGCCGGCGTTCGCTCCCGCGCGATGTCTTCGAGCCGAACCTGATCCAGCGTCAGCCGCACCGCGTCGGAGGCGGAGCGGTCGATGGCGACCACCCTGCCCTCCACCGGTCCATAGTAGCGCCAGCCGAGCACCGGTTCGGCCACGAAATGCGCCCGCGCGCCGCCGAGCGTGACGCCGATCCCGATCAGAGCGGCGCCGACAGCGATCGGTCCGATGGCGGCCCCGACGACCTTCGAGAAAAGCAGGGCAAGCCCGCTGATGACGAGAAGGACGAGATAGACGCCAAGGGTCGGCTCGACCTTCAGCCAGAAGTACAGGCCGATGCCGGTGCCGAGGCAGACCGGCACCCAGCCGAACAGGTGGCCGCGCTGCGCCAGCAGAACGGCTTCGATGCTCGCGACGGCCCGCACTTGTCCTCGCCCCGTGGCCCAAGTATCCCCGCCTCGAAACCACAGAAATGCTAGTGGAAGGTAAACGGAACCGATGGTCGTCACCCGCTTCGCCCCCTCTCCGACCGGTGCGCTGCACATCGGCGGCGCCCGCACGGCGCTGTTCAACTGGCTCTATGCCCGCGCCAAGGGCGGCAAGTTCCTGCTGCGGATCGAAGATACCGACAAGGCACGCTCCACCCCCGAGAACGCGCAGGCGATCCTCGACGGGCTGACGTGGCTCGGCCTCGACTGGGACGGCGAGCCGGTCAGCCAGGCCAGCCGCGCCGAGCGGCACCGCGAGGTCGCCGAAGAGCTGCTGGCGAACGGCCGGGCCTTCAAGTGTTTCTCGACCCAGGACGAGATCGAGGCGTTTCGCGAACAGGCCAAGGCGGACGGCAAGTCGACGCTGTTCCGCTCGCCCTGGCGCGACATTCCCGAGGCGCAACATCCGGATGCGCCCTACGTGATCCGCCTCCGCGTGCCGCGCGACGGTGAGACGACTGTGCCCGACGCCGTGCAGGGTGACGTGACCTGGAAGAACGATCAGGTCGACGACCTCGTGCTTCTGCGCTCCGACGGGACGCCGGTCTATATGCTGGCGGTGGTGGTCGATGACCATGACATGGAGGTCACGCACGTGATCCGGGGCGACGATCACCTCGCGAACTCGATCCGTCAGACGCTGATCTACAAGGCGATGGCGTGGGACGTGCCGGTGATGGCGCACATTCCGCTGATCTTCGGCCCCGACGGCAAGAAGCTGTCCAAGCGCCATGGCGCGACGGGCGCGGCGGAGTACCAGGCGCTCGGCTATCCGGCCGCGGGGATGCGCAACTACCTGACGCGGCTCGGCTGGAGCCACGGCGACGACGAGTTCTTCACGGACGCGCAGGCGCGGGAGTGGTTCGACCTCGACGGCATCGGCAAGAGCCCCGCGCGCTTCGATTTCAAGAAGCTGGAGAACATCTGCGGCCAGCATATCGCCGTGGCCGACGATGCTGCACTGCTGCAAGAGCTCGAAGGCTATCTTGCGGCGACGCAGGCTCCCCCGTTGACGGACGCACAGAGGGATGGGCTGGCGAGGGCGATGTATTGCCTCAAGGAACGCGCGAAGACCTTCCCGGAACTTATTGAAAAGGCGCATTTTGTGCTTAGCAATAGGCCGATCGAACCGGATGAGAAGTCCGCCGCCCAACTGGACGACACGGCGCGCGCCATGATCGCTGATCTGACGCCGCGACTGCAAACTGCCGGCTGGACGCGGGACGAATTGGAGGCCATTGTGTCCTCGGTTGCCGAGGACCACGGGCTGAAGCTTGGCAAACTTGCCGGGCCGCTGCGCGCGACACTGGCGGGGCGTTCGGTTTCGCCGTCGGTCTTCGACATGATGCTGGTGCTGGGGAAAGAAGAAACCATATCCCGGCTCGAGGATCAGGCCGCCTGAAACCTTTTCGTCATATAACGACGATAGCCGGTTTCGAACGGAGAAAACTCCGCCGTCCGACGACCGTCGGCGGCGTCTCAGGAAGGGGATGACCATGGCCGACGACAACCGCCAAGCGAAACTGACGATCGACGGGCAGGAGTACGACCTGCCCATTCATTCGCCGACCGCTGGTCCCGACGTTCTCGACATTCGCAAGCTCTACGGGCAGGCGGGTGTCTTCACCTATGACCCGGGCTTCACCTCGACCGCGTCGTGCGACAGCACGATCACCTTCATCGACGGTGACAAGGGCGAGCTGCTGCACCGCGGCTACCCGATCGACCAGCTCGCGTCGAAGTCCAACTACCTCGAGGTCTGCTACCTGCTGCTGTACGGGGAACTCCCCTCGGCCGAGCAGATGGAAGAGTTCGAATATCTCGTCACGCATCACACGATGCTGCACGAACAGATGGTCTACTTCTTCCGTGGCTTCCGCCGGGACGCGCACCCGATGGCGATCATGGTGGGCGTGGTCGGCGCGATGGCCGCCTTCTACCACGATTCCACCGACATCGCGGATTCGCACCAGCGCGAGGTCGCCTCGATCCGGCTGATCGCCAAGATGCCGACGATCGCGGCCTGGGCCTACAAGTATTCGGTCGGCCAGCCTTTCGTCTATCCGAGGAACGACCTGACCTACGCCGAGAACTTCCTGAACATGTGCTTCAGCGTGCCGGCCGAGGAATACAAGGTGAACCCGATCCTTGCCCGCGCGATGGACCGGATCTTTACCCTGCATGCCGACCACGAGCAGAACGCTTCCACCTCGACGGTGCGGCTTGCCTCCTCCTCCGGTGCCAACCCCTTCGCCTGCATCGCAGCCGGTATTGCCTGTCTCTGGGGGCCCGCGCATGGCGGTGCCAACCAGGCGTGCCTCGAGATGCTGCGCGAGATCGGCACACCGGATCGTATTCCGGAATACCTCGCCCGCGCCAAGGACAAGGACGATCCGTTCCGCCTGATGGGCTTCGGCCACCGGGTCTACAAGAACTTCGACCCGCGCGCGAAGGTGATGAAGGAGAGCGCCGACGAGGTGCTCGACCTGCTCGGCGTCGAGGACAACCCGATCCTGCAGGTCGCCAAGGATCTCGAGAAGGCCGCGCTGGAGGACGATTACTTCGTGCAGCGCAAGCTGTTCCCGAACGTCGACTTCTACTCCGGCATCATCCTTGAAGCGATGGGCTTCCCGACGGCCATGTTCACGCCGATCTTCGCGCTGTCGCGCACGGTCGGCTGGGTCAGCCAGTGGAAAGAGCAACTCGCCGATCCGCAGCTCAAGATCGGTCGTCCCCGCCAGCTCTACCTCGGTGAGACGGCGCGCGACTACGTGGACATCGAAAAGCGCTGATGCTGAAGACCGCCCGGCTGCTGCTGCGCAAGGCGCGGCCGGGCGATCTCGACGACCTTCACGCGATCTACGGCAATGCGCGCGCGATGGAATTCTGGTCCTCGCCGCCCGACCGGACGCGTGACAAGACGCTGGAGCGGCTGGAGAGGCAGCTCGCGTCTGAACCGCCTCTCACCTACTTCGTGCTCGATCTAGATGGCGTCGCCATCGGCAATGCGGGGATGTGGCGACCTTACGAGATCGGCTTCATCCTGCATCCCGATCACTGGCGGAAAGGCTATGTCAGGGAGGCGATGATGGCGATCGTCCCGCATATCTGGCAGGTCAGCGACGCACCGATGCTGACGGCGGATGCCGATCCGAAGAACGAGGCCTCGGTCGGGTGTCTGCGTGCGCTCGGCTTTCGCGAGACGGGCACGGCGCGGAACACCTATTGCGTCGATGGGGTCTGGACGGATTCGGTCTATTTCGCCCTGCCCCGCCCGGCCGATCAGCGCGCCAGAGGGTAGCGGGCGAGCTCCTCGTGCACCGGCCCATCATGGGTCAGCATCGACTGCCAGAGCGCGAAGCTGCCCGCGTTGAACGGGTCGAGGCGGAAGCGCGCCTCGGACTCGAGGAACCGGGTCAGCCGGTCGAGGTCGTGGGCCGACAGATCGCGCCGAAACCGGGCAAGCGTCACGTGCGGGCGGAACCGCCGGCGGTCCAGCGTGATCCCCGCGCGCCGGCAGGCAGAGGCAACACGAGCGTGCAAGGTCACCAGCGGATCGGAGGCGATGACATCGGCCATCAGCACCGCTGGCGCGCCGAGCGTCGAGACTCCCTGCACCTCCAGCGGGAAATCCGGCAGGCGCAGAGCGATCAGCTCTTCATGCAGCGTCTCGACGGCCTCCTCCGCCACGTCCTCACCCAGAAAGGCAAGCGTGACGTGGAAGGTATCCGGATCGGCGCGCCGCCCGAAAGGCAGCCGCTCCTGCAGAGCCGCGAGGATCGCCGTCTCCTCAGGCGGGAGGTCGATGGAAACGAATGCTCTCACCGGCCCTCGAACACCGCCGGACGCTTTTCGAGGAATGCGACCACACCCTCGCGGAAGTCACGGGTCTGGCCGCAGGCCCCCTGAAGACGCGATTCGAGTGCGAGTTGCTCGTCCAGCGTATTGTCGAAGGATTCGCGCAGTGCCGTGCGGGCATGGCGGTAGGCCTCGGTCGGTCCGCTGGCGAGTTGCGCCGCCCGGGTCGCCCAGTGATCATTGAAGCGGTCATCCTCGACTGCTTCCCAGATCATGCCCCACTCCGCCGCCTGCCGGGCGGTGATCGGCTCTGCGAAGAGAATGCTGCCGAGCGCCTTGGCATGGCCGATCTGGCGCGGCAGAAACCAGGTGCCACCGGCATCGGGGATCAGGCCGATGCGGCTGAACGCCTGAACGAAGTAAGCGGATTCCGTGGCGATCACGACGTCGGCGACCAGCGCGAGGTTGGCCCCGGCCCCGGCAGCAGCGCCGTTCACGGCGGCAATCACCGGCACCTGGCTGTCGATGATGGCGCGCAGCATCGGCATGTATTCGTCGCGCAGCGTCCGTTCGAGGTCGAGGTTCGAGGCCCGTCCGTCACCGAGGTCCTGACCCGAGCAGAATGCGTTGCCCGACCCGGTCAGTACGATGACGCGCGCCTCTTTCTGGGCCGCGCCGACCGCGTGGGTGATCTCGGCCCGCATCTGTGAATTGAGCGCGTTCATCACCTTGGTCCGGTTCATCCGGATCACAGCGATGCCGCCATCCACGTTGTAGCGGATCGTTTCGTACTCCATGACCATCCCTTTCCTGCGGGTCCCAAGGGGAACTTAGTGAACCGTTGAGTTCAAGGAAGGGGAACGGGACGTCAATCGACGCGCGTGCTCGATCAGCCGCCGGTGAGTTCTTTCAGGCGGGCCTGTTCCTCGTCCGTCAGATCGGCCTGTGGCGCGGACCGGCTTCGCGCCCGGACTGCCATGTAACCCACTGACAAGGCGAGGATAAGAAGGATCGGGCCGGCCAGCCAGAGGATCAGGTTGATGCCGCTTGCGGTGGGTCGCAGCAGCACGAACTCGCCGTAGCGGTCAACGATATATTGCACCGCCTCCTCGTCGCTATCTCCGGCGACGAGGCGCTCCCGCAACAGGACGCGCAGGTCATGGGCGAGTTCGGCGTTCGATTCGTCGATACTCTCGTTCTGACAGACGGGGCAGCGCAGTCCCTGGCTGATCTCGCGCGCCCGCGCCTCAAGGGCCGGATCCTCCAGCATCTCGTCCGGAGTGACTGCGCCGGCGACCATCGGCAGGAACAGCAGCACGAGGATCAGGAGCCGCGTCATTCCGCCGGCACCGCCGTCGATTTCGACTTCGCGGCCCCCGCTGCGACTCGCAACCGCCGGTCGGAGAGCGAGATCATCCCGCCGAGCCCCATCAGGATGGCGCCACCCCAGATCCAGTTGGCGAAAGGCTTGATGTAGGTGCGCACTGCCCAGCCGCCGCTCGCCTGCGGCTCCCCGATCACGACGTAAAGATCGCGCAGGAAGCCGTTATGAATCGCGGCCTCGGTCGTCGGCATGCCCGCGACCGGGTAGCGCCGACGCTCGGGGGTCAGGGTGGCGACGGTGCGCCCGCCCCTGTCCATCGTGATGGTGGCCATGGTGCTGAGGTAGTTCGGGCCCTCGACTTCATCGACGGCTTGCAGGGTCACCTCGTAGGCGCCGACATCGAACGGCTCGCCCAGGTTGGCGACGCGGATGTCCTCCTGCTGCCAGGCGGTGATCGCGGCGATGCCCAGGATGGTGATCCCGAGGCCCGAATGCGCGACCGCCTTGCCCCAGTCCGCGCGCGGCAGGCGGCGCAACCGGCCGACGCGGCCCGCGACAGGGCCGCGTCCCGTTCGGGTCCACAGGTCGATCGCGGCGCCCGCGACGACCCAGGTGCCGAGCATCACGCCAATCGGGCCAACCGCCGACCGCCCGGTCCCGAGCGCATAGCCAAGCAGCAGCGCCGCAAGCGCCAGCGCCAGCGCCGGGATCAGCGGACGCATCGCCCGGCCGATCTTGCCCCGCTTCCACGCCAGCATGCCGCCGACCGGCAGGATCACGGCGAGGCCCACGAAGAAGGGCGTGAAGGCCGCGTCGAAGAACGGCGGCCCGACGGAGAGCGTCCGCTGGAACACCATCTCCGCCAGCAGCGGCCAGATCGTCCCGATGAAGACGACGAAGGTCGCAACCGCCAGCAGCACGTTGTTCAGCACCAGCGCGCTTTCCCGGCTGACCATCCCGAACAGGCCTTTCGCTTCCATTGCGCCGGCCCGCATCGTGAAGAGCACGAGGCTGCCACCCGTGAAGACGCCGAGAATGGCGAGGATGAAGACCCCGCGCGTGGGGTCGGACGCGAAGGAATGGACCGAGGTCAGCACCCCCGAGCGCACGATGAAGGTGCCGAGCAGCGAGAACCCGAAGGCGAGGATGGCGAGCAGGATGGTCCAGCTCTTCAACGCCTCGCGCTTTTCGACAACGATTGCCGAATGAAGCAGTGCCGCTGCCAGGAGCCACGGCATGAAAGAGGCATTCTCGACCGGATCCCAGAACCAGAAACCGCCCCAGCCGAGCTCATAGTAGGCCCACCACGAGCCGAGCGCGATGCCAACGGTCAGGAACACCCACGCCGCAAGGGTCCAGGGCCGCACCCACCGTGCCCAGGCGGCGTCGACCTTTCCCTCGATCAGGGCGGCGACCGCGAAGGAGAACGCCATCGATAGCCCGACATAGCCGAGGTAGAGGAACGGCGGATGGAACGCGAGCCCCGGGTCCTGCAGCAGCGGGTTCAGGTCCTGCCCGTCGAGCGGCGGCACCGCCAGCCGCAGGAACGGGTTCGAAGTGAAGAGGATGAAGGCATAGAAGGCGACGGAGACGGACGCCTGCACCGCCAGCACCCTAGCCTTGAGTGTCGCCGGCAGGTTGCCCCCGAACAGCGACGCCGCGCCGCCGAACAGCACGAGGATCAGCAGCCACAGGAGCATCGAGCCCTCGTGGTTCCCCCAGGTTCCCGCGATCTTGTAAATCATCGGCTTGGCCGAGTGGCTGTTCTCGTAGACCAGCCGCAGCGAGAAGTCGGAGACGACGAAGGCATGCACCAGCGTGGCGAAGGAGAAGCCGACGAGGATCAGCTGGCTGACCGCCGCCGGATCGCCGATCGCCATCCAGCCGCGCCAGCCCTTGTGGGCGCCGATCAGGGGCACGACCATCTGCACCAGCGCGAGGCCGAAACCGAGGACGAGTGCGAAATGGCCGAGTTCTGTAAGCATGGTCCCGTCCTACCGCAGCAGCACGGCAGGCGGCAATCACAAGCGGGCGAGACGCATCGCCTCAGCCCGCCAGCGGCCCGCCGACGATCAACGCCACTCCGGCGGTCAGAAGTGCGCCGATCACCAGCCGGACCAGCCACTTGAGCGTGTCCTCGATCTCCGTCAGGCGCTTCTCGACATTCTCGCGGTGGACGTCCTCGACCGCGCTGCGCGTCTCGAGCGTCCCGATCCGCCGCTCGGCCTGTGTCGCCCAGTCGGTCATCGGGCCTGCCACCATTCCTCGAGCGCCGGGTTCGGCTCGCCCGGCGTGGCAGGCTGCTCCGGCGCGTCCTCCATCTGGCGCAGGGCGCGGATGCTCTGCTGAACCGTCCCCGCCCGGGCGGCGCTCTCGACCACGGACGCCTGGAACTCCTGCCCCTTCGCCTGGTGGCGCGCGCCGAAATAGAAGCTGACGATCGCGCCCATCAGCCACCAGAGCGGCTCCGGCACCAGCGCTAGCCCCTGCATCCGGCCGGAGAACCAGATCGGATCGACCATGGCGACGATGAAAAGGCCGATCGTCCCGAAGGCCAGAAGCGGACGCGGCAGCCGGTTGAGCCCGTCGATCACCCGGTCGAACAGCCCCTTGCGCGGACGTGCGAACTCCGCGGCGAACTGGCCGAGCGCGGCATCCTTCATCGCCGCCTCCCGGGCACCGGCATTCTCGGCGGATTCGCGGAAGATGCCGACGGTGTCGGCCACGACATTGCGCCCGTCGCCGAACATCACGTCCATGCCCTTCGATATCAGTCCCATGCGGCCACCCGCGCCCGGTGCTGGGCGTCCGTCAGGTGAAACCGGGGCGAGATGAACTCCTCCGCCCGGCGGATCCAGCCGCCCTTCCCGCCATCTCGCCGACGCGCATACTTGCGCAGGGCCGGGCGATTGTCGGCGAGGCCGTAGTAGTAGTTGCGCCGCGCGATCCCGTAGGCATCGACAAGGTGATCCGGCGCCGCCGCGATGGCCCGGGCCGCCGCCCTGATCGTCTGGGGGCCGATGATGCCGTCAATGGCGATCTCCATACGCATCTGGCGGAACAAGCGCTGCAGGATGCGCACCGCGCTGGCACCCGCATTGACATACATGTCGAACACGGAGGCCTGAAGTGGACCGGGCAGCTCGCCGATCCGGGGCCCGTGGAAATAGTGCCGCTCGAAAATCTCCGCCGCCTGCTCCGGGGTCAGACGCCGCACGTCGCCTGCCGTGATCGCGCCGTCCCCGTCGAGGTCGAGCCCGAGGCGACGCATCGTGTGGATCGTCACGCCGTGCTTGGTCGGCCCGCCCGGATCGTCCGGGTCGTTCACGTAGCCGCCCTCCCGCGCCACGATCTCGACCGCAATGTCCCGTACCGTCTTCATGGCAGCCCCCGCTGAAACCCGCGGCAACCCTGCCTGATGACGGTTAATTCGTGACTGCCTCACCGTTCGTTGCCCCGCGCGCGCCCTCGAGCGCCTCGCGGATTTCCTTGGGCTCGTAATTCTCGTCGTGCTTGGCGAGGATTTCCTGCGCTTCAAAGGTGCCGTCGACGTAGCGCCCCTGCCCGATCATGCCTTGGTTCTCTTCGAACAGGTCCGGCAGGATCCCGGTATAGACGACCGGGATCGTCGCGCCGCCGTCAGAGACCTCGAACCGCACCGTCTCGCCCTCGTCGCGCACCAGAGATCCCTCGACCACCAGCCCGCCAAGCCGGAAGACTTCCTCGGACTCAGGCGGCGCCGCCACGACTTCGGACGGTGCGCGGAAGAAGTTGATCCCGTCGCGCATGCCATAGCCGATCAGCGCCGTCGCTCCGGCGAGCGCGACGAACGTCAGGACGATGACCTGAACCCGTCTTTTCTTCTTCAGCGAACGCATCGTGGCATCCTCTCGATGGCCCCTGCTTCTTCGGGCCGGCAAATATTCCGGGGGAGTCGCCTCAAGGCGACGGGGGCAGCGCCCCCTCCCCGCCGGCCGTCAGGCCGGGACATCCTGCGCGCGCCGCAAGGCGCGCACCGCTGGATCAGGCGCCCTTACGGGAACACCGGCGCGAGGCGCAGCCCCTCACCCTCGTCCAGCCCCAGCATCAGGTTCGCGTTCTGCAACGCCTGTCCCGACGATCCCTTGGCGAGGTTGTCGAGCGTCGCGATCACGATCGAGCGTCCGGCGATGCGGTCCGCCACGACCCCGATGTGGCAATAGTTCGAGCCCCGGATATGCCGGATCGAGGGGTGCTCGCCTTGAGGCAGGACAAGAATGAACTCTTCCGACGCGTATCGGTCCGCCAGCGCGGCGTGCACCGCATCCGCCTCGCCGTCGACATAGACGGTGGCAAGGATCCCCCGGTTCGCCGGGATCAGATGCGGTGTGAACTGGACCTGCACCGGCCGGCCCGCGATGGCGGAGAATTCCTGGTCGAACTCACCGAGGTGGCGATGCACCCCGCCGACCGAATAGCCGTGCGCGCCTTCCGACAGCTCCGCGTGCAGCAGGTTCTCCTTCAGAGACCGCCCGGCCCCGGAGACGGCCGCCTTCAGGTCGATCACGATCCGGTCGAGGTCGATGACTCCCGCCTCGATCAGCGGGCGCAGCGCATATTGCCCGGTTGCGGCGTTGCAGCCGGTGCCCGCCACCAGTCGCGCACCCGCGATATCGTCCCGGTAGAACTCGGTCAGGCCGTAGACGGCCTCTTTCTGCATTTCCACGGCAGCGTGTGGCTTGCCATACCATTTCTCGTAGTCCGCCGGATCGCGCAGGCGGAAGTCGGCGGAGAGGTCGACGATCTTGAGCGTCCGCGGCAGCTCGCTGATGACTGCCTGGCTGGTCGCGTGGGGGAGCGCACAGAAGACGAGGTCGATACCGTCAAAGGACATCTCCTCGATCGTCGTCAACCGCGGAAGGTCCAGGTGGCGCAGATGCGGGAAGACCTGCGCCATCTCCATCCCTGCCTTCGAATTCCCCGAAAGCGCGGCAATCTCCATGCCGGGATGTGTGGCGATCAGGCGGACGAGTTCGGCCCCCGTATAGCCCGATGCCCCGAGAATCGCGATTTTTGCAGTCATATTGTTATCCGTAGCGCTGGCCCGCGCGGGGCCTCGTAAGGTCTGGTCGGGTCCCGTCGGGACCGGGATCATCGGGGCTCAGGCGGCCTCGAACGTGATCTTGCGTCGCAGGAACGTCGTGGCGTGATTGCCGAAGCGCTTGGGGTCCCCGGTGGTCAGATAGGCACTCTCCGTGCCTGATCCCAGCATCTCCGGTCGCCGGCCGAGGTAGTCGGCGAGGCTCTCGGCCACAAGGTTGGCCTGGCTGAAGACCTTCACGTCGGGCCCGAGCGCGTCCTGGAACACCTCGGCGACCAGCGGGTAGTGCGTGCAGCCGAGCACGGCCGCATCGGGGCTCGGCATCTTGCGCAGCAGCGCGTCGACATGGCTGCGCACCAGAGCTTCGGCAAGGATCATGTCGCCGTCCTCGATCGCGTCGACCACGCCGCCGCAGGCCTGCGCCTCGACATCCACGCCGATCGCGCGGAAGGCGAGCTCCCGCTGGAACGCGCGGCTCGATACCGTGGCGGGCGTGGCAAACAGCGCGACATGCTTCACCGCCACTTCGCGCGGCGGCGAGTTGTCGCCCCACTGCCGCTCGGTCAGCGCCTCGATCAGCGGCACGAACACACCGAGCACCCGCTTGCCGGGCGGGAGCCAGTTTTCCTGCATCCGGCGCAGCGCAGCAGCGGACGCCGTGTTGCAGGCGAGGATGACGAGGTCGCAGTCCGCCTCGAACAGGCGGGCGACGCAGGCGGTCGTCAGCTCATAGATGTCCTGCGCGTCGCGCACGCCGTAAGGCGCATGCGCCGAATCCGCGAGATAGACGAACGGAACCTCCGGCAGGCGCTTCTGCACCGCGTCGAGAACCGTGAGCCCGCCGAGCCCGCTGTCAAAGATACCTACGGCCATCCTTCGATCTGCCCTTCTGCGCCTCTGTCGTCCGCGACTTGTACTTGTCTTCGAACTCGAAGCCCATACCGTAGCGGATCGGACGCGGCGAAAGGGCGTAGGTCGATTGCCGCAGGTATTCCATCAGTGCTTTCGGCTCCGAGCGTCGGGCCAGAAGTTCGGCCCGGTCGACCGGCTCGCCGATGACCACCCGGACCGGCGTGCCGGCGCGGCGCTTGAACTCGCGGATCAGCATCGCCATCCGCAGCGTCGTGTGGACGTGGCTCGCGATCTGGAACAGCCGGCTGTTCGCGCCCTCGAAGAAGACCGGGACGACCGTCGCCTCAGAGCGGGCGATCATCTTGGCCGTGAAGGTCCGCCAGCCGGGGTCCATCGGTGGCGTGAACGGCTTCACCGAGGTCGAGACGGTGCCGCCCGGAAAGATCCCGATCGCGCCGCCTTGCGAGAGGTAGGACAGCGCATTCGCCCGCGTCTCGAGGTTCAGGCGCGCGGCCTCTTTCGTCTCGTCGAAGGAGATCGGCAGGATCACCCGTTCGAGGTCCGGCGACTTGCGGAAAATCTGGTGGGCGAGAACCCGGAAATCGCCGCCCCGCCGCTCCGACAGGATCCGTCCCATCATCAGCCCGTCGAGCACGCCGTACGGATGGTTGGCGACCACGATCAGCGGACCGGTGCGCGGAATGCTGTCGAGCGTGCCACCCATGACGTCGAGCGTCAGGCCGTAACGTTCGGTGATGACCTGCCAGAAATCGGCACCGCTCGCGACTTCGAGGTCGTAGCCGCGCGCCTTGCGAATAAGGGACAAGCGCCCGGTGGCATTCTCCATCACGCGGATCATGGCCCGGCCCGACCTCGTCGTTGCCGAGGTGGCGTAAGTGATGTCCTTGGCGACGTGACGCTCTGCCATGTCCTCACCCTGACGTTTTCCAACAAATATGCCGACACTTCGCATAAAAGAAGTGCAATCTGTTGCGAGGGAGAGCCGATCGGCAGCGCAATCTTTCGTTACGTTCGGTCACATCTGACGCCGGATTGTCGCGCTTTTGAGGAATACTTAGTGCGGGAGTGTCATTTCATTGCCGAATTGATTTAGATACTGGCTCCGGAAAGTTCAAAAACGCATGGCAAGTACAGCACCCATGGATTGGGACAAACTACGCATATTCCACGCGGTCGCGGATGCCGGCAGCCTCACGGCCGCCGGTGACACGCTGCACCTCAGCCAGTCCGCCGTGTCGCGCCAGATTCGCGCGCTCGAGGAGAGCCTGAACACGACCCTGTTCCATCGCCACGCCCGCGGTCTGATCCTGACGGAGCAGGGCGAGCTGCTGTTCGATGCGACCAAGTCGATGAACAAGCGGCTGGAGGCAGCCTCCGCCCGGATCCGGGATTCAGAGGAAGAGGTCTTCGGCGACCTCAAGGTCACGACGACGATCGGCTTCGGCACGCTCTGGCTCGCCCCGCGGCTGGTGAAGTTCTACGAACGCTACCCGGATCTGCGCATCGACCTGATGCTGGAGGAACGTGTGCTCGACCTGCCGATGCGCGAAGCCGACGTCGCGATCCGCATGAAGGAGCCGAGCCAGGCCGATCTGATCCGCAAGCGGCTGATGTCGGTGCACATGCGGCTCTATGCTTCGCAGACCTACCTCGCCGACCGGCGTCCGGTCGAGACGATGGAGGATCTGCGCGATCACCGGCTCGTCTGTCAGAACCCGGGCAGCGCGCAGGTTTCGGCGTCGACCTCCCTGACGCAGCACCTGCTGTCGCATGATCTGCCCAGCCTGCTGACCGTGAACAACTATTTCGGGGTGTTGCAGGCGGTGAACAACCACCTCGGCGTCGGCATTCTGCCGGACTACGTCGTCGAGGATTTCCCGGACCTCGTCCGGGTCCTGCCCGAAGTGGAAAGCGCCGAAGTGCCGGTCTTCCTTGCCTACCCGGAAGAGCTGCGCCAGTCGAAGCGGATCGGGGCGTTCCGTGATTTCGTGCAGGAAGAGATCATCGCCCACCGCAGCAAGTTGCGTGAGGCGCTGGCCTCCTGACCCGGCCGGTTAGCTGTCTGTCGATTCGGACGTTGCCCGGCCGGATCCGACGCAGCCTCGGCATTCGCATTCTGGCGCGGTCAGCTCGGGTCGCCGGCGTCGGGGATGCAAAGGCGACCGCGCCCACCCTGCGAGTTGTCGCGGCTTCACCCGGCGAGTTGAGTTCGGGCGGAATTCACCCCGTATCAACAGGGTTGAGACCGAAATTCCTTGCCGAGCGTCCTGAGACATGTCGGCAACGCATGGCCGGTTTGTGAGCGCGGCGGCCAAATCGAACTTGATCGTTCACATATTGCCTCCTATTTCATCTCTCGAAGGCGGTGACGCGCAGCGCCATCATCTTCATACCTCCCTGTTGGACTTCGCCGGGCCTTTGGCCCGGCTTTTTTTATGTTTAACAGGATGTTTGGGTGAGTTGCGCTTGCATCGGCCCGCACGGCAACGCTGCCATCAATGCAATTGCTGCCGTACCGTCGTCGTCAGTTCGGTGAGGGAGAAGGGCTTCGGCAGGAAGACGGAGTTCGGGATCCGGGTCTGGTTCTCGGCGATCGATTCCTCGGCATAGCCCGAGACGAAGACCACGCGCGTGTCGGGCCGGTTGCCGAGGGCCTCGCGCACCCAGGTCGGGCCGTTCTTGCCGGGCATAACGACGTCCGTGACGAAGATGTCGACCTTCAGCGCCGCGTCGGACAGCATGTCGAGCGCATCTTCCGCACAGCTCGCTTCGAGGACGGTATACCCACGCAACCGAAGCGCGCGCGAAGCGAAGGCCCGGACCGGGGCCTCGTCCTCGACCAGAAGCACCACGGCGTCGTCATCGACCTGCGGCTCGGCCGGCGCCACGTCCGGACCGGGCAATGCACCGGTCGTGAATTTCTCGGGCCCGTCATCGCGGGCGGGGAAGTAGAGCGTGAAGGTCGTCCCCTTCCCTTCTTCGCTGTCGACGAAGATATAGCCCCCCGTCTGTTTCACGATGCCGTAGACCGTCGAGAGGCCAAGGCCGGTGCCGTCACCCGACTCCTTCGTCGTGTAGAAGGGTTCGAAGATCTTCGCGCGCATCTCAGGCGGAATGCCGATCCCGGCGTCGGCGACATGGAGCGCGACGTAATCGCCGGGCGGCACGGTCGCGCGGTCGCGTTCCAACTGATCGGCGATCGAGAAATTCTCCGTCCAGATCCGGATCTCGCCGCCCGCCGGCATCGCGTCGCGGGCATTGACGACGAGGTTCATCAACACCTGCTCCAGCTGTCGCTTGTCGCCACGGATCGGGCTCAGACCGGGGTCATGGCTCAGGGACAGCGTGATGCGTTCGCCGACCAGCCGGTTGAGCAGATGGGTCAGGTCCGACAGCGTATCGCGCAGGTCGAGATGTTGCGGGCGCAGGTTCTGCTTGCGGGAGAAGGCAAGCAGCTGTCCGACAAGGCTCGCCGCGCGGTTGGCGTTCTGGTGAATCTGCACCAGGTCGGAATAGTCCGGGTCACCCTGATCGTGGCGCAGCAGAAGCAGATCGCAATGGCCCGAAATCGCGGTCAGCAGGTTGTTGAAATCATGCGCGACCCCGCCGGCAAGCTGACCGATGGCCTGCATCTTCTGGCTTTGGACGAACTGGGCCTCGAGCGATTTGAACTCGGTCACGTCCTTCAGGACGATAATCAGATGACGCTCCCCCTCCGGTCCGGCCGGGTTAAGAGCGACCTGCACGAACCGCTCGCTCGGTGCATTGGTGATCCGCAGGAACTCCGGCTCCGTCGTGCGCTGTGTGGTGCGGGCCGCATCGCGCAGCCACTCGGCAATCGGACGGCCCAGCCCGTCGAGAAGGTCGCCGAGGCGCGGGTCCCGTCCCATGTCGGCATGCAGCAGATCGCGGGCCTGCCGGTTGGCTTCGAGTATCTCACCCCCGACCGCCACTTTCAGCAGAGGGACCGGCATCTCCTCGATCGCGTCCCAGCCAGGACCGGCGCGGTCGGGTGCCTCGCCCTCGCCGGGGATGAGATAGACCTCGCGCCTGCCACCACTGCCCTGCACTTCGGCGACGATGCAGTGAACCGGACCGTCGACGCCCATCACGCGGTGGCGGCGGCCAGAGACGAGGGGCAGCTCGCTGAATACCGCGTCGAGCGACTTTACCCGCCCGCCCATCAACCGGCGGAAGGCCTCGTTCATGTAGAGGATCGTCCCGCTCGGCCCGGCGGTGAGCATCGGAAGGGTCAGCGCGTCGCCGCCCCGTGCCGCCGGCTGACGCTCCCCCTCTTCCAGCAGGCGCCAGAGGAAGATGTCCTCCCCCATGCGCTGGACGGTGAGACGGACAGCACCGGCGCGGGTCACGATATCCTCGGACGCGAAGCCGGTGGACTGGGCCCGGCTCTGCATCCGGAACAGGACGGCGCCGGGGTTGGCGAAGATATCGGTCAGAACGAAACCGAGCGTGTCGACGAAGGGGTCGTGGAAACGCGTGCGGGCCGCGAGGTTGCGCTCGCGGATATCGCCCGCCTCGTTCGTGACGAAGGCGACCTGCGTGTCATTACGGATGAGCTCCCCCGCCGCCCGGAGGCGGATGGCGTGCCCGTGGCGTGTGTATAGCAGCCAGAGATACCCGGCGAGACCAGTCACCAGAAGCGCCCAGCCGACAAGACGCAGCCCTGCGGCATAGGTCGGATCAGCAGTCAGCGCGCCGGTGACCAGCACACCGATGGCAATCAGCATCACGATCCATGGACGCATGTCGACGCCGCTTTCGACGCCATCCCTCGGCAGAAGTTTTCCCGAACGCGCCGGCGTCACTGCCCTCTCCTTCCGATTCGACCCAGGTCGTAGTCGACAGGAAGATTCTTACCGTCCCCCTAAGACATGCCGACTATAGGGGTGAAGGAGGCAAATGCAACCTTAAGTTGTTCTCGGGCCCCGCTGGAAGACGGCGAGATAGAAGCCGTCGCCGGTCTCGCTCGGGTCGATGCGGTGCTCGTCGATCAGCGACCAGCGTTCGTGCGCGGCGAGGAAGGCAGCCGCGCGATCCTCGTTCTCTTCCTTGAAGACGGAGCAGGTCACGTAGGCGAGCCGACCTCCAAGGCGGACATTGGCGCCGACGTCCTCGAGTATCTCCGACTGGATGCCGCAGATCCCGGCAAGCCGGTCGGGCGTCAGCATCCATTTGCCTTCCGGGTCACGCCGCCAGGTACCGCTGCCCGAACAGGGCGCGTCGCACAGCACGAGGTCGTAGGGAGCTTCGTCCTTCAGCTCGGCAGTGGTGCGGTAGCCGATGTCGACTCCGGCCCGCTGCGCGCGCGCCGGCAGGTCCGACATCCGGTCGGGGTCGATATCGTGCGCGTGGACCTCGGCATCGAACAGGTCGCAGAGCGCGAGGGACTTCCCGCCTGCCCCGGCGCAATAATCGAGGATGCGGCTGTCGGAAGGACCGGCCAGCCGTGCGATCACGGCCTGGGACGAGGCATCCTGAAGCTCGGCGAGGCCCTCTTCAATCACCTCGCTCTGCGGCAGCCGGCGCGCGCCTTCGGTCACGGTGATCGCGGTTTCGACCGTCGGGTGCGGCTCGGCGCTGATCGAGACTTCGGACAGCCGTTCGATCACGTCCTCGCGGTCGATGTTGAGCGTGTTGACCCGAAGGTGGATCGGCGCGCGATCCCGGAGTGTACGCATCACAGTTTCGGCGCGGTCGCCAAGCGCCTCCTCGAAGCGCGGAAGCAGCCAGTCCGGCACGTCGAGCCACTCCGCCCGCGTCAGCTCCCGGTCGATGGCGAGCTCCGGCTGCGACAGGGGTGCAGGCGCATGGCCGCGCCCGTTGAAGACATCAGAGACGGAGACGCCGGCGGCCCGGAGCGCACCGATCATCAGACCACGCCCGGTGTCGGTGCCGCCGAGCCCGGAGTAGGACCGCCGCCGCCGCACGGCGTCGAACACGAGGTCGCGGATCGCGGCCCGGTCGGACGAGCCGGCATAGCGCGCGTTACGTGACCAATGCCGGTAAGCACCGTCGAGCGACGAGCCCCCGAGCCATGCGTCCAGGATCTCGATCGCGCTTGCGAAACGGGCGGCTGGCGTCACCTCGTCCCTCCTCGGTCTGGCGGGTTTCAGGTCATGACGACGGGCTAGCGCGCAATCTTGGCACAAGCGCGAAGCCCGTCGGGCATATCGAAGGCTCAGCCGATACGGTAGTTCGGGCTTTCGCGGGTGATCTGCACGTCGTGCACGTGGCTTTCCTTGAGGCCGGCGCCGGTGATCTTCACGAAGGTGCAGTTGCTGCGCATCTCCTCGACCGTGGCGCAGCCGGTATAGCCCATGGCCGCCCTGAGACCGCCGACGAGCTGGTGGATCACCGTGCCGGCGGAGCCCTTGTAGGGCACCTGCCCCTCGATCCCCTCGGGGACGAGCTTGTCGGTGGCCGCGTCCTTCTGGAAGTAGCGGTCGGCCGAGCCGCGCGCCATCGCGTCGAGGCTGCCCATGCCACGGTAGGATTTGTAGGTCCGGCCCTGGTAGAGGATCAGCTCGCCCGGGCTTTCGTCCGTGCCGGCGATCATGCTGCCGACCATCGCGCAGGACGCGCCGGCGGCGATAGCCTTGGCGAAGTCGCCGGAGAACTTGATGCCGCCATCAGCGATCACGGGCACGTCGCCCGCGGCGGCGGCGCAATCCATCACGGCAGTCAGCTGCGGCACACCGACACCGGCGACCATGCGCGTGGTGCAGATGGAGCCCGGACCGATCCCGACCTTCACCGCATCGGCGCCGGCCCCGATCAGCGCCTTCGTGGCCTCTCCGGTGGCGACGTTGCCGGCGACGATCTGGACTTCGTTGGACAGCGTCTTCGCCCGCTCGACGGCACGGGCGACACCTTCCGAGTGGCCGTGCGCCGTGTCGATGACGATCATGTCGACACCGGCATCGACGAGCGCCTGGCTCCGCTCGAAGCCCGCATCGCCGACGGTGGACGCCGCGGCGACCCGAAGCCGACCGAGCCGATCCTTGCAGGCGGTCGGGTTGAGCACGGCCTGTTCGGTGTCCTTCAGGGTGAGCAGACCGGTCAGCCGGCCTTCCTTGTCGACGACCAGCAACTTCTCGATCCGGCGGGCCTTCATCAGGCTGCGCGCCTCGTCGAGGTCGGCGGGTTCGGTCAGCATGGCGAGGTTGTCGGAGGTCATCATGACGCGGACCGGTGTCCGGTCATCCGCGGCGAAGCGCATGTCGCGGTTGGTGACTATGCCGACGACGCGACCATCCTCACCCACGACGGGGAAGCCGGTGACGTTGTAGCGCTCCATCAAACCCCGCGCGTCGGCGAGCGTCTGGTCGGGCGTCAGCGTGATCGGATTGTAGACTATGGCGGAAACGAAGCGCTTCACCTGCCGGACCTCGTCGGCCTGCGTGGCGATGTCGAGGTTGCGGTGAATGACGCCCATCCCGCCGGACTGGGCCATGATGATCGCCATCTTCGCCTCGGTCACCGTGTCCATCGCGGACGACAGCAGCGGGATGTTGAGTGCGATCTCGCGGGTCACCTTCGTGCGCGTATCAGCGGTCGAGGGTAGAACCGACGATGCCGCGGGAACCAACAGAACATCATCAAAGGTGAGTGCCTCACGAATCTCCACGGGTCTGCTCCTCGGATTGCTTCGTTTGGCGCGTCCCTATCGCACGAAGCCGGAGGGGGAGAAAGGGCGAAACGACCTCAGACCGCGCCTCTCACGAAGGGGTCGTCGCGGAGGTCGCGGGACGGCAGGGCCGGCCTGGCGCCCTGTGTCGCGCGCCAGTAGAGCGCGAGCACAGTGTCCGCGTCCGGCCACTCGGTCGTGACGATGATCCTGATGTGGCGGGACAGAACCGTCCGTGCCAGCAGCTCGTCCCCGTCGGCGAGCGCCTTGGCCGCGACGCGGTTGGCGAGCACCTGTCCCGGCTGGCTGTCGGCGATGTCGGCGAGCCGGACCAGCAGCGCGCCGACATCGAGCCCCGGCACCCGGTTCAGCGGCCGCTCGCCCGCCAGCGCCAGCGCGGTTTCGATGAAGGGCGCGGGGGTGCCGAACCAGCGGATTGCGGCGTGCGTCACCGTCAGGTGGGCGGAGATCGCGCTCGCCGTGCCATGCTGCCGGAGCCACCGCGCATAGGCGATGCAGGACCTCGGGTCGCAGGCGTCGGCATCGCGCCAGACCTGGAAGCGCCCGGGAACGCGGCCCTCCGCGCCCGGCAACGCACACCCCGCATGAAACGCTGCCTCGGCGAGCGCGGGAACGCGCGAGACCCGCTGGCGTGAGGCACCGAGCAGCTGCCCGATGTCCTCCGCCCAGCTCCGCCGCAGAGCCCGCGCGGCGATGGAAGCAGGCTGCGCGCCGGCCAGGCGGACAGCCTCGGTCAGGGCGCGGGCACGTATCGCCTCGAGCTGCGGATCGCCGACCGCCGCGGCCTCTTCGTACCGGGCGAGACGGTCGCGGACCACGGCCAGCCCCCCGGCCCAGCGGATCGAGGCAACCGCGCGCGCCATCGCGACTTCATAGAGCCGCCGGCCATCAGTCGCATCCGCCGGCTGGTGCGACAGCAGCGTCAGGACCTCGGACAGTCGCGTCCAGTTCTGCGCGCGGACGAGATCGCCGACGATCGTCTCCAGCTCCTCAACGTCGGCGCCCTTCGGCAGGTGGTCGACGATCGGCATGTGAAGGACGGCGCGCCCCCGGACGACCTGAAGTCGATACACGACGGCGTCGGAGAGTTTCGAGCCGAACCTCAGCAGCGCGGCGAACAACAGGATGACGAGCCCCGTGAGGGTGGGCTCGCCGAAATCAACACTCATGAACATACATCCCGGAGGGGTCAGGCAGCGGCGGCAGGTTGGATGCGATCTGCGGCCATAAGCCGGCCATAGAATGGCACAAATCTGGCTCGTCGTTCGAATGCCAAGGGACGCCGGTTTCGCACGCTCAACATCGCCATCGGTGACGCTATGTTGCCGGCAACGCACGCGATAGGCACACCATGTCCAACGATCCCCTCGTCATCTTCACGCCCTCCGGCAAGCGGGGCCGATTCCCCGCAGGTACGCCGGTGCTGACCGCGGCCCGGCAACTTGGGGTCGACCTCGATTCCGTCTGCGGCGGTCGCGGTATCTGTTCCAAGTGCCAGGTCACGCCGGGCTACGGCCAGTTCTCCAAGCACGGGCTGACGGTGGCCGAGGACGCGTTGTCTGAATGGAACGCGGTCGAGCAGCGTTACGACGACAAGCGCGGCCTGCCGACGGGGCGACGGCTTGGCTGTCAGGCGCAGATCCTGAAGGACATCGTCATCGATGTGCCCCCCGAAAGCCAGGTTCACCGGCAGGTCGTGCGCAAGGCCGCGACGGTCCGGGCGGTCACGATGGACCCGGCCACGCGGCTCTATTACGTCGAGGTGGAAGAGCCCGACATGCACGAGCCGACCGGCGACTTCGAACGCCTGTCCCGCGCCCTTGCCGAACAATGGGACATCCACGATCTCGCCATCGACTTGCGGACGCTGTCGCAACTCCAGCCCAAACTGCGCAAGGGCGGCTGGAAGGTCACCGTCGCGCTGCACAAGTCGGCAGAGACCGACGGCCATGCCCTGCTCGACCTGTGGCCCGGCTTTTTCGACGGGCCGCTCTACGGGCTTGCCATCGACCTCGGCTCGACCACCATCGCGGCGCACCTGACGGACCTTGTCACGGGCGAGGTGACGGCCTCGGCCGGGATCATGAACCCGCAGATCCGCTTCGGCGAGGATCTGATGAGCCGGGTCAGCTACTCGATGATGAACCCCGGCGGCGCGTTGGAGATGACGCGCGCGGTGCGCGAGGCGCTGGACCGTCTGAGTGTCGAGATTGCCAAGGAAGGCGGGATCGAGCCGGCGCGCATCGTCGAGACGGTCTTCGTCTGTAACCCGGTGATGCACCACCTGCTGCTCGGCATCGACCCTGTGGAGCTGGGCCAGGCACCCTTCGCGCTCGCGACCTCCGGGGCGATGCACCTCGCGGCGAAGGAGCTCGGCCTCACCTCGATCAATCCGGGTGCGCGGACCTATATCCTGCCCTGCATCGCGGGGCATGTCGGTGCGGATGCCGCCGCCGTCGCGCTGTCGGAAGAGCCGGAAAAGAGCGAGGACCTCGTCCTCATCGTCGATGTCGGGACCAACGCCGAAATCCTGCTCGGCAACCGCGACGGTGTTCTCGCCTGTTCCTCACCCACCGGACCGGCGTTCGAGGGCGCACAGATCTCCTCGGGCCAGCGAGCGGCGCCCGGCGCGATCGAGCGGGTGGAGATCGACGCCACAACGAAGGAGCCGCGCTTCAAGGTGATCGGCTCCGACCTCTGGTCCGACGATTCGGGCTTCGCCGCAGAGACCGCCGTGACCGGCATCACCGGTATCTGCGGGTCCGGCATCATCGAGGCGGTGGCCGAGATGCGCATGGCCGGGCTGCTCGACGCGTCGGGCCTGATCGGTTCTGCCGAGCAGACCGGGACGCCGCGCTCGATCCCCGAGGGTCGGACGCATTCCTACGTCCTGCACGACGGCACGGCGGAGAACGGGCCACTCATCACGATCACGCAGGGCGACATCCGCGCGATCCAGCTGGCGAAATCCGCACTCTACGCGGGCGCACGGCTGCTGATGGACCAACTCGGGGTCGACGACGTGGACCGCGTGGTGCTCGCCGGGGCGTTCGGAGCGCATATCTCGCCCATACATGCGATGGTGCTTGGCATGATCCCCGACGTCGCGCTGGAAAAGGTCACCTCCGCCGGCAACGCGGCCGGCACGGGCGCGCGCATCGCGCTCTGCTCGCGCGCCGCGCGAAGCCGGATCGAAGATCAGGTCCGCCGGATCCACAAGGTCGAGACAGCGATCGAGCCCCGCTTTCAGGAGCATTTCGTGGCCGCGAACGCGATTCCACACGCCACCGCGCCCTTCCCCCACCTCTCCGCGCTGGTGCCGCTGCCTGCGGTCCATTTCAACGCGGGCGGTGGCGACGATTCCACGAAAAGACGCCGCCGCCGTCGCGGATAGGTCACCTTGCCGCCGGTTTTGGGTGCTTGTTTGCCTCCGACCGACGCAGGGTGGGCCCCGATGACACACGACACTCCGAAACGCTGGCCGGTGACGCCCGGCACCTTCCGCATCGCGATGGCGATGCTGGTGCTGTTCGCCGGGATCACCGCGGCGCGGATGGCCGGCTTTGGCAGTGCGGAGATGGTCGACTACCACGTCTTCCGCCTCGCCGGGGCGCTGACGCTCGACGGGCGGGTGACCGAGGCCTACGACTTCGCGACCTTCGCGGAGGAACAGGCGCGGCTGCCGGGGGCGACGCTGTTCATGCCGTGGACCTACCCGCCGCAATTCAATCTCGTGACGGCGGCACTTGCGTCCGTTCCGGCGTGGCTCGGCCTCCTGCTCTGGACCGTGCCGCTATTGCTGGCCTTCGCGGCATTGACCCTGCGGATCGACCGGCGGGCCGGCATGCTGGCGCTGATGCTGGTGCTGCCCGCCATTGCCGTGTCGATCCGCTCGGGACAGAACGGGCTGCTGTCGGCCTGCCTCGTCGCGCTGGCTGCCTCTGCGACGTTGTCCGGCAACGCCCGGCGCGAGGGCCTGTCGCTCGCCCTGCTCGCCTACAAGCCGCACCTCTGCATCGGCCTTGGCGCGGCGGCGCTGTTCGCGGGGCGCTTCCGGACGATCGCCATCGCGACTGGCGCACTCGCGGTGATCCTAGCCCTCTCCACGCTGCTGCTCGGCCTGCCCGTCTGGACCGCCGTGGCGGAGAGCGTGGCCCGCTCGGGCGAGCATCTCACATCAGGGGAATATCCGCTGTTCCGGATGACATCGGTTTTCGCTTCGGCCCTGTCGGTCGGGCTGCCGTCCTCCGTCTCGATGATCTGCCAAGGCCTCTTCGCGCTCGTCGCGCTGACGGCCGTGGGCTACGCAATCCGCGCAGGATGGGCCCCTCGGCGCCAGGTGGCACTTGCGATCTTCGCCACCTATTCGGTCAGCCCCTACAATTACGACTATGACGTCGTTGGCCTTGCCATCGCGCTCGCCATCGCGTGGCCGGACCTCGAGTCGACGCTGGACGTGACCGCCCGGCGCCTGTTCTGCATCACCACGCTGGTCGTGACCGGCTGGGGCCTGCTCGCCACCGGCCTGCAACAAGGCCTTCCCGGCGCGCCTGCGCTGATCGCACCGCAGGGGCTGCTGTTCGCGGGGTTGGCGGCGGTCACGCTCTGGACCTTCCACCGGGTCGAAACGCGGCCGGAGACAAGCCCTAATGCCACGAGGGCCGACGTCCTGATCTAGCTCTTGGTCGCCCTGAAGACGAGGTGCCCGGCGAAGGCCAGCTTGATCGCGTTCTCGTAGAGCACGGCCTTCTCCGACTGCTTCTTCTCGCGCGAGAGAAGCTCGTTCAGGATCGACAGCCGGAAATAGGGACCGAGCTGTTTCCGGTTCGCCGACCAGTGATGCAGCAGCAACGACAGCGCGTCCGTCCCGGCATAGAGCGCATCCAGCCGGAACCCGTTGTCCTGCAGGACCGTCTTCCAGCCGAGCGCGGAGAAGTGGAACAGGCTGTGCCAGTGATAGGGCTCGCCGCCCGACAGCGAGCCGAAGAAGATCCCGTCATCCTTCAACACCCGGCGGATCTCCTTCAGCAAGTCCTCGGGGTGCCGGACATGCTCGAAAACCTGATTGGAGAAGACGAAGTCGAAATGTTTGTCCGGGAACGGGATATTCACGCCGTCATAGATCTTCACGCCCTCGGGGAGGTTGTTCAGGTCGGCGACATTGTAGCTCTCGGCGATCTCGATGCCGTTCCAGTCCGTGCCGGCATTGCGGTCAAGGAACATCGGTTTCGATTTCGCATGACCGCAACCGACATCTAGGACCGACGGTGCCCCGTCCTTCGGAAACAGCTCGTTGACGAGGTTCTTTCCCGACATCTGCCCGTAGCGCTCGCGAGGCAGGCTGTCGCCCATAAGCTCCACGAGGCTTGCGTAGGCAGGGTTGGAATAGTCCTTGAAACGCTCGAGGACCCAGCCCGGAACGACCTCTCCGTCGCGCTTGGGTTCGACTTTCTTCCTGAAAAACTTCATCTGACAACCGGTCCAGTTCAAACCGGTTCAGGCTAATGCGATTCCCCGTTCGTGACCTAAGGTTATCGAGAACGCCGGCCCTCGCGAATGCCAGTTGAACCTTCTCGACCGCCGGTGCTATGAGGCTGCGCAGCGCGGGTATGGTGAAAAGGTATCACGCGAGCTTCCCAAGCTTAAGTTACGGGTTCGATTCCCGTTACCCGCTCCAGTCCGATCTCCCGGAATACCCGACTTGCCCGACCGCTGCGCGCGGCCCACGCTGACGCCGACAGCGGGGAGGACACGATGGGCCGCAGGATCGTGATCTGCATCGACGGCACCGGCAACGAAGTCGGACCGAACGAGACCAACATCCTCAAGCTCTACAAGGCGCTCGAGCAAAGCGGGGATCAACTCGTCCACTATGTGCCCGGCGTCGGCACCTTCGAAGGCTCCCGCCTGTCCTCGAACGCGGCGGTGCGCAAGACGCGCGCCGTGCTCGGCCTCGCCTTCGGATGGGGGCTCGAGGACGATGTCCTCGACGCTTACCGGTTCCTGTGCCGCAACTGGCAGGGATCAACCGACCGCATCTATATCTTCGGCTTCTCGCGCGGCGCCTACGCGGCCCGCATGCTCGCCGGGTTCATCCACAATTTCGGACTGGTGGAGCGGGACTACGGGCGGCTCCTGCCCAAGGTATTTCGCGCCTACCGCGCGGTAACCGACGCCGACTGCGATGCTCCTGCCAACGAGGTCTTCCGCAGCCTGCGCCGCTACGTCGACGTGATGCGGCCCCATCAGGGCGTGCCGATCCGCGCGCTCGGGCTGTTCGACACGGTCAGCTCTATAATCCGCTTCCGACGGCCGCTCCACAACCTGCGCCACCATGGTTCCCTCGTCGAACAGGGCACGCATGCCAATGTCCGCACCAACTGCTCCGTCCGGATCGTGCGCCATGCCTGCGCACTGGACGAACGAAGGTCGCTGTTCCGCAACCTGGGCTGGGAGCGGACCGACTATTTCGGCAACCGGTTTCGCGTCGCCTCCAAACGGCGCCAGCAATATGTCGAGCAGCGCTGGTTCGCAGGCTATCACGGCGACATCGGGGGGTCTCCGCCCGAGGACCGGTCGGGGGTCGGCAAGGTCACCCTTCTGTGGATGCTCGACGGTATCGCAGCGGACGAGGCCGCCGCGGACGCGGAGGATGCCCGTGCCATCGGCAACGTGCCCTCCCGAAGCGAGCCTTCGACGGGTCTCACCTTCCGGCGCGGTGCGCGCAAGCGCTACCTCGAAGGGGACACGACCATTACCACGGTGGACGGCCTGCCCTACGCCAGGCCCGATCCGCAGGGCCCAATTCACGGGTCGTTGAAACTCGGCTGGTGGCCGCTCGAGATCCTGCCGAAGTCGATGACCCGACGCGAATGGCCCCCGGGCCGACCCGGCTTCATCTGGTATTTTCCCCTTGTGGAACCGAGGCGTGTCCCGCCCGGACATATCGCGGATCCGAGCATTGCGGAGCGCGTGCGCGACGATCCCGACTACGACCCGCCGAACCTGCCGGACACCCCGCCCGGGGAAAATCCCGACCTATCCTGAAACTCTCCTGCCCGACGGCCCGTGGCTCCCATCACAAACGCCGCAGAGGCGCCCGACAGGAGAGAGATACATGAACCGCACAATCAAGGCCCTTCTGGCCGTAACCATGCTGACGCCGGTGGCGGCGTTCGCGCAAAGCGACGACATGGCGGAGAACCCCACCGTCGGCGGCGCGCCGATGATGGCCGACATGAACATCGTCGAGAACGCCATGAACTCGCCGATCCACACGACGCTCGTCGCTGCCGTTCAGGCGGCCGGTCTCGTCGAGACGCTGCAGGGTGAAGGTCCCTTCACTGTCTTCGCACCGACTGACGATGCGTTCGCCGCCCTGCCCGAAGGCACGGTCGAAACGCTCGTCATGCCGGAGAACAAGGAGCAGCTCACCAAGATCCTGACCTGCCACGTCGTCGCCGCCAACGCGATGTCCGACGCGATCATGGGCATGATCGAGGATGATGGCGGCAGGCACCCCGTCCCGACCGTCGGTGGCTGCACCCTGCAGGCCTACATGGAAGACGGCGAGATCAAGCTCGAGGACGAAATGGGCAACGTGGCCACCGTCACGACCGCCGACGTCGTCCAGTCGAACGGCGTGATCCACGTGATCGACACGGTCCTGCTGCCCGGTTCCGACGAGGAAGAAGCCTCGATGGACGGTGAGATGGACACCATGCAGAGCGACGGCGACATGGGCACCGAGATGACCATGGACGACAGCGAGATGGACTCCGACATGTCCATGGACGGCAACGACAATCCGACCGTCGGTGGCGCACCGATGATGGCCGACATGAACATCATCGAGAACGCCGTGAACTCGCCGATCCACACGACGCTCGTCGCTGCCGTTCAAGCGGCCGGTCTCGTCGAGACGCTGCAAGGTGAAGGTCCGTTCACCGTCTTCGCCCCGACGGACGAAGCCTTTGCCGCCCTGCCCGATGGCACGGTCGACACGCTGCTGATGGAAGAGAACCTCGGCCAGCTGCAGAAGGTCCTGACCGCCCACGTCGTGCCCGGCACCTGGACGACCCAGGCGCTCATGGATGCCGCCGACAGCGACGGTTTCGTGCAGCTTGAAGCGGTCTCCGGCGACGCGCTGACCGCGCAGGTCTTCGACTCCGGCAGCATCTACATGTTCGACGAAAGCGGCAACGTCTACGAAGTTTCCACCGCCGACGTCATGCAGTCCAACGGCGTGATCCAGGTCGTGGACGGAGTTCTTCTCCCGAACTGAGCGTTATGACCCCTCGTTTGGTTCGATGAAGAAGTCCCCCCGTCACCCGAGTGGCGGGGGGAACTTTTTGTCAGGGGGTCTCTTCCGGGCTCAGAGCCCGTATTTCTTCAGGAATGTGACGAGCCCGGCGGTCGAGCCGTCCTTGCCGTCCGCAGTCTCCTTGCCCTCGACGACCGGTTGCAGCGCAGTGGCGAGCTCCTTGCCCAGCTCCACGCCCCACTGGTCGTAGGAGTTGATGCCGAGCACAGCGCCCTCCACGAAAACCCGATGCTCGTAGAGCGCGACGATCCGGCCCAGCATCGCCGGATCGAGCTGCGGATAGGCCAGCGTGGTCGAGGGGCGGTTGCCCGGAAAGACCCGGTGTTTCGCCTGCCGCTCCAGCTCATCGCCCTCGAACTTGTCCGCGACCTTGCCGCGCGCCTCGTCGAGGTCGCGCCCCTTCATCAGCGCCTCAGACTGCGCGAGGCAGTTGGCGACCAGAAGCTGGTGCTGGTGGTGCAGGTCGCTCTCGTGACCTTCGGCAGCGACGAGAAATTCGCAAGGAATCACCCGCGTCCCCTGGTGGATCAACTGGTAGAAGGCGTGCTGGCCGTTCGTGCCCGGCTCACCCCAGACGACGGGGCCAGAGTCGGTCGCGAGGTCCTCGCCATCCATGCTGACGCCCTTGCCGTTGCTCTCCATCTCCAGCTGCTGGAGGTAGGCGGGCAGCCGCATCAGCAAGTTGTCGTAAGGCAGAACGGCACGGGTGGCGTGGCCGCAGACCTGATTGTGCCAGATGCCGACGAGGGCCAGCATCGCCGGCATGTTCTCGGTCCAGTCGGCCGCCTTGAAGTGGCGGTCCATCTCCTGCGCGCCGCGCAGGAAGGCGCGGAAGGCATCGCCGCCGATCGCGATCATGACCGATAGGCCGATCGGGCCCCACATCGAATAACGTCCACCGACCCAGTCCTCGAACCCGAAGACGCGGGACGGGTCGATGCCGAAGTCCGCCGTCTTGTCGGCCGCGGTGGACAGCGCCGCGAACTGCGCGGCGGGATCGGAGACCGTCTCGCTCATCCACGCCTTCGCGGTGCGCGCGTTGGTCATCGTCTCGATCGTGGTGAAGGTCTTCGAGGCAACGATGACCAGCGTCGTCGCCGGGTCGCACTGGCGCAGGACTGCGGCGACATCGGCCGGATCGACGTTGGAGACAAAATGCGTGCGGGGCCCGTCGTGGTAGGGCGCGAGCGCCAGCGTCGCCATGACGGGGCCCAGGTCGGAGCCACCGATGCCGATGTTGACAACGTCGGTGATCTTGCCGCCCTGCCCTGCGAATGCGCCGGACCGGACGTCCTCGGCGAACGCCTCCATCCGGTCGAGCGTGTCCAGCACGCCCGGCATCACGTCCTTGCCATCCACTTCGATCGGGCCGCCGTCGAGGTTGCGCAGCGCGGTGTGCAGCACGGCGCGGCCCTCGGTCTCGTTGATCTTGTCGCCCCGGAACATGGCGTCGCGTCGCTCCGCCACGCCGGCCTCGTCGAGCAGCTTCAGCAGCAGCTCACGGCCCTCGGAATCGATGTTGGTCTTCGAGTAGTCGAACAGCATGTCGCCCATCGCGACCGAGAAGTCCTGCGCCCGCCCGGCGTCTTCGAACAGGGTCTCGAAACGACGGTCGGCGACCTTGTCGTGGTGGGATTTCAGGCTGTTCCACATGTTCTTAGCTCTCCGCCCAGTGAACGATTGCATCGCGCAGGACCGCGGCGACCGGCGCCTCGTCCGGCGACAGGTGACGCGCCTTCTCGAGCGCCTCGCGCTTGTCCTGCCCCTTGATGAGGATGTGCGTCGACATCGCCCCCTTCAGCACCTTGGCCGACAGGGTGACGCGCGGCTCCGGCGCGCCGGGCGCGCGCATCGGCACGATCAGCCGGTCCCCGTGCAGCGCATCATCGAGGCGATCGGCACCGGGGAAGATCGACGCGGTGTGCATGTCCGACCCCATGCCGAGCAGCAGGATCGACAGCGGCAGCTCGTCCTTCAGACTCTCCTCGATCTCGTCGAGCCGGTCCTCCGGCGCGTCGCCCTCGAGATAGAGCGGAACGTATTTCGCCGCCGCCGCCTGATCGGTCAGCAACCGCTGGCGCACCAATCGGGTGTTCGACCGTTCGGAGCTCTCGGGCACCCAGCGTTCATCCGTCAGCATCACATGCACCCGTTCCCAGTCGAGATGCGTGCCGCAGAGCGAGTCGAACACCGGTCCTGGCGTCGTCCCGCCCGGCACCGCCATCGAGGCGAAATCATGCCGCGCGAGGCACGAGCGAAGCTCGCCGGCCAGCCGGTCGGCAAGATCCATCATCATCATCTCGGAATCGGGATATTCCTTGAGTTCCATCGGGTCCTCCCCTTCTTCGCCGATCACGTGGGGCAAGGCCGCCGTGGCGGCTCTGCTGCGGGAAGCGCGCGCCGACACAGACCGCCGGCGCTTGCGCCCACCCTAGCCTTTTATCTCACGCCAGCGGCGTCCGTCGCGATGCATCAGCATCAGGCTGTCCTCCGGACCGGCCGACCCGGTGTCGTAATGCTTCGGGACATCGCCCCGCGCAGTCCAGCCCTCAATGATCGGATCGGTCCAGGACCAGGCCGCCTCGACCTCGTCACCGCGCATGAACAGTGTCTGGTTGCCACGGATCACGTCCATGATGAGCCGTTCGTAGGCGTCCGTGACGTCCTCGGCCTCGTCGCCGAGGGCCTGTGCGAAGGTCATGTCGAGCGGCACGTCGATCAACCGCATGCCGCCCGGTCCCGGCTCCTTGATCGTGACCTGCAGGTCGATCCCCTCGTTCGGCTGGAGCCGGATCGTCAGCACGTTGCGATGCCGCGCCTCGTCGCCTTCGAAGATCGAATGGCCGAGATCCTTGAAGACCACGTTGATCTCGGAGCCCCGCGCCTTCAGCCGCTTTCCGGTGCGCAGGTAGAACGGCACGCCGGCCCACCGCCAGTTGGCGATGTGGCACTTCATGGCCACGAAGCTCTCGGTGTGGGTGCGCGGGTTCTCGACATCCTCGCGGTAGGACGGGCTGGATTCGGTCGCGTCGTATTGGCCACGCACGATGTGATGGTAGTCGACCGGCTGCAGCGCGCGGATCACCTTCAGCTTCTCGTCGCGGACGGCGTCGGCCTCGAACTGGTTCGGGGCCTCCATCGCGATAAGGCAGAGCAGCTGCATCAGGTGGTTCTGCACCATGTCCCGCATTGCGCCGGACTTGTCGTAGTACCCGCCCCGGCCACCGACACCGACCGTCTCGGCCACGGTGATCTGGATGTGGTCGATATAGTGGCTGTTCCAGAGGGGCTCGAACAGCACGTTTGCGAAGCGGACGGCCATCAGGTTCTGGACCGTCTCCTTCCCGAGGTAATGGTCGATCCGGTAGATCTGGTCCTCGGCGAAATGCTCGGCCAGCGTCGCGTTCAGCTCCTTGGCGGTTTCGAGGTCGCGGCCGAAGGGCTTTTCCACCACGAGCCGGCTGCTGCGGTCCGCGATCTTGTGTTTGTGAAGCCGCTCGGCGAGCGCGCCGAACAGGCTCGGCCCGACGGAGAAATAGAAGGCCTTCACGACCCCGTCGCGCATCAAGCTCTTAAGCTGGTCCCAGCCTCCGTCGCCGGTCGCATCGACGGCCACGTAATGAAGCTGGCCGAGGAACGCCTCGAGCCCCTTCTTGTCCTTTGACTCGGGCCCGCCGAATTCCTGGATCGCGGCTTCGATCTCGGCGCGGTAGCCGGCATCGTCGAAATCCGATCGTGCGGCGGCGATGACTCGGGACTCGGCCGGCATCTGCCCGGCGAGAAAACGGCGAAAGAGGCCCGGCAGGATCTTGCGGCGGGCGAGATCGCCCGTGCCGCCGAAGATCACCAGGTCGAAATTGTCGACGGGGATGACGCGCGAAACCATGGCTACCTCTCGGTTCTGCCCGCGTTAGCGGTAACGCGGGGTGCTTATCCGCCTCCCGGCCCCATGTCTAGCAAGTGATGCCCGGATTGCCAGACCCCTGCTCATCCGCGTGATTGCCGGTCACGCACCACCGCGCCGCCGGACGGTCCGCATCACGCTTCGAGTTCGGCGTCCCAATAGAGGAAATCGACCCAGCTGTCGTGCAGGTGGTTCGGCGGGAACTTCCGCCCCATGTTGCGCAGCTCTTCCGAGGCCGGGCGACGCGGGGCCTTGCGCAGAACAAGCCCGGACTGGCGCAGGCTCTTGCTGCCCTTGCGCAGGTTGCAGCGCGAACAGGCGGCCACGACGTTCTCCCAGCTCGTGATGCCGCCGCGGGCGCGTGGCACCACGTGATCGAAGGTCAGATCACCCTTCGCACCGCAATACTGGCAGCAGAATTCGTCCCTCAGAAAAAGATTGAAGCGCGTGAATGCCACGCGCTTCTGAGGTTTCACGTAATCTTTGAGGACGACGACCGAGGGGATGCGTATCTCGGTCGAGGGGCTCCTGACGGTGTGGTCGTACTCCGCCACGATATCCACCCTGTCGAGCCAGGCCGCCTTGATCGCCTCCTGCCAGGGCCAGAGGCTGAGCGGGTAGTAGGACAAGGGCCGATAATCCGCGTTCAGCACCAGTGCCGGGAAGTGTTTCAGCCCAGAGGGCTCCCTCACGAAGTGAGTCCTGAAGTCTCCGTCCATGCTCGAGTCCGATCTCGCCCTGCTGCCTCGACCCCGGTGCCGGGACGGTGCCGCCGCCCTTCGACCAAGGTCGACTATATCTGGCGGAAAACACTAGGCAAGCCCCACATGTTGGCCGCGCCGCCAAGCATCGCTTAGGCCGATTCTGTCACGTGACTGTGACGGTCGGAGCGTCAGGAATAGCCGAGCCGTTCGCGCATGAATGCGAGCGCGACCGACAGTCCGTCGGGCGCGATGCCGTGGCCGGTCCCGCGCATCAGGTGCGCGTAGACTTCCGTCCAGCCCGCTTCCTGCAGTGCTTCGGCAGCCTGCGGCAGCGATTCCACGGGCACCACGTCATCCTCGTCGCCATGCACCAGCAGGACCGGCGGACGGCAGACGGCCTCATCGGTGAGCAACTCGGGCTCCAGCAGCCGGCCCGAGAAGGCGACGATCCCCGCGACCGCGTCCTCGCGGCGGGGGCAGACATGCAGCGCCATCATCGTGCCCTGACTGAAGCCGAAGACCATGACCTGCTCGGGCAGGAGATCCTCGTCCACCATGACCCCGTCGAGAAATGCGTTGAGGTCGGCGGCGGCGCGGTCGAGGCCCTGACGGCTCTCTTCTTCCGAAGAGCCGTCGATCCACGGGATCGGGAACCACTGCAGCATCCCCGGCGCAGCAATCGAATGTTCGGGCGCATCCGGCGCCAGGAACAGCGTGTCGGGCATATGCTCCGACAGCGGCTCGGCGAGGTTGATGAGGTCGGCCCCGTTGGCGCCGTAGCCATGCAGGAACACGACGGCCGAACGGAGATCGCCGGATACCGGCTCTTTCCGTTTCGCCATGAGCGCGCGCGTTACCATGTGACCTCCCGACCTTTGGTGCGCAGGTAATAGGCCCAGAGTGCCCAGGCCGCAACAGAGCGCCACGGCGACCACGCCTCCGACATGTCACGCAGGGCCCGCGCGGTCGGGCGCGCCGGCAGATCGAACAGCATCCGTGTCCCTTCCTGCAGCGCGACGTCCGCGGGCGCGAAGACATCGGCCCGTCCGAGCGAGAGCATCGCGTAGATCTCGGCCGTCCAGGGCCCGATGCCGGGCACCGCCGTCAGCGTCGCGATCACCTGATCGGTCGGTAGCTCGCGCAGCGCCGCGTAGTCGATCTTCGCCTCCGCCAGCGCGCGGAAGTAGCGCTGCTTGGGCCGCGTGAGCCCGACCTCCCGCAGCAGCTCGTCCGAGGCCGCCTTCACGGCCTCTGGCGTCGTCAGTCCGGCCGCATCGGCGCGCGCCCGGATGGCCAGCGCCGACGCCGTCGAGACCTGCTGCCCGATGATGAGGAACAGAAGCTCGCGAAACCCCTCGTCGCGGAGCTTCAGCGGCGGCGGACCGGATTCCGCGATGAGCGCGGCGAAGCGCGGCTCCGCCCGCGCCAGCCAGGCCGCGCCCTCTTCGACGTCTCCCGCATGGGTGATGACCCGCTCCGTCAACGGCGGATCGCCCAGGCGAAGGCCTCGTCCGCCGTCTCCACGCGCTCGCAGGGATAGCCCGCAGGCCGTCGCAGCAGGACCACCGGGATCGACAGCTTCCGCGCCGCCTGCAGCTTGCCGTAGCCATCTGCCCCGCCGGAGTTCTTCGTCACGACCCAGTCGATTCCCCGATCTGTCATGGTTTTCGCCTCGTCCGCCACGGTGGCTGTCGGTCGCCCGACGATCCAGTCACCGCCCGCAATCGGAAACGGTTCGAGCGGCGGGTCGATCCTGCGGCAGAAGATGCGCCGACCTTCGAGGTTGGCGAAACCCGCCAGCGAGCCCGGTCCGACCGCAAGAAGCACTGTCGCTCCGTCCGGAATCAGCCCCGCCGCCTCTTCGGCGCGGTCGATCAGATGCCAGTCGTCGCCGTCGCCCGCCCGCCATTCCGGGCGAAGCAGGCGCAGGTAGGGCAGACCTTCAAGATCGCAGAGCTCCTTCGTGCGCCGGCCGATCCGGGCGGCGAACGGGTGGGTCGCGTCGATGACGGCGGAAATCGCGTTGCGACCAAGATACTCGGCGAAGCCTGCCGCGCCGCCGAACCCGCCGGTCCGGGTGGGCAACCCGGTCGTCACGGGATGACGCGTCACCCCCGCAAAGGACAGCACGGCCGGGACTCGCGCCGCCGCCAGGCGCTCCGCCAGCTGCCGTGCTTCCGCGGTGCCGCCCAGCAGCAGAAGGGTCATGTCCGCTCCGCGACAATGGTGCCCGCGCGGTCGATCACGATGATGCCGACCGTGATCTCCGGCCCGGCGAGCGCCTGTGCCTGCTCTTGCGCACGGCGCGCGATCGCCTCTGCCAGCGGGTCTCCGGCAATCTCCCATGCGCCGAGGACACTTGTGACCTGTTCGAGCTCCGGCATGTCCGTCCACGCGGCCAGTTGCGCGAAGTCCGCCTGGCTTCGGCCGGAGTGCAGGTCCGTCGCGCCCTGCGCCAGCTTCGCCAGCTTTCCGATACCACCGCCGATGGTGATGCGCGGCACCGGGTGGCGGCGCAGGTACTTCAGCAGCCCGCCGACGAAATCGCCCATGTCGAGCATCGCGTGATCGGGCAGATCGAGATGGTGCTGCACGGTCCGCTCGCTCGTCGCGCCGGTGCAGCCGGCGACATGGGTCAGGCCGGCGGCGCGTGCCACGTCGATGCCCCTGTGGATAGAGGCAATCCACGCCGCGCAGGAGAAGGGCCGGACGATCCCGGTCGTCCCGAGGATGGACAGTCCGCCCTCGATACCGAGGCGGGGGTTCCAGGTCTTCCGAGCCAGCGTTTCGCCGCCCAGCACCGAGATTGTGATCTCGACCCCCGGATGCTTGCCATAGGTCATGGCGAGATCGGCCACGACCTCGTCCATCATCGCGCGCGGCACGGGGTTGATCGCAGGCTCTCCCGGCGGAATTGGAAGGCCCGGTTTCGTCACGGTGCCGACTCCCTCGCCGGCCCGGAAGACGACGGCGTCGGCGTCCCGCACGCGGACCCGGATTTCGGCGCCGTGCGTGACATCGGGATCGTCCCCGGCGTCCTTGATGATCCCCGCCTCGGTCCAGCCGTCCCCGTCCGCACGATGCGAGAGCGCGAAGCGCGGCGTCTCGCCCCGCGGCAGGGTGATCGAAACGGAGTCGGGCCACGCCCCGCCCCAAAGCCGCGTGAGCGCCGCCTTCAGGGCAGCGGTCGCACAGGCGCCGGTCGTCCAGCCGCGGCGCAGGTCTCTGTTCGGAGGGCGGGCCATCGGGGCGACCCTAGCTTGGCCGCGCGCCGGGCGCCATTCTCCGTTGCAGGCCCCTTCCCTCACCTGCGCCGACGCGCCATAAAGCGGATGTGAACGAGGTGATGCTTCCCCAGAACGACTGGCCCCGGTTCGAACCCGGCTGGGTCTGGCTCGTCGGTGCGGGCCCCGGGGATCCGGGCCTGCTAACGCTGCATGCGCTGAACGCGCTGCGGCAGGCGGATGTCGTCGTCTACGACGCGCTCGTCTCTGAAGATATCCTCGCCTGGGCGCCGGGAGCGGAGCTCGTCTATGCCGGCAAGCGCGGCGGCAAACCCTCCGCCGTGCAGCGCGACATCTCGCTGCGGCTGGTGGAGCTTGCCCGCGCCGGCAAACGCGTCCTGCGGCTGAAGGGCGGCGATCCCTTCGTGTTCGGACGCGGCGGCGAAGAGGGCCAGACGCTGGTGCAGCACGGGATCCCGATCCGCATCGTGCCCGGCATCTCCGCCGGGATTGGCGGCCTCGCCTATGCCGGCATTCCCGTCACCCACCGCGACGTGAACCAGTCCGTGACCTTCGTCACCGGCCACGACCAGTCCGGCGAGGCGCCCTCATCGCTCGACTGGGCTGCGATCTCCCGCGGGAGCCAGGTGATCGTGATCTACATGGGGATGAAGCACATCGCGCGGATCGCCGGCGCCCTGCTGGAGGCCGGACGTTCGGTGGACGAACCCGTGGCAGTCGTGACGGAGGCCACGACCGAGCGGCAGCGGGTGCTGGAGACGACGCTCGGCCGGCTCGAGGCGGACATCGCGGAAAGCGGGATGGAGCCGCCCGCGATCCTCTGCGTCGGGCGGTCGGTGCTTATGCGGCAGGTGCTGGACTGGCAGGCGATGGCGCGGGGCGAGTCGGTGCGGGCGTTCGACCCGCTCGGGCGCGGCGACGCGGCGCAGAGCGCCTGACCCGTCGAATGCACTCGATTTCTGCCGTTCCGGTTAGCGTTTTCTCAATGCCCGGCGGATATCAAATTTTCGGCGAAAATTTGGGGTCCGGGCGGTCTGGTCTCTGGCGGGTCTTGTTCGGGACCGGCTCTGTCAATTCCGACAGGGACATATCGCCGCCCTTCATCGAATCGAAACCCGTCTATGCCAACAAATTTTCGGCGAAAATTTGGGGCCGGGTCAGGCCGATCGGGACCGCCGAATGTCCGGCCTGATCCTCGCCGCGCCTTCGTCGGGCAGCGGCAAGACGACCGTCACCCTCGGGCTTCTGCGCGCGCTCCATGACCGCGGCCTCGCCGTGCGCGCCGCCAAGTCCGGCCCCGACTACATCGACCCCCGCTTTCACGAGGCCGCCTGCCATACTTCCTGCTGCAACCTCGACGCCTGGGCGATGTCGCCCGAGCGGCTCCGCAGCCTCGCCGCCGGTCCGGGGCCGCTGATCGTCGAAGGTGCCATGGGCCTGTTCGACGCCGCCACCGACGGGCGGGGTGCGACGGCCGACCTCGCCCGGCACCTCGGCTTGCCGGTCGTGCTGGTGATCGACGCCGCCCGCATGGCGCAATCGGCCCTGCCGCTGGTCAAAGGCTTCCGCGACCACGACGCCGCAGTCCGCGTCGCCGGCGTGATCCTGAACAACGTCGGCTCTGACCGGCACGAGGCGATGCTTCGCCGCGCGCTCGCGCAGGAGGCTGTCGACGTGTTCGGCGCAGTCCGCCGCGCACCGGACCTCGCCCACCCCTCCCGCCATCTCGGGCTGGTTCAGGCGGCTGAGCGCGCAGACCTCGACGATTTCCTCGCGACGGCCGCCCGCAGGATGGAGGCCTCGCTCGACATCGACCCGCTGCTGGCGCTGGCGGAGACGGCAGCGCCCCTGCCCGAGACGCAGGCCCCGAGGACGCCCCCACCGGCAGCGAGCATCGCCCTCGCCAACGACGCGGCCTTCGCCTTCGCCTATCTGCATTTGCTCGACGACTGGCGCAGGGGCGGCGCGACGATCCAGAGCTTCTCCCCCCTGGCCGACGAGCCCGCGCCGAAGGCCGAGCTCGTTCTCCTCCCCGGTGGCTATCCCGAGCTTCACGCGCCCCGCCTCGCCGCCGCGACGACCTTCCTGCAAAGCCTCCGGAACCGCAGAGTCCACGGAGAATGCGGCGGCTACATGGTAATGGGGGACTGGCTGACGGATGCGGACGGCATGCGGCACCGGATGGCCGGCCTGCTGCGGCTGGAGACCTCGTTCGCCGAGCGTCGGCTCCACCTCGGCTATCGCCGGCTGCAGGCGGAAACCGGCCCCTTCGCGGGCAAATGGGCCGCGCACGAGTTCCATTACGCCACCACAGTGACGGCCACCGGCACGCCTCTCTTCACCGCGGAAGACGCGGAGGGCAACGTCCTGCCGGCCATGGGCCTGATCGAAGGTCCGGCGAGCGGCTCCTTCGCGCATCTGATCGACCGCTTGTCCTGACGGGGGCGTGGGTCTAGCCATGGCATATGACACTCCCTGATGACCGACTCGCCCGGCGCAACGTCGCGCTTCTGATCGCGGCGAGCGCGATCATCGGGGCGCAGATGCCGCTGCTCTTCATCGTCGGCGGACTGGCCGGCGGGATGCTCGCCGGCAATCCCTGTTTCGCCACGCTACCGATCACTTGCATCGTGTTCGGGTCGATGACGACCGCGCCGTGGCTCTCGGCCCTGATGCAGCGGTTCGGGCGCCGCGCGGGGTTCTTCGTCGGCATCACTGGCGGGGCCTGCGGCGCGGCGATCTCGGCCTATGGATTGTCGGTCGGATCCTATCCGCTGTTTCTGCTCGGCAGCTACTTCACCGGCATCTACATGTCCGCGCAGGGCTTCTACCGCTTCGCCGCCGCCGACCTGGCCTCCGATCTGTTCCGGCCCAAGGCGATCTCCTTCGTGCTGGCCGGCGGGCTCGTCTCGGCGATCCTGGGGCCGCAGCTCAACAAGCTGGTCATGGACGGCTTCGCGATCCCCTTCCTCGGCAGCTACCTCGTGGTGATCGGGCTGAACCTCTTCGGTTTGCTCCTGTTCCCCTTCCTCGCCGTGTCGAAATCCGAAGCCCGGAGCGATCAGGCGGAGCCGGGCCCACCGCCTCGGACGCGCCGCCAGTTGCTCGGCGACGCGCGGATCCAGACGGCGATGATCTGCGGAATGGTCAGCTACGCGCTGATGAACCTCGTGATGACCTCGACTCCGCTGGCAGTGGTCGGCTGCGGCTTCGACGCGTCGCGGGCAAGCGATATCGTCTCGGCCCACGTGCTGGCGATGTATGTCCCGTCGTTCTTTACGGGTCACCTGATCGCCCGCTTCGGGGCGCCGAAGATCATCGCCATCGGCCTCGCCATTCTCGCCGCGGCCGGGGCGGTTGGACTGGCGGGGGTGGAGCTCACCCACTTCTTCGGCGCGCTCATCCTGCTCGGGCTCGGCTGGAATTTCGGCTACATCGGTGCGACCTCGATGCTCGCCGGCAGCCACCGCCCCGAGGAGCGCGGCGCGGCGCAAGGCCTCAACGACATGCTCGTTTTCGGTTGCGTGACGATCGCGTCGCTGGCTTCCGGCAGCCTGATGAACTGCGCCGGCGGCACGCCGCAGGAGGGCTGGACCGCGGTCAATCTCGCGATGGCGCCGTTCCTCTGCCTGGCCGGCGCCGCGCTGATCCGCCTCGCCCTGCGGCCGCGTCAGCCGGCCTGAGCGGTCAGCGCCCCCGCGCAGCCCGCAGCGCGAGGCTGCCACGCCGGCGGAACTCCGACTGGCCGAGCGTGCCGGCCGCCACTCGAGACGGATCGGCCATGGCCTGCTTCAGCAGAACCTCCGCCTGCCACGCAGGGCGTAGCGCGAACGTTGCCGGTTCTGGCAGCCGGCGCGGAACGGCCTTCAACCGCTCCAGCGCACTGGCCGCAAGCGCGCGCACGGCCTCGGGCCGGCCATCGGGCAAGGGTTTCAGACCGCGCGCCTCGAGTGCCGGGATCGCCTGTAGCCAGGCTGCGATGCCCCCGGCATAGGCACCGTCACGCACCGCCTCTTCCTGATCGCTGTCGGCGCCGAGTGCCAGCGCACTGACCCACGCGAGGTGCCCCGCGGTGCGGCCGATATGTGCCTCGAAGGCGGCCTCGTCCTCGAACGGGTCCTTCCAGATGTCCCACCGCCGAGCATCCGCCGCATCGTCGAGCAGCGAAACGGGCAAATCCCGCGTCCGGATCAGCTCGGCGAGCGGACCGACGACCTCGTGGGCGCGTGGCGGTTTGCCGTCGGAGATCTCCTCCAGTGCATCGCGCCACCATTGCAGCCGCATTTCCGCGATCATCGGCTCTTCGGTCACGTGCGGCGCGCGCGCGATCTCGACGTTGAACGCGTAGAGCGGGAACAACGCCTCCCGGGCGGTCGGCGGGCAGGACATGGCCGCAAGGAACCGGTCCGGGTCGCCACGCTCCACGACACCTGCACATGCGGCAAGGCTCACGTGCGCCACCCCGAAAGAGGCCGGTCGACAAGGCAGGAGGAGGGTCGAATCATGCCATCCCCCCTACCCCCGCCCAAGCGGAGTCGCAACGCCGGCCCGCGCCGCACCGCCGATCGCCCCTCAGCCGCGCGCGCCTTCCTGCACCAGCTTCCAGCGCACCGCGTCGAGCATCGCCTCGAACGACGCGTCGACTATGTTCGCAGACACGCCCACGGTGGACCAGCGCCGGCCCTTGTCGTCCTCGCTGTCGATGATGACGCGGGTCACGGCTTCGGTGCCGCCGTTGGTGATGCGCACCTTGAAGTCCACCAGCCGCCAGTCGGAGATCATCTCCTGGTAGGGGCCGAGATCCATCGAGAGCGCTACGGCCAGCGCGTTCACCGGGCCTGCGTCCTGCTGCTCCGTCGGGTTTTGGTTCTGGTAGAAGCTCGTCGTCTGCTCGCCGCCCGACAGCGCGACCGTCACCACGGCCTCGGACACGATGACCAGCTCGCCCTTCGCGTTGCGCCGCCGTTCGGAGATCACGCGGTAGCGCTCGACCTCGAAGAAGTCGGGCATCAGCCCGATCTCGCTCCGCGCCAGCAGCTCGAAGCTCGCCTGCGCGCCGTCGTAAGCATAGCCCTGGCTCTCACGCTCCTTGATGATCTCGAGCAGCCGGCCGAGTGCCGGGGCGCCCTTCTCGACCTCGAGCCCGGCATCCTCCAGCCTGCGGCGCAGGTTGGACTGGCCGGCCTGATTGGACATCGGCACGATCCGCTCGTTGCCTACGATCGCCGGGTCGATATGTTCGTAAGTTGTCGGGTCCTTCAGGATCGCGCTCGCATGCAGCCCCGCCTTGTGGGCGAAGGCCGAGGCGCCGACATAGGGCGCCTGCCGCATTGGCACGCGGTTCAGGATATCGTCGAGCTGACGCGACGCGCGCCGCAGGCCCGACAGCGCCTCGAGGCTCACGCCGGTCTCGTAGCGGCTGGCGTAGGGCTCCTTCAGCAGCAACGTCGGGATCAGCGTCGTCAGATTGGCATTGCCGCAACGCTCGCCGAGTCCGTTCAGCGTGCCCTGGATCTGGCGCGCACCGGCCTCCACGGCGGCGAGGCTTCCCGCCACGGCCGTCTCGGTGTCGTTGTGACAATGGATGCCGAGCTTCTCACCGGGGATGCCGCTGGCGATCACCTCGCCCACGATCTCCGCGATCTCGCCTGGCAGTGTGCCACCGTTGGTATCGCAGAGCACGACCCAGTCGGCACCGGCGTCGTAAGCGGCATGCACCGCCTCCAGCGCGTAATCCCGGTTCGCCTTGAAGCCGTCGAAGAAATGCTCCGCATCGAACAGCGCCTCGCGGCCCTGGGCCTTGAGATGAGCGACCGAGGCGCGGATATTCTCGGTGTTCTCCTCCAGCGAGATGCCGAGCGCGGTATCCACGTGGAAATCATGCGTCTTGCCGACGAGACACACCGACCCGGTCCCGGCGTTCAGAACGGCGGCGAGCACGTCGTCGTTCTCCGCCGACCGACCGGCCCGCTTGGTCATGCCGAAGGCGGCAACGCGGGCCCGCGTCTCGGGCACTTCGGCGAAGAACTCGCTGTCGGTCGGATTGGCGCCGGGCCAGCCGCCCTCGATGTAATCCACGCCGAGCCGGTCCAGCATCTCCGCGATCCGGCGCTTCTCGCCGGTCGAGAACTGGACCCCTTGGGTCTGCTGGCCGTCGCGCAGCGTGGTGTCGTAGAGATAAAGCCGCTGTTTCATCGCCCCGGTCCTTCTTTGGGCAGGAAATCGTCTTTGGCGGAGTCGCCGCTGGCGACGCGGGGCCGACAGCCCCCTATCCCGTCATAAGTGACCGTCATGCCAGCCCCTCCAGCTTGGTTGCGTCGAAGCCGGAGGTCAGCTCCCACTCCACGCCGTCGGCGGTGTCCTTCACCATGACCCCGGCAGCGGCGAAACCGTCCCGGATCGCATCGGCCCGGGCGAAGTCCCTGGCCTTGCGCGCTTCCGCACGGGCCTCGATCAGCTGGCCGATCAGCAGCGACACGCCTTCGCCGGCCTCGATCCGCTCCCAGCCGCCAAGCTCGTCGGTCAGAAGGCCCATCAGCTGCGCCGACCCTTTCAGCCCCGCCGCATCGCCGTCCGACGCGAGCCGGTAGAGCTCCGACAGCGCGAGCGGCGTGTTCAGATCGTCCGACAGCGCGGCGACGACCGCCGGATCCGGCGCACCTGCCTCGACACCCTCGACCATCGCACGCCAGCGGCGCAACGCACCCTCGGCGTCCTCGCGCTTGCGGGCGGTCCAATCCATCGGCTTGGAATACTGGCTGCCGAGGATCACCATCCGCATCACCTCGCCGGGGACGCCGTCGTCCAGCAGGTTGCGGACGGTGAAGAAGTTGCCGAGCGACTTCGACATCTTCTTCCCCTCGACCTGCAGCATCTCGTTGTGAACCCAGTAGCGCGCGAAATGGCCGTCGGGATGGGCGCAGCTCGATTGCGCCAGCTCGTTCTCGTGGTGCGGGAACATCAGGTCGCTGCCGCCACCGTGAATGTCGAAGCTCTCGCCCAGCAGTTCCCCGGCCATGGCGGAGCATTCGATATGCCAGCCCGGACGTCCGCGACCCCAGGGGCTGTCCCAGCCGGGCTGCCCCTCGCCCGACGGCTTCCACAAGACGAAGTCCATCGCGGCGCGCTTGTAAGGCGCCACCTCGACCCGGGCGCCGGCGATCATGTCGTCGACGCTGCGCCCCGAAAGCCGGCCGTAATCCGGCGCGCTGGCGACAGAGAACAGAACGTGCCCCTCGGCGGCATAGGCATGGCCCGAGGCGATCAGCCCCTCGATCATCTCCTTCATCGCGCCGATCCACTCGGTCGCGCGCGGCTCATGATCGGGCCGGATGACGCCGAGCGACCCCATGTCGTCGTGATACCAAGCCGTCGTCTCGGCGGTGATGTCGCCGATCGGGCGCCCCGTCTCGGCGGCGCGCGCGTTGATCTTGTCGTCGACGTCGGTGATGTTGCGCACGAAGGTCACGTGCTCCGCGCCATAGGCGTGGATCAGCAGCCGGTTAAGCATGTCGAACACGACAGCGGAACGCGCGTTGCCGAGGTGCGCCCGGTCGTAGACGGTGGGGCCGCAGACATACATCCGCACGTTGCCGGGGTCGATCGGAACGAAGTCCTCGACCTGTCGGGTCATGCTGTTGCGGAGTCGGATGGTCGCCATGAAGTCCTCGCGCGGAGTTGGCCCGCGGGCTCTAGCAACTTACGATTTCGGATGAAACGTGGAGGAGCGGCCCGCGGACGTTTGTCAGCAGGTAATAATGCAGCAGATGATGATGCGGATGCTCGTCATGGCGGATGACGTAGCAGGCTTGACCGACTGCGTCCAGCGCCTTGATCGGGGCCGTCAGTCAGGCCCCTTTCGCGTCGACCATCGCCACCAGTTGCCGGATCGTGCGCAAGTTGCGCCCGGTCGTCGCTGTCCCGGTGACCACCTTGTCGAACCGCTCCACCAGCTTGCTGCGCCCGATCCCGTCCGGCGCGTCGAGGTAGATGACCCGGCCGGTCCGCAACAGACGTTCACTCTCGCTGCGGAACCGGTCGAGGAGGTCTTCATCGATCACCGGGTCGTCGAAGCAGAAGTAGACATGGGCAAGTCGGCCGTCCTCCGGATCGAAGGGACACGCCTCCAGCACCCGCTTCAGCTCGGCCCCGGTCATCACCAGAACGTCGGGGTCGACGCCGGTCTCGTCCCGAACGGCGCTGCGCAACGTGGTGGCGTGATCGCCCGGCCCGGCGCGAAACACGAGGTTGCCGGTGGCGATGTAGCTGTGCACGTCCTGCCAGCCGATTGCTTTGGCACAGCCGCGCAGTGTCGCCATCGGCACCTTGTTGCGGCCGCCGACGTTGATCGCCCTGAGCAGTGCCACCTGAACCGTCATCACCGCGACCTCCCCGTGGCGCTTGATCCGTCGCGCCGCGCTGCCACACTGAGCGCATGAGTCGCGACATCGTCAACAGCTACTGCGCCACACTGCCCGGCGCGGAGGTTTCCGACCCGTGGGGCGGCGGCCACGATGCGTGGAAGGTTGGCGGCAAGATGTTCGCCAGCGTCGGTGCCATGGATCAGGGCGTGTCGGTCAAGACGCCGTCGATCGAGGACGCGCAACTGCTGATCGAGATGGAGCGCGCGGTGAAGGCCCCCTACTTCCATCGCTCATGGGTGATGCTTCCGTGGGGCCTCGTCGGCGAGGACGAGATAAAGGAGCGGCTACTCACGTCCTACGGCATTATCCGCTCTGGACTGACGAAGAAGGCGCAGGAGGCGCTCGGCCCGATGCCGGAGGCTTGACCGGAAACCGACGGCTGTTCGATCGAAGACATCTGTCCGAGCGTGTACGGCGTTTGCTACCGAACACCCGACCGCTACAGCGCAGGTATCCGGAACCGGACAACCGTCCTTCAGAACTTGCCGAAACGCCGCGCCATCCGCATCACCTGCCGGGCGCGCTTGCTGTTATCGCGGCCCTGCGCGGCCTGGCGCTGCGCCTCGGGATCCCGCGGGCGATCATTGCCGCCACGGGTCGACATGCGTCGGATCCCCTCGTTCATGCCTTTGCGGACGAACATGCGGATGATCATGGTGATCATTCGATCCATTTGGTGACTATCTCCCGATCCGGTACGTTCACCTGAATTACCAGTAATATAGGGCAACACGATGACGTCCGATAGAGGTCACTCCTCGTCGAACATGTCCGTCTGATCACCGTCGCCGCTCTCTTCGTCCTCGGTCGCGTCGCCCGGAACCGGACGGTTGTCCAGAAGGCCCGCCGCGCGCAGTTCCTTCAGCCCCGGCAGGTCGCGCGCGCTTTCCAGCGCGAAATGGTCGAGGAACGTCTCGGTGACGACGAAGGTCACCGGCCGGCCCGGCGTCATGCGACGGCGGCCGAAGCGGATCCAGTCGAGCTCGATCAGCTGGTCGATCGTGCCGCGCGAGACGCCGACGCCGCGGATCTCCTCGATCTCGGCGCGCGTGACGGGCTGATGATAGGCGATGATGGCCAGCGTCTCGATCGCGGCGCGGGACAGCTTGCGGGTCTCGACCACCTCGTGCTGCATCAGGAAGCCGAGGTCGGCAGCGGTGCGGATCGCCCAGAGATCGCCGACCCGGACGATGTTCACACCCCGCCCCTCGTAGCGTCTGCGCAGGTTGGCGAGGGCTTCCGCCGGCTCGCAGCCGTGCGGCATCCGCCCGGTGAGGTCGCGGATCGACACCGGATCGGCGGAGGCGAAGAGGATGGCCTCGACCATCCGCTCCTGCTCCGCCATCGGCGGGGCCTCGAAGAGGCTCTGTTCGCGGTTGTCGTCGCTCATTCCGGCTTCCGGCGGATCTGGATGGGTGCGAAGGTCTCGCCCTGACGGATCTCGAGGTGGCCTTCCTTCACAAGTTGCAGCGACGCGGCAAAGGTCGAGGCGGTCGCGGTACGCCGCCGCCCGGGCTCCGCGCCCCAGCCCTCGGGCAGGTAGGCGGTGATGTCGGCCCATTGCCCCATGAAGCCGATCATCGGCCGCAGCCGGTCGAGCGCCTGCTCCATCGTCAGCAGGTTCTCGCGGTCGAAGGCGTAGGGGCGGAACTCGTCCTTCGTGCGGATCCGGGCATAGGCCTGCATCAGGTCGATCAGGTTGGCGGTGTAGGTCACCCGCCGCACCCGCGTGACGTCTTCTGTGATCCCGCGCGCGAAGCGGTCGCGGCCAAGCTGGTCCCGCGCCATCAGTCGCGCGGCGACGTTGCGCATCGCTTCAAGCCGTTCGAGCTGGAACGCCAGGTGCGCGGCGAGTTCCTCGCCCGACGGCCCCTCTTCCTCCGGATCCGGCGGCAGGAGCAGGCGGGACTTCAGGAACGCCAGCCACGCCGCCATCACGAGGTAGTCGGCCGCCAGCTCGATCCGAAGCTCCCGCGCCTTCTCGATGAACGCCAGATACTGCCGCGCGAGCGCCAGGATGGAGATCTCCCGGAGGTCGACCTTCTGGGTTCGCGACATCTGCAGCAGCAGGTCGAGCGGGCCCTCGTAGCCGTCGACATCGACGATCAGCGCCTCGGCGGCGAGACGATCCTGTACGTCCGTCGATGAGACCCCGTCCTGCACGTGCCGCCCTCTCAGTTCAGAAGGTCGGCAAGTTCGGCCACCATCGCCTTCGTGTCAATCGGCAGCGGCGCCTTGCGCTGCGACAGCGCGGCATCCGCGCGGGCATTCGCTGCCCCGGTCATCAGCGTGCAGGCCGAGGCGACCTGTTCGCGTTCAGCCAGAGTGCCGTTGCAGTGGAGGACAAGATCGCATCCCGCATCGAGACAGCCCGCGGCACGCTGCGCCATCGTGCCCGACAGGGCCTCCATCCCGATGTCATCGGTCATCAGCAGTCCCGAAAAGCCGATCTCCTCGCGGATCAGGCGGATCATGCGTTCAGATGTCGTGGCGGGCTGGTCGGGGTCGATGTCGTTCACGACGATATGGGCGGTCATGCCCATCCCCATGTCCTTCAGCGCGCGGAACGGGGCGAAGTCGCGGATCACGAGCTCTTCGACCGGCTCCGACAGGCGCGGCAGCTCCGCGTGGGAATCGACCGAGGCGCGCCCATAACCGGGAATGTGCTTCAGCACCGGAAGGACGCCACCGTCGAGCAGCGCCTCGGCACAGACGCGCGCCGCCTCGACCACGGTGTCGACATCTTCGCCGTACAACCGGTTCAGCAGGACGGGATGAGTTTGCGGCTCCACCAGATCGGCCAGCGGGGCGCAGTCGACGTCGATCCCGACATCGTGCAGCTCGGCGGCGATCAGGCGGTTGCGGATATATTGCGCGCGCATCGGGTCGCGGGCCTGCCGCATCTGGTCGAGCGCGGGAAGATACTGCCGCCAGTTCGGCGGCCCCATGCGCTGCACCCGGCCGCCCTCCTGGTCGATCAGGATGGGCGCGTTCCAGCCCACCGTCTCGCGCAGGGACGCAGTGAGCGCCCGAAGCTGGTCGGGCGCCTCGACGTTGCGGGCGAAGAGGATGAAGCCGAACGGATCGGCCTGCCGGAAGAACGCGGCCTCGTCTGGCGTGAGCGCGGCACCTTCGCAGCCGAAGATGACCGCGCGGCTCACGTCAGCGCACCTGAACCGGGATGCAGAGAGCGTCCTCGGCGACCAGCGCCGCGCAGAAGCGGCGTGCGTCCGACATGTCGTCGAAGCCCATGGCGCGCAGCCGGTAGAAGGTCCGCCCGCCGCTTTCGGCGCGCTGAATGACCTTGGCCTTGCCGGTCATGAAGTCGGCGAACTGGGCGCTCATGCGGGTCCATTCCTCGTCGGCGACGGCCTCGCTGTCGAAGGCACCGAGCTGGACGAGGTTGGTGCCCGCGACGATCTCGGACGGCGCGACGGAGGGCGCCTGCTCGAAGGAGGCGTTGGCGACCGGCACGCCGGTATCAGCGGCAGAGGCGGAGGCCGGCACGATGCCGGAGTTCGTCGGCTCGATACCGGTGATCCGCATCGGACGCGCCGGCGGGCGCGGCGACAGGGAAACGCCGGGTACGTCGGCGGAGATCGCGTTCGGGTTGCCCACCTGCTCGCCATCGACGGAGAGCGAAACCGGCGTGTCGTAGCCCTCGGGAAGTTCGGTCAGCGGCTGGATACCGGCCGCGATCTGGTCGGCGAGCGCCAGCACATCGGCCTCTGTCAGCTCGTCGCTGTCGCCGCGCGTCTCGGCGGCGGCATCGGCCACCATGTCGGAAATCGCGTCGGCGGCATTGATGCCAGCAGCGTCATCCGTCCCCTCGTCCGTCAACTCGGCCGAGGCCAGCGTGACTTCGAGGTCCTCGTCGGAGGGCTGCACGGACGCCGGCGCCAGCATCAGCCGGTCTTCCGGAGCACCGGCCGCGCCTTCGGCAGCGATCGTGTTCACAGCTAGGCCACGGTTCGCGGCGACTTCGCCGCCCGGGTCTTCCGGCGCGGTCCGCATCGGGCCTTCGATCGCGCGAACCACCGGAATACCGGTCACGTCGCGCATGACGAGCTTGTAGCTCCAGATACCGATCCCCGCGATCAGGGCGAGCGAAAGTGCCGCGCCCGTCAGGTTCATCAGCGTGCTTGCAGAGAATGCGGGTTGCGGCGCATCTGCGCCGTAGGGGAAGTCTGCCATTGTGCCTCACAGCCCCGGTGTTCTGACGTCACCGGTTGTCGTTCGGGTTGCCTGCTCGTGTCCCGCGATCCCTGTCTCCAGGGTGGTGCGCTTCAGCGCATCTCGTCCACGGGTGTGACGCCAAGGATACCAAGGCCCGAGGAAATCACAATCGCCGTAGCCACCGGCAGCGCAATTTTCGCCTGTGTTGCTGTGGGGTCACCCTCCTGCAGGAAGCGCAGGCCGTGCTCCTCGTTGCCGCGGTTGTAGAGCGCGTGCAGTTCGGAGGCGAGCTCGTAGAGGTAGAAGGCGACGCGGTGCGGCTCGTGGGTGCGGGCCGCGATCTCGATCAGGCGCGGCCATTCGGCGATCTTCCGGGCAAGCGCGATCTCCGCCTCGTGGGTGAGACCGGAGAGGTCGGCCTTCGCCAGCACCTCGGGCGACGTGTCGATCCCCTCTTCCGCCGCCTTGCGCAGAACCGATTGCACGCGCGCGTGCGCGTATTGGACGTAGAAGACCGGGTTGTCCTTGGACTGTTCGGTCACCTTGTCGAAGTCGAAGTCGAGCGGCGCGTCGTTCTTGCGCGTCAGCATGTGGAAGCGGGTGACGTCGGGCCCGACCATCTCGACCACGTCCGACAGCGTCACGAAGGTGCCGGCGCGCTTGGACATCTTGAACGGCTCGCCGTTCTTGTAGAGCTTCACCAGCTGGATCAGCTTCACGTCGAGCGGCACCTTGCCGTCCGACATTGCGCTGACCGCCGCCTTCATCCGCTTCACGTAGCCGCCGTGATCGGCGCCGAGCACGTCGATCAGCTGGGCATAGCCCCGCTCCAGCTTGTCGTGGTGGTAGGCGATGTCGGGCGCGAAATAGGTCCAGGCACCGTCCGACTTCATGATCGGCCGGTCGACGTCGTCGCCGTGCGCGGTGGAGCGGAACAGCGTCTGCTCGCGCGGCTCCCAGTCTTCGGGGACCTTGCCCTTCGGCGGCTCGAGCGTGCCCTTGTAAATCAGATCCTTGCTGCGCAGGTCGTCGATCGCGGCCTCGATCTTGCCGGTGCCGTAGAGCGACTTCTCCGAGAAGTAGCGATCCATCGTCACGCCGAGAGAGGCGAGATCGGTCTTGATGAGCTCCAGCATCTGGGCGGTCGCGAACTCGCGGACCTCGGACAGCCAGTATTGCTCGCCCTTGTCGATGAACTGGTCGCCCACCTTTTCCTTCAGCGCCTCACCCACGGGGACGAGGTAGTCGCCCGGGTAAGTGCCGTCGGCGAATTCCACCTCGCGGCCGTGCGCCTCGAGGTAGCGGAGGTAGACGGACCGGGCGAGCACGTCGACCTGCGCGCCGCCGTCATTGATGTAATATTCGCGCGTGACGTCGTAGCCGGCATAGTCGAGCAGGCTGGCGAGCGCGTCGCCCACCGCCGCGTGCCGGGCGTGGCCGACGTGCATCGGACCGGTCGGGTTGGCGGAGACGAACTCGACGTTGACCTTCTCGTCGGCGCCCATGGCGGAGCGGCCGTAGCCGTCCTGCGTCAGCACCGTCGCGACGAGGCCCTGCCACGCGGCCGGCTCCAGCCGCAGGTTGAGGAAGCCGGGCCCCGCGACCTCGGCCAGCGCGATCCGGTCGTCGGCAGAGAGACGCGCCGACAGCGCATCGGCGATATCGCGCGGCTTCATGCCGGCGGGCTTGGCCAGCACCATCGCGGCGTTGGTCGCCATGTCGCCATGCGCCGCGTCTCGCGGCGGCTCCACCGTCACGTTGGCGTAGTCCAGCCCTTCAGGCAGGGTTCCGGCGGCCACGAGCGCATCGAGCTCGGTCAAGACGAGGTCACGGATATCGGCGAAGAGATTCATCTGCAGCGGGTCCTTTTCTCTCAGCCGGTGCCTACCAATACCGCGCGGCGCGTCAAGCGGAGCTTCGCGGCAGTCACGCGGGGCGCCTTCGGTGCTCTCGGGGAGCCCTCCCTCCCGGTCGGTCGGGTTCGGGGGCTGTCTGCCCCCGCTTGCGCCTGCGGCGCAATTCACCCCCGAGAATATTTGAACGCCCGAAGACGCACGGGCCATTGAGGGTCAAATGTCGGTCGGCGACCTCAGCGTGGCGCGATCTCGTGCAGTTGCGCGACTTCCAGCGCAATGGGCGAGTCCGGATCGCATAGCTTAGCATGTATCTGTATCGCGAAACGGTCGGTCATTCCGGCGATGTAGTCGCAGACGATACGCGCAAGCTCGGTCTCGTTGTCCGCGTCGGCCACGTCCTTGCGCCACTGCTTTGGCAGCATCGCGGGGTCGTTCATGAACAGCGGGAACAGGTCGCGCACGACCTGCGTGACCTGCCGGCGCATCTCGACCACCGCGGGCGCACGGTACATCCGGTGAAACAGGAACTCGCGGATCACCTTGAGGTCGGACCAGAGCGGGTCGGAGAAGCGCACCATCATCCGCCCGGCGTTGCGGATGTCGCCGACGCTCTCGGGTTGCAGGGCCTCGATGTTGCCGCGGGTCACGGCGATCACGTCCTCGACGAGGATCCCGAAGAACCGGCGCAGGGCCTCGTGGCGGCGGCGGTAGTAATTCAGGCCCGGATACTTGCGGTCAACGGCGGCGAAGCAATCCTTCAGCACGGGAAGCTCGGCCAGTTCATCGGTCGAGAAGAGCTCCGCCCGCAGCCCGTCGTGCAGGTCGTGGTTGTTGTAGGCGATGTCGTCGGAAAGCGCGGCGACCTGCGCTTCGGCGCTCGCATGGGTCGACAGCTCCAGATCGTGCTGTGCGTCGTAGCGGGCGAGCGCCCACGGCACCGGCGCGTGCACCGGGCCGTTGTGCTTGGCGATGCCCTCGAGCGTCTCCCACGTTAGGTTCAGCCCGTCCCACTCCGCGTAGTGCCGTTCGAGCGAGGTGACGATCCTCAGCGTCTGCGCATTGTGGTCGAACCCGCCGTAGGGCTCCATCAGTTCCGACAACGCTTCCTCGCCCGTGTGACCGAACGGCGTGTGACCGAGGTCGTGGGCCAGCGCCACCGCCTCAGCGAGTTCCTGATCGAGGCCGAGGGTCTTCGCCATCGTCCGCGCGACCTGGGCCACTTCGATCGAGTGCGTCAGGCGCGTGCGGAAGTAATCGCCCTCGTGCTCGATGAACACCTGCGTCTTGTGCTTCAGTCGTCTGAAACTGGACGAGTGGATGATACGATCGCGGTCCCGCTGGAACTCGGATCGGAATGTGCTGTCGGGCTCCACGTGAAGCCGCCCCCGGCTCCGCACCGGGTCACAGGCGAATGGGGCGTCCATATCCCTGCCTCTTTTCATTTGTCCCGGGCGGCCTGCCAGCCGCCCCTTGCCTGAGGCTTCCCCTAGCAGCCGCGCCACCGGGAAGCGAGCGCCACTTGCTGCGGGCGCGGCATGCCCTTATTTCTGGGGCGAGAGACCGGAAGGACAAGCCATGCTCACCCTACCCCCCAAAGTGACCCCCCGTGCCTACGAACGCCTCGCCGAGATCGGCGCCGGTGCCCAGGGCAAGGCGCTGCGCGTCGCGGTCGAGGGTGGCGGATGTTCGGGCTTCCAGTACCAGATCGACCTCGACGACGTGAGCGACGACGACCTCATCCTCGAGGAGCAGGGCGAGCGGGTAGTCATCGACTCCGTTTCGCTGCCGTTCCTCGCCGATGCGGTGATCGATTTCACCGAGGAACTGATCGGCGCGCGGTTCACGATCGAGAATCCGAACGCCAGCAGCTCCTGCGGATGCGGTACGTCTTTTGCCATGTGAGGATCTGGCGCGGAGCAAGGTGCGGGCATTGAAGGCAACGCGCAGGTAAAGCGTCAAACCGCTGTCATGTCTGGAACTTTGCAGATCGGCGCACCACATCGGTGCGCACACGCGCAGATCACGGATGTGTCAAAATTTTCTCGAATATCCGCGCAACCAAATGCTCCGGACGCTGTTGTGTTCTCAAGCATCAACGAGAAGGAGTTATCTTATGCGTACCAACATTCTTATCGCTTCCGCCGCCATCGCCGCCCTGGGCACCGCCGCTGCAGCTGACAGCTACTTCACCTACATCGACAACGAGCCGCAGCAGGCGGACTCGACGATCGAGCTGGGCGAAGTCGTTGCCGACGCTGACGGCACCGTCGTCATCTACGAATACAACGGTGGCGAGTTCGGCGAAATGCTGGGTTCCACCCCGGTTGCCGCCGGCGCCAACTCCGACGTCGAAGTGAACGTGGGCACCGCGCCGCAGGTCGACGTTGCTGCCGTGCTCTACATCGGTGAAATGACCGACATGATGACGCCGGACACTGCCGCTGCCTGGGTCGAGATCGACCTTGAAGGCGACAGCATGGGCGACGACTGATCTATCGTCAGTCTAACTAAAAAGGGGCCAGCCTTCGGGCTGGCCCTTTCTTTTTGCGTCAGGCAAGGTCCGGCCAACTCCAGTTCAAGGCCCCTGCCCCATGAAGATCGCAACCTTCAACATCAACGGTATCCGCGCCCGCCACCAGGCTCTCACCGACTGGCTGGACGAGGCCGATTTGGACGTCGTGGTCCTGCAGGAAATCAAGACCGTCGACGAGACCTTCCCGCGCGACATCATCGAGGACCGGGGCTACAACCTCGAAACTTTCGGACAGAAGGGATTCAACGGCGTGGCCATCCTCAGCAAGCTGCCGCTTGAGGACGTCCGCCGCGGCCTGCCCGGCGATGACGAGGACCTGCAGTCGCGCTGGATCGAAGCCACCGTCGTCGGCAAAACGGCGGTCCGGGTCTGCGGGCTTTATCTGCCGAACGGCAACCCGGCGCCGGGTCCCAAATACGACTACAAGCTCGCCTGGATGGAGCGTCTCGCGGCCCGCGCCGCCGATCTGCTCGCCGCGGAGGAGCCGGCCCTGATGGCCGGCGATTACAACGTCATTCCCCAGCCCGAGGATGCGGCCCGGCCCGACGCGTGGGTCAAGGACGCGCTCTACCTGCCCGAGACGCGCGAGGCGTTCCGCCGGATCCTGAACCTCGGCTACACCGAGGCGTTCCGGGCCAAGACACGGGCGCCGGGGCATTATTCCTTCTGGGATTACCAGGCCGGTGCATGGGATCGGAACGACGGGATCCGGATCGACCATGTCCTGCTCAGCCCGCAGGCGGCCGACCTGATGACCGACATCCACATCGAAAGCGAAGTCCGGGGCCGCGAGAAGCCCTCCGATCACGTCCCGGTCGTGGTGGAGCTCGACGCCTGAGTGACGTCGTGGGCGTAGAGCCAGTCGAGACGTTTCAGGAACGCCGTCGGGGCGACCTTGCCGATCCCCTTCAGAACGAGATGGCTGGCCGCGCGGCGGGGACCGGACAGGTGGTAATTCACTGCATTCCGGTTGGCGACCCCGATGGCCCGGTTGACCCGATCGCGCCGTTCGGCGGCATATGTCTCCAGACGGTCGGCCGTCCAGCAGGCGACAAGCGTCCAGGCGTCCTCAAGCGCGAGATTTGCACCCTGGGCGAGGAACGGCAGCGTCGGATGGGCGGCATCGCCGAGCAGCGCGAGCCGATCCCGGTGCCATGTGAGCGCGACGGGATGGCGGAACAGGCCCCATTCGCCGACCTCCTCCACCCGGTCGAGAAGTCCTGACACTCTGCCCGACAAGCCGTTGAAAGCGCTTCGCAAAGTGATTGGCTCGGCGGCGTGGCTCCAGCCCTCGGCGGCCCATTCGCGCCGCTCCTGAACGGCCACGATGTTCAGCCGCCCGCCGTGCAGCGGATAGGTCACGACGTGGCGGCCGGGCGCCATCCAGATGCGGGCGGCGGACGGATGTCCGGGATCGTCGATGACCGCGCGCCAAGCCACTTGTCCGGTGAAGAAGGGATCGTCAGTGCCGTTCAGAACCGGACGGCAGACGGAGCGGATGCCGTCGGCTCCGACGACGAGGTCGGCGCGCTGTGGACCGGATTCGGAAGTGAAGGTGCCGTCGTCGCCTACGCTTTCGATCCGCGCGTCGAGGTGGATCGTCACCCCGGCGGCGCGGCAGCCCGTCAGCAGCAGGTCGATAAGGTCCGCGCGGTGGAAGAAGCGGTAAGGCGGACCGTCGAGCTTGGTCAGGTCGAAGCGGGTGACGCGTACGCCGGTCAGCGCATCCATCGGCTCCACCGCTTCGGCGCGGAGACCACGGCGGGCGGCCTCTTCCCCGAGGCCGAGCGCGTCGAGCACGCGTGCGCCGTTCGGTGTGATCTGGATGCCGGCGCCGACTTCCGCAATTTCGGACGCCTGTTCGTAAACCGACACCTGCGCGCCGGCCCGCGAGAAGGCGAGGGCCGCGGCAAGGCCGCCGATGCCGCCGCCGATGATCGCGACGGATGCCACCGGGTCAGTCGTCCCGGTGGACTTTCTCGCGACGCTCGTGACGCTCCTGCGCCTCGAGGCTCATCGTGGCGATCGGGCGGGCGTCGAGACGCTTGAGCGAGATCGGCTCTCCCGTCATCTCGCAATACCCGTACTCGCCCTCTTCGATGCGGCGCAGCGCGGCGTCGATCTTGGAGACCAGCTTGCGCTGGCGGTCACGGGTGCGGAGTTCCAGAGCGCGATCGGTCTCCTCCGAGGCGCGGTCGGCGATGTCGGGAATGTTGCGGGTCTGGTCTTTCATGGCTTCGATCGTGTCGCGGCTGTCGCCGAGGATCTCTGCCTTCCAGTGGAGCAGCTTGCGTCGGAAATATTCCAGCTGCAGATCGTTCATGAACGGTTCGTCTTCAGCCGGACGATAATCGTCAGGGAGGAAAACCTCGGCCTTCATCTTCTTATCCCTTGCCTCGCCGTCTACTGGCTCTTGCAGGTGACCAGTCATGCGGCGTCCCCTCGTATCTGGCGCCCGTTTACTCCGATGCCTGCGGGGTGTCACCCCCCGATTTTCCACAGTTCCGTGCGCTGGACGCCTTCAAGGGCACGCGCGGGATCGCGGCAAGCCGTTACGTAAGGCGCCCCATCTAATTTACAGAAAAACCGATAGAAACTGCGCGCTGGAGTTGTGACGCCGCCCGCTCTTTGGGCGGTCTGCGAACGCGTGACCGGGCGGGGGCGACAGCGCTTGCTTAAAGCAACACATGTCGGGTTGCAGGCGACTGCCCAACGCGGCGGGCGTCATCCCGCCCGCGACGGGTTTGTGCGACCGCCTCAACATCTTGTGGCTACCGGGACAGCGGGCACACCGGGGCTGCGGTCTTTGCGCCACGCCCCGGCACAATCCGCCGTAACAAAAAGGAATTTCGTGAAACTCGGCGGCTAACGAGGTCCTATCGCGGTGCCGCCGCCCCCGGATTGTCCAAGTCCGGACCAAAGGCGGCCCCAGTCCGCTGGCAGGTCGGACGCAAGGGAAGACAGGAGCAAAGGTTTGACCAAGGCAAAAATGCCGGTCGAAATCCGCACGCTCGATGCCGCGGACGAGGCGGCATGGCGCGAATTGTGGACGGCCTATCTGACTTTTTACGGCACGACGGTGCCTGAAGAGGTCTACAAGACGACCTTCGCACGGCTGACCGACCGTGCCGACGAGAGCATGGGATGCTTCCTCGCCATCTCTGATGACGAGCCTATCGGCCTCGTCAACTTCATCTTCCATGCGCATTGCTGGCGCCCCGAAGGCATCTGCTACCTGCAGGACCTCTATGCCGTGCCCGAAGCGCGGGGTTTTGGCGTCGGCCGCGCCCTGATCGAAGCGGTCTATGCCCACGCGGATGCGTGCGGCGTACCCGGCGTCTACTGGATGACGCAGGATTTCAACGAGACGGCGCGCACCCTGTACGACCGGGTCGGCAGCCCGACGCCCTTCATCAAGTACGAACGCCCGAAGGACGCCGCATGAACCGGCTCGCCGCCCTCGCCATCCTTCTTCTGACGTCCTGTGCGCCGGCTTACGCCCCGCCGCCGGACCGTGCGCTCAGCCCCGAGAGCACACTGCCCCCGATGCGGACCTTCAGCACGAGCGGCAGCTCCCGGCCGACGCGCTCGAATGCCGAGATCGCACAGGATTTCCTGGACCTGTCGTTCCGCATGGAAAGCGGTCGCAACCTGCCGATCATGACCCGGTTCCAGGGGCCGATCAGCGTGCGCATCGCGGGGCCGGCACGGCAATCCACCGTGCAGGACCTGCAATCGCTTCTCGCACGGCTGCGGAACGAGGCGGGGATCGAGATCGCGCTCACCAACGCGAGCAACGCGTCGATCACGGTGGAGGCCGTGCCCTCGGCGACGCTCCAGCGCGCCGTGCCACGTGCCGCCTGTTTCGTGGTGCCGCGCGTCTCGTCCTGGCAGGAGTTTCAGGTCGCGCGCCGCACCTCGCAGGTCGACTGGACGACGCTGACGAGGCGTGACCGGGCGGCGATCTTCGTCCCATCCGACGCGGCGCCGCAGGAAATCCGGGACTGCCTCCACGAGGAACTGGCGCAGGCGATCGGACCACTGAACGACCTCTACCGGCTGCCGGATTCGGTCTTCAACGACGACAACATCCACGCGGTTCTGACCGGCTTCGACATGCTGATCCTGCGGGCCTACTACGCGCCGGAACTGCGCAACGGCATGAGCCGGGCCGAGGCCGCAAGCCGCCTGCCCGCCCTGCTCGCCCGCCTCAACCCCGGCGGACAATCCGCGCGGGCCCATGGCGAAAGCGGCACGAGCCGCGACTGGATTTCCAACATCGAACTGGCGCTCGGCAGCGGCAACGCAGCAGCGCAGCGCAGAAGCGCCGCCGCGAACGCGGTCCGTCTGAGCGGCGCGTTCGGCTGGCGCGGTGCGCGGCTCGGCTTCGCGAACTACGCCTACGGCCGCCTGATGGTGGGGATCGACCCGCCGACGGCGCTGGCCGCCTTCCGGTCCGCCGACGCGGCCTATGCCGCCTCTCCGGTCATGGCGATCCACCGGGCGCACGTCGCCGTGCAACTGGCGGCCTTCGCCCTGTCTGCGGGGGATGCGCAGGGGGTTCTCGCCGCGGTCGAGCCGGCGATCCCCGTGGCCACGCAGCACGAAAACGCCGCGCTGCTCGCGACGCTGCTGATGTTCAAGGCGGAGGCGATGGATATTCTCGGACGTTACGCGGAGGCACAGAACGCGCGTATGGACAGCCTTGCATGGGCGCGTTACGGCTTCGGGTCAGACGCCTTGGTCCGTGCGCGCCAGCGTGAGGTTTCGGGACTGCGGCCAGATACCAACCTCTGATCCCAACCTCCGAGGCTCCCCATGCTCATTCCGCTCATCGGCCTGCTTCTCGGTGCTATTGCCGGTGCGATCCGGGCGCGTCAGCTCAAGGGCAAGACCGCCGATATCCTGCAATGGGGCGCAGTCTGGGGTCTGATCGGCGGGTTGATCGGCCTGTTCGTGATGGTGTTCCTGATCCGAAGCTCGATCTGAGCGTCAGGCTTCGTTCCGCGCATCTTCATCGGCGCTCGCAAGGCGGCGCAGCAGATCGGCAAACCGATCCTCTTGTTCAAGGGGCGCGCGGAAGGCCTTCTTAAGTCCTTCCTTCAGGGCCGCTTTATCGGCTTCTTTGTAATCCATCGGGCTCTGCCTCACGTAAATTCACTCGGACGATCGTTTGCTCTCTCTCCTAGTCCGTCGGGGGAAGAACGGCCCGCCCCGGCGGAGGTTCCCATCTTTCGGGCTAACGAATGGTTAACGTGGCCCGCGTCCCACAGTCTTTTCACCGCACCCTCATACCCCCATATTCTTAAATATGCTTAAACTGCTCCCCATCCTCCTCGCGCTTCTCTATGGCATCGCGATGTATAGGTTTTCCGTTTGGAGGACGAAGCGGGACCTCGACGAGAAGTCGACCGAACTGGCTGATCCGTCCCTGCGCCGGATGCTTGAGCGGATGGCCAAAGCGCTGGATGTGGAGCGGATCCGCGTTCACATCTACGAGATTTCGCCGATCAACGGGCTCGCGGCGCCGGACGGTCGCATCTTCATCACGCGCGGGTTCTATGAACGCTACCGCGCCGGCGATGTCTCCGCCGAGGAGCTCGCCAGCGTCATCGCGCACGAGATCGGGCACGTCGCGCACGGTCACGCGCGGCGGCGGATGATCGACTTCTCCGGTCAGAACGCATTGCGCACGGCGCTTGCGATGGTGTTGGGGCGGTTCATCCCGGGCGTCGGCGCGATGATCGCCACCTTCCTGACCTCGCTGCTCGCTGCGCGGCTGTCGCGCAAGGACGAGTACGAGGCCGACGCCTATGCCTCCGCTCTGATGATGAAGTCGGGCCTCGGCACCGACGCGCAGAAGTCGCTGTTCCGCAAGCTCGAGAAACTGAGCGGCAACGCGGGCGGCGGCACCCCGGCCTGGATGCTGAGCCACCCGAAGTCGGAAGAGCGCATCGCGGCGATCGAGGCGAACGAACGGCGCTGGCAAGTCGAAGGCTGAGGCTTGATCGCGGGCCCGCGCGGCGTCTAGACCTGAAGTGAACTTCAGGAAAGGCGACCGACATGGCCACCACCGCCGCCCGACCGAACCAGGGACTGACCATCGGCGACCTTGCCGAGCGCACCGGCCTCGCCGTTTCCGCCATCCGCTTCTACGAGACCTACGGCATCGTGAAGCCGGTGCGGAACGCCGGCGGGCACCGGCGCTACGGGCGGGCCGACATCCGGCGGCTGTCCTTCGCACTGGTCGCGCAGCGACTCGGCTTCTCGCTGACGGAGATCGCGGGGCATCTCGCCCCGTTCCCGGACCACAAGGCGCTGACCTCGGCCGACTGGGCCGGGATCTCAGAAGGGTTCCGCGCCCGCATCGACGCCCGCATCGGCGAACTCGAGCGGCTGCGCGACAAGCTCGATGGTTGCATCGGCTGCGGCTGCCTGAGCCTCGAGCGGTGCGCCCTTCTGAACCCCGACGACCGGGCGGCAGAGAAAGGCGCAGGACCGCGCTACGTGATCGACGCGGATTGACGGCGGCGCCACGCTCGGGTCCCTCTGACGGCCATGAAGAGATCGACTCGTATCCGCTCCGTCACCGCAGGAGGCCCCGACGGCTGGGGCGTCTATCGCCGCGCCCGCCGCATGGCCGAAGCCGGCGAGCCGGTGATCGAGCTGACCATCGGCGAACATGACGAGCGGACGGACCCGTCGATCCTTGCCGCGATGAACGCTTCCGCCCTTGGCGGTCACACGGGCTATGCCGCCGGCGAGGGCACGCCCGAACTGCGCCGCACCATCGCGGAGCGGATCACGGCGCGCACCGGCGTCGCCACGAGCGCGCATGAGGTGCTCGTGACCGCCGGCGGTCAGGCCGCGCTGTTCGCCGCGCTGCACGCCGTCACCGATCCGGGAGAGACGGTCGCCTACATCGATCCCTACTACGTGACATACCCCGGCACGATCCGGGGCGCGTCCGCCGTCCCCCGCGTGATCCCGACGCGGGCCGAAGATGGCTTCATGCCCTCGGCGGAGGCGCTGAGCGAGGGCCTGACCGGCGCGCGGGCGCTGATCGTCAATTCCCCGAACAACCCGACCGGCGCGGTCTATCCTCGGCGGACGCTGGAGCAGATCGGCGCGGCAGCGACGTCTGCGGACGCGTGGATCCTGTCCGACGAAGTCTACGACACGCAGGTCTGGGAGGGCGCCCATATCTCTCCCCGCGCCCTGCCCGGCCTTGCCGAGCGCACGCTGATGATCGGCTCGCTGTCGAAGAGCCACGCGATGACCGGCAGCCGGGTGGGCTGGGTCTGCGGCCCGGCGGAGACGATCGCCGACATCGCCAACCTCGCCACGCACACGACCTACGGCATTCCCGGCTTCATCCAGGATGCTGCGCTCTTCGCGCTGCGGGCGGGGCCGGAGCTGGAGCGCCGGATCTCCGCCCCGTTCGAGCGGCGGCGGCACATCGTGGCAAAGCAGCTGGCGGAGCAGACGCTGGTGCGCACCTTGCCGATGGCCGGCGCGATGTACGTGATGCTCGACATCCGCGCGACCGGCCTGTCGGGGCTCGAGTTCGCCGAGGCGTTGCTCGACGCGGAGCGGATCGCGGTCATGCCGGGCGAGAGCTTCGGCGACTGCGCGGCGGGTCATGTGCGCGTCGCGCTCACGGTGTCCGACGACAGGCTGGACGAGGCGATGGCGCGGCTGACCCGCTTTGCAGCCGGTCTCGCCAGCGCGGCGGCCGAATAGGTCAGAGCCCGTCGAGCACCGCGCGGGCGGCACGAAGGCCCGGCGGCTCTCCACCCTGCCCCAGCCGCTCCATCGTCAGCGCCATGGCCTCCTGCTGGGGGCCGGGATCGTCGAGCGTGGCGAGCAGCGCAGGCGCGATCCGGGCGGGGTCGCAGTCCTTGCCGATGAATTCGGGCACGGTCCGGCTTTCGGCGACGAGGTTCACCAGCGTCACCGTATCGACGCGCAACATGCGCGAGATGATGGCGCGGGACAGCGGGCTCATGTCGTAGGCGATGACCATCGGCGTCGCAGCGGCCGCGAGTTCCAGTGACACGGTGCCCGATGCGGCGAGCGCCACGTTGGCGGCGCGGAACGCGGCGCGCTTCCGGCAGCCATCGCCATCCTCGGCAGGGTCGATGAGGATCGGTTGTCCGGGCCAGCTGGCGGCCTTCTCGCGCACCAGCGCGGCGACCGGTGCGGCACAGGGCAGGACGATCCGTGCATCGGGTCGCGCGGCAACGACGCGGGACAACGTTTCTCCGAACCGGTCGGCGAGGCGTTCGATCTCTCCCTTGCGGGAACCGGGCAGCGCGAGGACCAGCGGCGCAGCCCCGATGCCGTGCGCGGCACGGAACGCCTCGGCCTCGGCGTCGGTCGCCACTGGCTCGGTCGTCACGGGATGGCCGACGAAGTCGCAGCGGATGCCCTCCGCCTCCATGTAGGGTGGCTCGAATGGAAAGAGCGCGAGGACCTGGTCGATCATCCGCGCCATCTTCTTCGCCCGGCCCGGTCGCCAGGCCCAGACGGTGGGCGAGACATAGTGAACCGTGCGAATGTCCGACCCTGCCTTCACCAGCTTTGCCACCCGCAGCGAGAAGTCGGGGCTGTCGATGGTGATCAGCACGTCCGGCGTCGTGTCGATGACGGCCTGTGCCGTCTCGGCGATGCGGCGTTTGAGGTCGAAGTACTTCGGCAGGATCTCGGCGATACCCATCACCGACAGCTCTTCCATCGGAAAGCGCGAGGACAGACCCGCCTGCTCCATGCGGTAGCCGCCGATGCCGTCGAAGGTGACGTTGGGCACGAGCTGTCGTAGCCCCTCCATCAGGGCCCCGCCGAGGCGGTCGCCGGACGGCTCCCCCGCGACGAGGAACACCCTCATGACTCGCCCGCGGCCCGGATCCAGAAGAGGATGCCGCGCTCGTTGCAGCGGCGGACCACTTCCTCGAGACCGATCACCATGACACCGCCGGCGGCCAGCACGATGCCGGTGAGGCCCGCCTCCGCGACGGAGGTCACGGTGTAGGGCCCGATGGCTGGCAGATCGACCCGGCGCTCTTGCCCCGGTTTCGGCGCCTTGAAGAGCAGGCCACCCGGTTCGGGCGACAGCGAGAGGGAGGCGAGCATCGCCGCCGTCCCCTCCGGCCCCTCCTGCGCCAGCACGCGACCGTTGCGCACCGCACAGGCCTGCCCGAGGTCGGCTTCGCCGAGTGTGCGCACGACGCCTTCGCCAAGTTCCGCGTCGGCGCGGATGCCGGAGGTCAGCGTCTCCCCGGCGTAGAGGCCGGCGGGGGGCAGCAACTCGGGGACGATCTCGTGCGCGCCGACCACTTCGATGCGTGCCTCTTCGAATATCGCGACGAACTCGCGCAGGGTGCCGTCGTCGCCGCGCGCCAGCGCCGCCTTCAGGCGCGGCACCAGCGGCTGCGTCGCCTCGTCGATGGCGTCGGGCTCTACCGGCGGGCGGCGGACGGCGCCGGCCATGCAGACCCGCGTGACGCCATAACCCTTGAGCGTGGCGAGCAGCGTGCCGAACGTCTCCAGCCGGAACGGCAGGCGCGGCAGATCTTCGGGCAGGTCGGGCGTGAAGCCGCGCATCTCGCAGACCAGCGGTTTCTGCCCCTCGATCCGCAATCTCTCGCAGATCAGACCCGGCAGAGCACCCGTCCCGGCTATGAGTGCGAGCATCCCGGCCTAGCCCCCCGGTGTCAGGAAGGAGCGGTCGGTATCGCCGAGCACGAAGCCGACCATCTCCTGCACGTAGGAAGATTTCGTCTCCGCCTGCAGGCGGCGGGCGCGGTCGGCGAAGGTCCCCTCGCCGTCCTTCAGCGTCTGGAAGGCGGCGCGCAGCGCGGTGACGTCCTCGCGGGCGACGCCCTTGCGCTTGAGCCCGACGAGGTTCAGCCCGTCGAGCACGCCGCGCGGACCCTGGACGAGGCCGAAGGGCACCACGTCCTTGGTCACCATGGTGACCGCGCCGATGATCGCGCCGTGGCCGATCCGCACCCACTGGTGGACGCCGCAGAGGCCGCCGACGATCACGTCGTCCTCGATCACGCAATGCCCGGCGATGGCGGACTGGTTCACGATGATGACCCGGTCGCCGATCCGGCAATCGTGCGCGATGTGCGACCCGGCCATGAACAGCCCGTCGTCGCCGACGGTCGTCTGACCACCGCCGTGGCCGGTGCCGGCGTTCATCGTCACATGCTCGCGGATGCGGTTGCGCTTGCCGATGACGAGCTTCGTTTCCTCGCCGCCGTACTTCAGATCCTGCGGGATCGCGCCGAGGACGGAGAACGGAAAGACCTCCGTGTCCTCACCGATCTCGGTGGCGCCGGTGACGACGACATGGCTCTGCAGCACGACACCGGTGGCAAGCCGCACCTTCGGGCCGATATGGCAGAAGGGGCCGATCTTCACGCCGGCGGCGATCTCCGCCCCGTCCTCGATGACCGCGCTCGGATGGATGTCGCTCATGCGGCGGGCAGCTCCATCATCGCGGTGAACTCGGCCTCGGCCGCCATCTCACCGTCGACGGTCGCCTTGGCGCTGAACTTCCAGACCTTGCCGCCGGGGCGGCCGCGGGTCGTGGTGACGTCCATGAGGAGCTGATCGCCCGGCACCACCTTGCGGCGGAACTTGCAGGCGTCGATGCCCATGAAATAGATCGACAGGTTGCCGTCAGTCAGTCCCATGGTGGTGCCGACCATGACGGCGGCCGTCTGGGCCATCGCCTCGACGATGGTGACGCCGGGCATGATCGGGTTGCCGGGGAAGTGACCCTGGAAATGGGGCTCGTTCATCGAGACGTTCTTGATCCCGCGAGCGGTCTTGATGCCGTCGATGTCGATCACCCGGTCCACCAGCAGGAACGGGTAGCGGTGCGGCAGGATCGACTGGATCAGGAGGATGTCGGCCTCGGTCGGCGTCGATGCTGCGTCGGCGGCGGCGGTTTCGTCGGTCATGGTCGCTCCTCGAGTGTCGTTCGCTTGGTTAGCAACCCCCCGGGAGCGGGGCAAGCCGGGTCACTCCTCCGCGACTGGCGCCTCTTCGCCGGTGCCGAGCTCTGAGTCGATGAGCTGGACCGCCTCGGCGGTGACGTCGATGGCCCCGACACCGAGGATGACGTCGCGCCGGTCGAGGATCACCGCAGCCCCGCGCGCCGCCATCAGCTGGCCGAGCAGCGGGCGGATGGCGAGCAGGAACTGGTCCTGCCCCTCCTGCAGGGTCTGGCCGAGGGCGCGTTCCTTGGCATCCTGCGTGCGGCGGATTTCCTGCACGCGTTCATCGAAGGCCTCGGCCTCGGCGCGGAAATCCTCGGGAGACATGGTGCGGCGGCGCTCCGTCAGGGCGCGCTCTTCCGTCTCGAGCTCTTCGGTGATGCGGCGGTTCTCGGCGGCGAGCGCCTCCGTCTCGGCCTGCAGCTCGTCCGCCATGCGCTGCCCGTAGAGCGACTGGCTGAACATCTGTTCCGGGTCGATTGTCAGTACGGGACTGCGCACCACCGAGCCCTGCCCCGGCTCGGGCTGCTGCACCGGCGGTTCGACCGTGATGATCGGATCGTCGTCCTGCGCCGCCGCGCCGGTGGCGAGCAGCAGCGCGACCGCGAGCGTCGCGACCAGCCGCATCAGAAGCTGGTCGAGATCGTGACGTCGAAGTTGTTCGGCTCGTCCCGTTCACGGATGTCGAGCGGCTCGCTGAAGTTGAAGCGCAGCGGACCGATCGGCGTGGTCCAGAAGACCGAAACGCCGGCGACGGTGCGGGTGTCGAACTCGTTGTAGAGAACGGTCGCGCCGTGCTCGTCGCCCACGTCCCAGACGGAGCCGTGGTCGAGGAACAGACCGCCGGTGATGCCGTATTCCTCCGGCAGACCGAGCGGGAACTCCGCCTCCAGCCGCGCGACGGCGAAGTAGTTGCCGCCAAGCGCGTCGTCGGTGTCGGCGTCACGCGGGCCGATGCCGCCCGGCTCGAAGCCGCGCATCAGGCTGCTGCCGAGGAAGTAGCGGTCGGTCACGCGGCTGCTGCCGGTGTTGTAATGCAGCGCCCCGCCTTCGACGGTTGCGCGCAGGGTGAGTTCCTCGGACCAGACCTTGGTCTCTGCGGCGGCGAGCGCGGTGGTGCGGACGAACTCGTTGTCGCCGATCCCGTATTCCTGCCCGAAGCGCAGCACGTAGCCGGTGGTCGGGTCGATACCGTTGCGGCGGCTGTCCCAGCTGTAGCCGAAGCCGAGCGACTGCGTGCCGACGGCTCCGCGGTCGGCCTCTTCGAAGATCACGAGGCTGGCACGGTCCTCCGGCGGGTCGGTGCGGTCGCCGGCCACGTCGGTGATGTCGGTCCAGTTGAAGGCGTAGTACACCTGCAGGCGGCCGTTCTCGCTGACCGGGAAGGACAGGCTCGGGCTGACCCTCACCCGCTCGGTATCGTAGAGCGCGTTCTGGTTGTCGGTCGTGCGATAGTTCAGGTCGATGCCGAACCGCAGGTCACGGCCGAGGAAGAACGGCTCCGCGAAGTCGAACGAGAAGTTGCGATTGGATTCCCCGGTGGAGATCTGGAAGTCGAGCTGCTGGCCACGTCCGAGGAAGTTCCGCTCCCGGAAGCTGGCGACGAGCGAGACGCCGTTGTCGCTGTTGTAGTTCGCCCCGAAGGAAAGCGAGCCGGTCGGCTGTTCCTCGACATCGACGTCGATGACGACCTGATCGGGGGTGGAGCCTTCGCGCGCATTGACGCTGGCGTCGGCGAAGTAGCCGAGCGCGCGGATGCGCTCCGCGCTCTGGCGGATCATGCGCGGGTTGAACGGGTCGCCTTCGACCGTCCGGAACTGGGTGCGGATCACGCGGTCGAGCGTGGTCGTGTTGCCCTCGATGTCGATCCGCTCGACGAAGATACGCTCGCCCGGGACCAGCACGTAGTTCACGTCCAGCGTGCCCTCGCGGTCGTTGCGGGTGATCTGCGGCTCGACGCGGACGAAGGACAGACCCTTGCGGATGGCGAGATTCTCGATCCGGGCGATGTCGTTTTCGATCCCGACCGGCGAGTAGACGCTGCCGGTGCGCAGGCGCAGGGCGCGGCGGAATTCCTCGGCATTGGCCTCAGGGATCTGGCTGGACAGGCCGACGCCGCCGATGCGGAAGCGGCGCCCTTCCTGCACGTTGTAGGTGATGAGGTAGGCGTCCCGCTCGCGGGTCAGCTGCACGTCGACGTCGTTGACGACGAAGTCGGGATAGCCGCGCGAGTTGTAGAAGTCGGTCAGCACCTGCTTGTCGAAATCGAGCCGGTCGGGCGAGAACGTGTCGCGCTGGATCAGCAGGCGCAGCGCGCCGGCCTGCTTCGTCTCGAGCACGCCGCGCAGACGGCGGTCGCCGAAGTCGCGGTTGCCGACGAAAGAGATACGCTCGACCTCGGCAAGGCCACCCTCGAACACTTCGAAGACGAGGTCGACGCGGTCGCCCTCCCGGCGGATCAGCGAGGGCCGCACGATCGCGCTGACGCGGCCCGCATCGGCGTAGGCCTGGCTGATCGCGGCGACGTCACGCTCCGCCGTGGCGGGGCTGTAGACGCGACGCTCCTGAGAGGCGACGACGCTGCGCAGGACGTCGTCGTTGAGGCGGGCGTTGCCCTCGAAGTTGATGATGTTGATCGTGGGATATTCCGACACGCGGATCAGCAGGTTGCTGCCCTGCGGCACCAGTTCGACCGTCTCGAACAGGCCCGAGCCGCGCACCTGCTGGGTCGCGTCGTTGAGCTGTGCGGCGCTGACGGCCTGCCCGCGGGCGATGCCGGCGTAGGACAGGATGGTGCCGTCCTCGATCCGGTCGTTCCCCTCGATCGTGACCGAGTTGAAACTGTAGGTTTGGGAAAAGGCCGGTAGCGCCAAGATGCTGAAGATCATCAGCGCTGCGGCGAAGAGCGCCGACGGTTCGATGGGCCACGCGGCGGCGTGGCTTCGGCTTTTAGTCATAAGTCCCGTCCGTGCAGACATCCCAGTGCTGAACTCTGGTATCGGGATCAGGGGGTCTTGTCAAAACGAGAACGCGCCCCGGATCGGGGCGCGTGAGCTAGGTCGGATGAGGGAAGGTCGGACGGCGTCAGAGTGCCGTGTGAAGCGAGCCTATGAAGGCCCCGGCCCACAATGCACCGGCGATCGTCGCCCCGTAGAGGAGACGGTCCCAGTTCAGATTCACCAGAAGCGATACGCCATTGTAACCTTGCGTGAGCGCCTGCATTTCCTAGACCTTCCTGCCCTGAAAATTTTTAGTCCCCGGTATTTCCCATCACAATGTGGCGGAAAGGTGTTCCGGCAACGGAGTTTCAGGGGCAGAGGAAGAGGTCGTTGGCCAGCGCGAACAGCATCAGCGTCAGCAGGATGGACAGGCCAGCCGCCATCAGCACCCGCAGCGCGCCGTCGCTCGGCGGGCGGCCGGCGACCGCTTCGTAGGCGTGGAAGACGAGGTGTCCGCCGTCGAGCACCGGAACCGGGAACAGGTTGAGCATCCCCACCGCCGTCGACAATACCGCCACGAACCAGATGAAGTTGGACGCCCCCTGGCTCGCCATCGCGCCGCTGGTTTCGGCGATGCCGACCGGGCCGCTCAGGTTACAGGTCGAGATTGCGCCGGTGATCATGTGCCACAGACCGTCGAGCGAGGTGACGATGATCGTCCAGACCTGCATGATGCCATAGCCGAGCGCGGAGAAGACGCCCGGGCTTTCGGTCTCCGGCTCGAAGAACAGACCGCCGGTGACGCCGATTAGGTAGCGCGTCTCGAAGCCGCCGTCGGCGGAGGGCAGATCGACGCTGCGCGGCACGAGCGTGAAGTCGAGCACGTCGCCGTCCCGCCAAACCTCGACGGCCAGCGCGCGCCCTTCCGAGTTCGAGACCACGTCGCGCAGGTCCTCGAAGGTCCAGAGCTCTTCTCCGTCGATCGACAGAAGCACGTCGCCGATCCGCAAATCGACATCCATCGCGGCGGATTGCGGGCTCAGCCCCTCGACCGTGGGCGGATAGGGATAGGGCCCCTGCACTGTCACTTCGTTGCCGTCGCGCAGCACGCGGTAGTCGAGGACGCGCTCGTCGGGGAGCTCCTGAAGGAAGGCATCGAATTCCGCCAGCGCCGGCGCGTCGAGGCCGGCGATGGCGAGGATCTCGTCCCCCGGCTGAAGCTCCTGCACGTAGCCATCAGGCAAGTCGCGGACGTCCGATACGGTCAGCGGATCCGACGCCTGCCCCTGGAACAGGATGACGGCGGCGAAGATCAGGAAGGACAGAACGAAGTTGAAGACCGGGCCCGCCGCGACCGTGGCCGCCCGCGCCCAGAGCGGTGCGCCGAGCATGGTGCGCCGCTTCTCCGTCTCCGACAGTCCGGAAACGTCCGACCCGACGCTCGAGGCATTCGAATCGCCCAGGAATTTCACGTAGCCGCCGAACGGCAACGCGGCGACCTGCCAGCGCGTGCCGCGACTGTCGACCCGGCTGAACAGGACCGGCCCGAATCCGAGCGAGAAGACCTCGGCATGGATGCCCGACCAGCGGCCGACGATGTAGTGGCCGTATTCATGGATGGCGACGATGATCGACAGCGCGACGACGAAGGCGACGATGGTGAAGGCGATCCCGCCGAATTGCGGGACGAGTTGCGACAAATCCAATGCTTACCGATCCATGCTGCTGATGATCTCGTCGGTGCGGACGCGGGATCGTTGATCCGTGTCCAGCACCATATCGAGATCGAAGGTGTCCATTTGAAGGCTCGCGTCGGATGACATTGCCGTCAGCGTGTCCTCGACGGCATGCGCCATGTCGAGGAAGCCGATCCGCCCCGCGATGAAGGCGTCGAGCGCGACTTCCTTCGCCGCGTTGAAGATCGCGCCGGTCAGACCGCCCGCTTCCATCACGCCACGCGCGAGGCGCAGCGCCGGGTAGCGCTCGCTGTCGGGCGGCCGAAAGTTGAGCTGGCCGATCCGGCCGAGGTCCAGACGCTCCACCGGCAGCGGTGCACGCTGCGGGTGATTCAGAGCGTAGCCGATGGCATGGCGCATGTCCGGCGGGCCGAGATGCGCCATCAGCGCTCCGTCGGTGAAGCCGACCAGCGCGTGGATCAGGCTTTCGGGATGGACCAGCACTTCGATACGGTCGGGGTCCAGCCCGAAAAACTCTTTCGTTTCGATGAGTTCGAGGCCCTTGTTGAACATGGAGGCGCTGTCGATCGTGATCCTCTGGCCCATGTCCCAGTTCGGATGGGCGCTCGCCTCTTCGACCGTCGCGGTGACGAGCCGTTCGAGTGGCCAGTCCCGGAAGGCCCCGCCGCTGGCGGTGATGATGACGCGCTCGACGGCCGCCATGTCTTCGCCCACGAGTGCCTGGAAGACGGCGGAATGTTCGCTGTCGACCGGCAGCAGAGTCGCGCCGTGCTGCGCCACTTCGCGCATCACAAGCGGGCCGGCGCAGACCAGCGTTTCCTTGTTGGCGAGGGCGAGAACGGCCCCCTGCCGGATCGCTGCGAGTCCGGGCACGAGGCCCGCCGCCCCGACGATCGCCGACATCACCCAGTCCGCCGGCCGCGCCCCGGCCTCGGCCATCGCGGCATCCCCGGCTGCGGCCTCGACTCCACTCCCCTCGAGCCGCGCGCGGAGGTCGTCGAGCAGGTCATCGTAGCAGGTCACGGCCACGTCGGCCCTCAGCCGGATCGCATCGGCGGCGAGCTGATCGATATTGCGCCCACCTGTGAGGGCGACGACGTCATAGGCGTCGGGGTCCGCGGCGATCAGGCTCACCGTGTTCTGCCCGATGGAGCCTGTCGCGCCGAGAATGCTCACGCGTTTCAAAAGGACAGGCCCTGGATATCCAGCACGGCGGCAGTGAAGAGCATGAAGATCGACGCGCCGAGCAGCGCGTCGAAGCGGTCGAACAGACCGCCGTGACCAGGGATCAGGGTCGAGGAATCCTTGACCCGCATCCGCCGTTTCAGCGCGCTTTCGGAGATGTCGCCGATCTGGCCGGAAAGGCTGAGCAGCATGGACACCGGAACCAGCTCCCACCCCGCCTGCGTGGCAATTGCGAAGGCCCAGCCGACGAGCCCGGCCCCGAGCCAGCCGGCGACCGTGCCGCTCCACGTCTTCTTGGGCGAGACCTTCGGCCAGAACTTCGGGCCACCGATCAGCTTACCTGCGAAGTAGCCGGCGACGTCGGTGACCACGACCACCATGATCAGCCAGAAAAGCCAGGTCACCCCGTAGTCGAGCCGAAAGGTCACGAGCCCCCAGCCCGCGATCTGGATCACCAGGGCGAAGGCGAAGAACGTCAGCTGCTCCCGCTTGGCGGCGAACCCGCCGATGATCGGAGCAATGAACAGGAGGGCGAGGAACCAGCTCCGGTCGACCATCAGAGAGCCGGAGAGGACGGAGGCGACGAGCGCGGCAAGCAACATCCCGTCGGTCGGGCGGTCCGGGTGGATCATGCCCCAGAGCTCCCACACCATCACCGCGACGGCGAAGACGGCGAGCATCTGGAACCACACGCCGCCCACCCAGATCGAGGCGGCGCCGAGCAGCACCATCCCCGAGCCCGAGACAAGCCGTGTCCGGAGGTCGGACCAGCGGTCGGAAGGTTCGCCGGCGGGCAATTGCTCAGGCCTTGACGGCACCGAACCGGCGGTCGCGCGCTGCGAAATTGGTCACGATGCGGGTGAACTCTTTGTCCGTGAAGTCGGGCCAGAGCGTGTCGATGAACTCGTACTCGGCGTAGGCGGACTGCCAGAGCAGGAAGTTGGAGATCCGGGCCTCGCCGCTGGTGCGGATCACGAGGTCGGGGTCCGGCAGGAACCGGGTGTCGAGGAATCGGCCGAGCGTCTCGGCATCCACGTCATTGTGGCTCAGGCGGCCCTGTTCGATCTCGACGGCGAGGCGCTGCGCGGCGCGGGTCACCTCGTCACGACCGCCGTAGTTCAGGGCGATCGTCAGGTGGACGCGGTCGTTGTCGGCGGTCAGCAGTTCGAGGTCGTCCATCAGCTGAACGAGCTTGTCGTCGAGCTTCATTCGGTCGCCGATGAACCGGACGCGAACGCCGCGGCGGAGCAGGTCCCGGGCCTCGCGCTGGATATAGCGTCGGAACAGGCCCATCAGGCCGGCGACTTCCGTCTGGGTGCGACGCCAGTTCTCGGTCGAGAAAGCGAAGATGGTCAGGTACTTGACGCCGATGTCGGGGCAAGCCTCGACGATCTCTCGGACGCGTTTCGCGCCGGCATGGTGACCGAACAGCCGGGGTTTGCCGCGCTGCTGCGCCCAGCGACCGTTTCCGTCCATGATGACGGCGACGTGGCGCGGGCCCTCGGGGAGAGTGATCGTGTCCTTCGCCATAACTGGCCTACTCCTTCGCGGCACAAGACGGCCGCTTCACTGGTCTCCGACCCCTGCGTTCGTCCGTCCGGTCGGCGGTCAGACCTGCATGATCTCCGCCTGCTTCGTCTCGAGCGACTCGTCCACCATCTTGATGTACTTGTCGGTCATCTCCTGAACCTCGGTCTCCCAGAGCTTCTGGTCGTCCTCGGACATCTGATCCTTGGCGCGCTTGATCTGGTCCATGCCGTCCCGGCGCACGTTGCGTACCGCGACGCGGGCCCGCTCGGCGTAATCACCGGCCACCTTCGTCAACTCGCGACGGCGCTCTTCGTTCAGTTCGGGGATCGGCAGCATGATGATCGTGCCGTTCATCTGCGGATTGATGCCGAGACCGCTTTCGCGGATCGCCTTCTCGACCTTGTTGACGAGGCCCTTGTCCCAGACGTTGACGGTGACCATTCGCGGCTCGGGCACGTTCACGGTGCCGACCTGGTTGATCGGGGTCATCTGCCCGTAGGCTTCGACCTGGATCGGCTCCAGCATGGAGGCCGAGGCCCGCCCGGTGCGCAGGGAGGCGAACTCCGTACGAAGGTTCGCCATCGCGCCGTCCATGCGGCGGCCAAGGTCGTCGGTATCGAGAATAAAGTCGTCGGACATGAAGTTCTTTGCTTTGGTTCGCGTCATGTGCGTAGTGCCTGCTACGCGTCGGCCTCCATATATCTTGCCTTTACGGCGCTGTATAGGGCGACGGGGCGCGGGCTCCTGCAGAGCTTCCGCAGGGCGTTGCACGAAAACTAATGCCGCCGTTCCCGCCGGGGCGCCGCAGTCCGGTCAGATGGCGGATAAGTCGGGTCCCTCGCGGCACCCCAATGGCGACAGTGAGGCCCGGTCAGCCGACGCGGGTGTAGGTCCCCTGCCCGGCCAGGATCGTGCGGAAGCCGCCCGGCTCATCCAGCGAGAAGACGATGATCGGCAGGTCGTTGTCGCGGGCCAGTGCGATGGCGGACGCATCCATGACGCCGAGGTGCTTCTGCAGGCACTCGTCGTAGCTCACCGTCTCGTAGCGCTTGGCATCGGGGAACTTCTTGGGGTCCTTGTCGTAAACCCCGTCGACCTTGGTGCCCTTAAAGATCGCCTCGCAGGCCATCTCGTTGGCGCGCAGCGTCGCGGCGGTGTCCGTTGTGAAATACGGGTTGCCCGTGCCGGCGGCGAAGATGCAGACGCGGCCCTTCTCGAGGTGACGCACCGCGCGGCGGCGGATGTAGGGCTCGGCCACCTCGTCCATCCGGATGGCGGAGATCACGCGGGTGAAGATGCCGAGCTCTTCCAGCGCGGACTGCATCGCCAGCGCGTTCATCACTGTCGCGAGCATCCCCATGTAGTCGGCGGTCGTCCGCTCCATCCCCTGCGCGGAACCTGCGAGGCCGCGGAAGATGTTGCCCCCGCCGATCACCATGCAGACCTCGACGCCCATGTCGCTGACGCTTTTTACCTCTCGGGCGATACGTGCGACGGTCGGCGGGTGCAGGCCGTATCCCTGGTCGCCCATCAGGGCCTCGCCGGAGATCTTCAGAAGAACCCTCTTGAACAACGAGTTTCCAGTGTCGCTCATGGGGGTCGCTCCTCTTTGCAGCCGCCGGCAAAATGTCTCAAAAGGAAGCTCCTTACAATGGCGCGGAGGCGGGTTTTGACCGGCACCAGCAAACTTTTCCGCACTGCGGCATGAAACTGCCCGTTCCGGTTGCAGCGGATCGGCCCGTCCTGATCGCCGGGCCGACGGCGAGCGGGAAATCATCGCTCGCGCTCGAGATCGCCGAGACGCAGGGCGGCGTGATCGTCAATGCCGACGCGCTTCAGGTGTTCGACGGCTGGCGCATCCTGACGGCCCGCCCCTCGCCCGAGGACGAGGCGCGCGTGCCGCATCATCTCTATGGTCATGTCCCGTTCGATGGCGCCTACTCCGTCGGCGACTGGCTGCGCGAGGTGGCGCCGCTGCTCGACGGGCGGGAGCGGCCGATCATCGTCGGTGGCACCGGGCTCTATTTTACCGCGCTAACCGAAGGACTTGCGGAGATTCCGCCAACCCCGTCGGACGTCCGTGCGGAGGGCGACGGCCTGCCCCTCGACCGGCTTCTCTCTGCGCTCGATGCGCGAACCCGGGACGGCATCGACCAGCGCAACCGCGCGCGCGTGCAGCGGGCGTGGGAAGTGCTGCGCGCCACTGGCCGCGGGCTTGCGGACTGGCAGGCGGACACACCGCCGCCGCTGCTGCCGCTGTCCGGCACAACGCCGATTGTCGTCGACGCCGACCGCGACTGGCTGGCCGGGCGGATCGAGCGGCGCTTCGACCTCATGCTCGACTCGGGCGCGATGGACGAGGCGAAGCGGATGGAGCCGACCTTCTCGCCGCATCACGCCTCGTCCAAGGCCATCGGCGCTGCTGAATTAATCGGCGTTGTCCGGGGCGAACTGTTTCCTGAAGTCGCGCGCGACCGTGCCGTCGTCGCAACACGGCAATATGCGAAGCGTCAGAGGACCTGGCTTCGGAACCGTATGGGAAATTGGACACGGCTCCACCGCCCCTCCACAGATTGACCACAGTCTTATCCACAGGTCTTCACAAAAACCGCTATCGTCACGCTTGATCGAAGCCCTCCGCCGTCGAAACTTGTGAAAAACGAACATGCGACGGGGATGCGATGCTGGACGACGGGATGCGGGACGAGATGAACAACAGCCTTGATCTGCGGGCGCTGAGCCACGGCACCGGCCAGACGCGCTGGCGTACCGAAGCGATGCGCAGCCACTCGAGCCCGCGCCTGATCTATGTCGGCAAGGGACAGGGGCGGATTACCATCGCCGGGCTGACCTCGGGCTACGGGCCGAACAACCTCGTCTTCATTCCTGCCGGCACGATGTACGGCATCGAGGTCGGCAACACCGTCTACGCGCAGATCCTGACGATTCCCGCCGCGATGGCCTCGGAATGGCCGGACGAGCCGGTGCACCTGCGGGTTCGTGACGTGGTCTCGCAGAAGCAGCTGGCGCTCCAGTTCGACTTGCTCGAGGCGGAACTGCGGTCGGGCGAGACGGCCCATACCCGCGCGGCGCATTACCAGCTCGGCCTGCTGTCGGTCCTGTTCGAACGCCAGCTCGACCACCACGAGGAAGAGGCCCGCCGCGCCACGACGCAGGCGCGGCTCGTCGCAGCCTACACCGACCTCGTCGAACGCAAGTACCGCTCCGGATGGGGCGTGGCGCAATATGCCGCCGCGCTCGGCGTGACGCCGACCCACCTCACGCGATGCTGCAGGGTGACCTGCAACCGCTCCGCACTTGCCGTGCTGAACGACCGGATCCTCTACGAGGCCCGCCTGATGCTGAACCGCTCGCGCACACCGGTGAAGGACATCGCCACGGCGCTCGGCTTCTCGTCGGCGGCCTATTTCACCCGCAGCTTTCAGGCCGCGACCGGCCAGACGCCGAGCGCTTTCCGCAAGGCCACGACGCCCCTGCTCCACTGACTCCCGACCGTTTGCCGCATTCTGGACCCTGTCGCTCAACGACAAGGCAAAGGTCGTTTTTGTGACACGAAGTGCCGAATCAAGTCGTTGACCTCACGGTCAAAACCATGCGGAATGTCGCCTAGGGGATGACAGCCATCCGGCCGGACCGCGCCACGGTTCGCCAGGGCACGTCGCTTCGGGGTCAGACGTAAAGACAAGAAACGACAGGGAGTTCGGCATGGCCGACAACAAGAAATCCGTAGAATTCATTCACCCGGCGGCGCACATGTACGCCGCCGAAGTCGCGGAGGGGAAACTGTCCCGCCGCGAGTTCCTGACCCGCGCGACCGCGCTCGGCGTCAGCAGCGTCGCGGCCTACGGCTTGCTCGGGCTGGAGGCGACGGCACAGGAAGCCGCCGACGTTCAGGACGGCGGCACGATGCGCATCCTGACCGAGGTTCTCGCCGTGAAGGACCCGCGCACCGCCGACTGGTCCGAGATCGGCAACTTCATGCGCGGCTGGCTCGAGTACATGGTCGAATACAACCGTGACGGCTCGCTTCGGGGCATGCTCCTCGAGAGCTGGGAGGCCAACGAGGACGCCACCGAATACACCCTGAACGTCCGTCAGGGCGTCACCTGGAACAATGGCGACGCATTCAACGCCGACGACGTGGTGCGGATGTTCGAATATTGGTGCGACCGCAACGTCGAGGGCAACTCGATGGCTGGCCGCATGGCGAACCTGATCGATTCCGAGACCGACCAGCTCCGCGAGGGCGCGGTGACCAAGGTCGACGACTACACGGTGACCGTCAGCCTCGAGGTGCCCGACATCTCGATCGTTGTCGGCATGGCCGACTATCCGGCCGCCGTCGTCCATTCCAGCCACGACCCCAACGCGATGCTCGACAACCCCGTCGGCACCGGACCCTTCCTGCCCGAGAGCCTCGAACCCGGCGTGCGCGCCGTGCTGGTCAAGAACACCGACCATGACTGGTGGGGCAACAACACTGAGGGGTACGAGGGCGCCTACCTCGACCGGATCGAATACGTCGACTACGGCTCGGAGCCCTCGGCCTGGATCGCGGCGATGGAATCCGACGAAGTCGACATGCTCTACGAGAACGTCAACGAGTTCATCGAGATCGGCGACGCGATCGGCTGGGTGAAATCCGAAGTCGTGACTGGCTCCACCGTGGTTCTGCGCTTCAACCAGCAGACCCCGGTCGGCGACATGCTCCCCTACGAGGACCGGCGCGTCCGACAGGCGCTGGTTCAGGCGGTCGACAACGCCGTCCTTCTGCAACTCGGCTACGCCGGCCTCGGCGTGCAGGCCGACAACTTCCACGTTGCGCCGGTGCACCCGGAATATGTCGACATCGGCCGCCCCAAATACGCGCCCGAAGAATCCATGGCCCTGCTCGAAGAAGCCGGCATGGCCGACTTCGTTCACGAGCTGATCTCGCTCGACGACGGGTTCAACCGCAACACCGCAGATGCCTGCGCCGCGCAGATCCGCGACGCCGGAATCAACATCGAGCGGACCGTCATGCCCGGCTCGACCTTCTGGAACGACTGGACGAAGTACCCTTTCTCGCTGACGGAGTGGAACCACCGCCCGCTCGGCGTGCAGGTCATCGCGCTCGCCTATCGCACCGGCGAGGCGTGGAACGAGACGGGCTATGCCAACCCGGAGTTCGACGCCAAGCTGAACGAGGCGATGTCGATCGCCGATGCCGAGCAGCGCAAGACGGTGATGGAGGACGTCGAGCGGATCCTGCAGGACGACGCGGTCTTCATCCAGCCCTACTGGCGCTCGCTTTACCGCCACTACCGTCCGGGCGTGGTCGGCGCGGAGATGCACCCCAGTTTCGAGATCCACGCCTACAAGCTCGGCTTCGCCGCCTGAGCCGACAAATCGAGCGGGCCGCCATTGGGCGGCCCGCTTCATTAAGGGAACCCCGTTCCCGATAAGAAAGGTCGGAATACCGGCCGGCCCGCACCAGACCGAAGGGATGCCATGGGACTGTTCATACTGAGGCGCGTGGGGATGATGATCCTGACCGCGCTCTGCCTCACGTTCATCGTCTTCTTCCTGACCAATCTCTACCCGAACCTCGAAAAGCTCTCCAAGACCCAGGGCAACTTCCGGATGACCGACGCGCAGGTCGAGACCTGGCTCAACAACCGGGGCTACCTGCAGCCGACGATCGTGAAATACGGCGAGTGGCTGGGCGTTCTGCCGGGCTACGTGATCGAAGGCACCGATGGCACCTGGCGGTCGCGCTGCAGCGGCGAGCTCGGCGAGGACGGCGCGCTGCCCGAAGGCCATTCGACCTACTGCGGCATCCTGCAGGGCAACTGGGGCTATTCCACGGTCTTCCGCTCCAACGTCGAGGAAATCATCGGCACCCGCCTCGCCCTCACCGGCAAGCTGATGTTCTGGGTGATGATGGTCATGGTGCCCGGCGCCCTGCTGATCGGTGTCCTGGCGGGCATGCGCGAGGGCTCGCGCACCGACCGGAGCCTGTCGACCCTGTCCATCATCACGACCGCCACTCCGGAGTATGTCTCGGGTGTCATCTTCATCGCGGTCTTCGCCTCGACCGCCGTTGGGCTCAGGTGGTTCAACGGCTCCGCGACCTCGGCGATGGAGGACGCGACCTTCGTGAACTTCACCCTGCCGGTCCTGACCATCGCGCTCTACGGCATGGGCTACATCGCGCGCATGACACGGGCGAGCATGACCGAAGTGATGACGGCGCAATATATCCGCACCGCGCGGCTCAAGGGTGTCAGCTTCAGCAACATCGTGGTGAAGCACGCGCTGCGCAATGCGCTGATCGCCCCCTTCACGGTCATCATGCTGCAGTTCCCGTGGCTGCTGAACGGCGTCGTGATCGTCGAGACGATCTTCAACTACAAGGGCTTCGGCTGGACGCTCGTCCAGGCCGCCGGCAACAACGACATCGAGCTGCTGCTCGGCGTCTCCGTCGTCTCGGTCTTCGTCGTGCTGATCACGCAGCTGATCTCGGACATCGGCTACATCTACCTCAACCCCCGCATCCGTATTTCCTGAGGAGCCAGCAGAGATGGAAGACCCACTTACCTGGACCGGCTCCCTCGGGAGCGTCCTGAACCCGATCTTCTTCGCCTTCGGCGGCCTGTTCCTCGTCGCCGTGGTGGTTCAGATCGTCCTGTCCTTCTTCGTGCCCGCCGTCACCATGCGGGCCAATCCCGACGGCACGCTGGCGCGCTCCGGCGGTGTCGGGCCACTGCTCGAGAACGCGGTGAAGTGGCTGTTCATCGGCACAATGGCCTGCATCTTGGCCTACATCGTCGGCGGGATCGTCATGCCCTACGGCGCGGCCGGCCTGATCGGCGCCGTGGCGGACCGGTTCACGCCGGTCTGGATCGCCCTGATCGCGACCTTCGTGCTGTCGATCGTCACCAAGCGGAAGACCGGCCTCTACGGCAAGCTCTTCGACAGCACGATCGGCATGATCGGCTTCGGCCTCGTCATGTTCTGGGTGTTCACGGCGATCTTCGTCGGCTTCTTCGACCTGATCACGACGCACGACCCGCTCAGCCAGATCGTGGAGCTCAAGAACAAGCTGCCGGGCGTTCCGGTCCCCGACGCGACGGAGGACGGGCTGTTCCCCCACTACCTGCTCGGCGGCGACAACCTCGCCCGCGACGTCTTCAGCCGCATGGTCGAGGGCTCCGTCGTGGTCATGCAGATCGCCCCTCTCGCGACGCTGTTCGCCTTCATGGTGGGCATCACCCTCGGCCTGCCGGCGGGCTACTACGGCGGCAAGCTCGACACCTTCCTGAGCTTCGTCGCCAACCTGATCCTCGCCTTCCCCGTGATCCTGCTGTTCTACCTGCTGGTGACGCCCGAGATCATCGCCACCGGCATTCCGAACTACATGGCGACCGTCCTGTTCGTGTTCCCGATCGTGTTCCTCGCGATCCTGCTGAACTCGCGCTACTACACGCGACCCAAGCTGCGCACGCCGCTGCTGGTGGTCGTGCTCGGCATCACGGGCTGGATTTACCTGTCCCTGATCTCCGAGGTGAACTCGCCGATCCACATCCTGCCTGGCTTTCTCGACGGGTTCGACGTGCCATCCGGCATCCTCGTGGTGTTCGTGTCGGTGGTCTTCGTGAACTCGCCCACGGTGTTCCGGATCGTCCGGGGCCTCGCGCTCGACATCAAGACGCGGGACTACGTGGCGGCGGCCCAGACCCGTGGCGAGGGCCCGTGGTACATCATGCTGTGGGAGATCCTGCCGAACGCCCGGGGCCCGCTGATCGTCGATTTCTGCCTGCGCATCGGCTACACGACGATCCTGCTTGGCACTCTCGGGTTCTTCGGCCTCGGCCTTCCGCCCGAGAGCCCGGACTGGGGCACCACGATCAACGACGGCCGCCGGCTTCTGTCGATCTACCCGCACCCCGCACTGCCGCCCGCCGTGGCGCTGCTGACGCTGGTGCTGGGCCTCAACCTGCTGGCCGACGGCCTGCGCGAAGAGAGTTTGAAGGATTGAGCGGGTCCATCCGATACCGGGTGCGCATTGAACGCGCACCCTACGCCGGTGGGCTCACGCACGGTTCAGGACCCACCCGTAGGGTGCGCGCTCGATGCGCACCCGCAATACGCACACCGTCGGACACGATGCGCCGTGACGGCGCACCCTGCGTCGCCCCCGTAGGGTGCGCGCCTGATGCGCACCCGAACCAACAACACCAATAACAGGGATCGAAACAATGGCAGACGACTACACCGGCCCGATCCTCGAGATCGAGAACCTCTCGATCTCCTTCTTCACCCGCCTGCGGGAGATCCCCGCGGTGATGGACTTCTCCTGCACCGTGCAACCCGGTGAGGCGATGGGCCTCGTCGGCGAATCCGGCTGCGGCAAGTCCACCGTCGCGCTCGGCGTCATGCAGGACCTCGGCGTCAACGGCCGCATCGTCGGCGGGTCGATCAAGTTCAAGGGCCGCAACCTGAACGAGATGAGTCCCGACGAACTGCGCGACATCCGCGGCAAGGAGATCGCGATGATCTACCAGGAGCCGATGGCCTCGCTGAACCCGGCGATGCGCATCGGCCGTCAGCTGATGGAAGTCCCGATGATCCACGAGGGCGTCTCCGAAAAGGAAGCCTACCAGCGCGCCCTCGAAGTCGTCACCGACGTGAAACTGCCCGACCCCGAGCGGATGCTGAAGAGCTTCCCGCACCAGCTGTCGGGCGGCCAGCAGCAGCGGATCGTCATCGCCATGGCGCTCATGGCCAACCCGTCGCTGCTGATCCTCGACGAGCCGACGACGGCGCTCGACGTGACGGTCGAAGCGGCGGTGGTCGAACTCGTGAAGGACCTCGGCAAGAAGTACGGCACCTCGATGCTGTTCATCTCCCACAACCTCGGCCTCGTGCTCGAGACCTGCGACCGGCTCTGCGTCATGTATTCCGGCGAGGCGGTCGAGACGGGCTCGATCGCCGACGTGTTCGACAAGATGCAGCACCCCTACACGCAGGCGCTGTTCCGCTCGATCCCGCTGCCCGGCGCGAACAAGAACGACCGGCCGCTGATCGCGATCCCCGGCAACTTCCCGCTGCCCCACGAACGTCCACCCGGCTGCAACTTCGGCCCGCGCTGCAACTACTTCGAGGAAGGCCGCTGCGACGCGCAGGATATCCCGATGTACGAGGTGGCCGGCGACGACCGCCACGGCACGCGCTGCCTGCGCTATGAGGAGATCGACTGGAAGGCCCCGCCCGAGGTCGGCGCCCGGAAGACCAAGCCGGAGCCCGGCAATGTCGTCCTCAAGATGGACAACCTCAAGAAATACTACGAGGTCGCGGCCTCCTCCCTCTTCGGCGGTGGCGGCAAGAAGGTCGTGAAGGCGAACGAGACGCTCTCCTTCGAGGCCCGCGAGTCCGAGACGCTCGCCATTGTCGGCGAGTCGGGCTGTGGCAAGTCGACCTTCGCCAAGGTGCTGATGGGGCTCGAGACGGCGACGGACGGACAGATCCTGCTCGACAACCGCAACATCGAGGGGACGCCGATCGAAAGCCGCGACACCAAGACGGTCGCGGACGTTCAGATGGTGTTCCAGAATCCGTTCGACACGCTCAACCCGTCGATGACCGTGGGCAACCAGATCATCCGGGCGCTCGAGATCTTCAAGATCGGCAACACCCAGAAGGAGCGCGAGCAGAAGATGCTCGAGCTTCTGGACCTCGTGAAGCTGCCCCGCGCCTTCGCCGAGCGGATGCCGCGTCAGCTCTCGGGCGGCCAGAAGCAGCGCGTCGGCATCGCCCGCGCCTTTGCCGGCGGCGCCCGGATCGTGGTCGCGGACGAGCCCGTCTCCGCGCTCGACGTCTCGGTGCAGGCGGCGGTCACCGATCTGCTGATGGACATCCAGCGCGAGCAGAAGACGACGCTGCTCTTCATCTCCCACGACCTGTCGATCGTGCGCTACCTCTCCGACCGGGTCATGGTCATGTACCTCGGCCACGTGGTGGAACTCGGCACGACCGAACAGGTCTTCTCGCCGCCCTACCACCCCTACACCGAGGCGCTGCTCTCCGCGGTGCCGATCGCCGACACGTCGGTCGAGAAGAAGCACATCGTGCTCGAGGGCGACATTCCCTCGGCGATGAACCCGCCGCCGGGCTGTCCCTTCCAGACGCGCTGCCGATGGAAATCCGAAGTTCCGGGCAACAAGTGCGAGACGGAGGTGCCCCCGCAGGTCACCATCGCGGAGGGCCACCAGATCAAGTGCCACCTCTCCGCCGAGAAGTTCGCGAACATGGAGCCGGTCATCAAGGTCGCCGCCGAATAACGGAGAGTTCACGAATCCGGGAACTCTCGGCGGCCTCCACGCATTGGCCTTTCAACCGCGGAGGACTGCATGAGCGACACCGACCTGTCTTGGGCCAAGCCCGTAATGCGTATCGGATATGCGGGCCGAGGCCTCGTGTATCTTGCAGTCGGGGGGTTCTCCCTCTTCTCCATCTGGCGCGGCGGTGACGCCGAAGGCACCAACAGCGCGCTCCAGACGCTGGAGACAACGCCAGGGGGCAACATCCTCCTCGTGCTGATCGGCGCGGGCCTGATCGCCTACATGGTCTGGCGCATCGTCGATTGCATCTGGGATCTCGAGGATTACGGCACCGAGGCGAAAGGCATCGTCGCCCGCATCGGGATGCTGGTGACCGGCGTGATCCACGGCGCGCTCGGGGTGCTTGCGCTCTCGATCATCTTCGCCAGTGGCGGTGCTGGCGGCGGCGAAGGCTCGTTCACCGGACGGATGCTGGAACAGATCATGTCCGCTCCCGGCGGTCGCTGGGCTGTCGGGATCGCGGGTCTCGTGATCCTCGGCGCGGGTCTCTACTACCTGCACAAGGCGTGGTCCGAGAAGTACCGCGAGGAGCTTCGCGCCAACAGCTTCACAATGAAGTGGAATCCCGCGCTCAAGGCCGGCGTGGCGGCGCAGGGCGTCTCCATCGCGATCATCGGCGGGCTGGTGATCTCGGCGGCGCTTCACGCCGACGGCAGCGAAGCCGGCGGCATGGGAACCGCGTTCGACTGGCTCGGCGAGCAGGTCTACGGACAGATCCTTGTTACGCTGCTCTGCATCGGGTTGCTTGGCTTCGCGCTGTTCTGCTTCACCAACGCGGCTTACCGGATCATCCCGAAGATCGCCGACGACGGGGTAGAAAGCCTCGGCCGGCGCCTGAAGGCGAAGGCCGAAGCGGCCGCCGCCTAACTGCCGAGGATCAGGCGCACGTAATTCTGCGTCTCGCGATAGGGCGGGACGCCGCCGTGCTGCTGAACCGCGCCGGGACCTGCGTTGTAAGCGGCGAGCGCCAGACGCCAGGAGCCGAACAGGTCATATTGCATCCGCAAGTAGCGCGCCCCGCCCTGCAAGTTCTGCTGCGGATCGTGCGGGTTCACGTTGAGATACTGCGCCGTCTCCGGCATCAGCTGCGCCAACCCGATCGCCCCCTTGTGCGACAGCGCGTTGGTGTTCCAGCGGCTCTCCTGGTTCACGAGACGCAGGAACAGCTCTTCTGGCACGCCGTGCTGCCGTGCCGCGCTGCGGGCGACCTGAAGCAGCGGTCCGTTGTAGCGGCCGCTGTAGGAGACGTTAAGCCCCTCGGCCTGCGGCGAGCCCGGCACGACGACGCGCGGCGGCTGCAGCCGGACGGATGAATTGTACTGGGCGGATGCCCGGTTATCGAGCACGTCGATCTGCGAGCTCAGCAAGGACGACCGATTCGCCGTCGAGAGCGTTTGCGCCGAAGCCGTGCTACCGAGCACGGCCACGATGAGCGCGAGGCCAATACGCCACGTCATCTGAAATCCCCCGGTCCTAAGGTCCCGGCGAAGATACAGAACCACGACGGATTCACCAGCAAAAGTAGGGAAAGCCCCTGTAAACCATTCCGGTGCAAGCGTAGGGTCCGTGAACGATTCTAGAACGCAGGAGAGCGCGCGACATGGCTGGCAGCGTCAACAAGGTCATCCTCATCGGCAATCTCGGCCGTGATCCCGAGACGAGGACGTTCCAGAACGGGGGCAAGGTCTGCAACCTGCGGATCGCGACCTCCGAGAACTGGAAGGATCGCAACACCGGCGAGCGGCGCGAACGGACCGAGTGGCACTCGGTCGCCATCTTCTCCGAACCGCTGGTCCGCGTGGCCGAGCAGTATCTGAAGAAGGGCTCCAAGGTTTACATCGAAGGCCAGCTCGAGACCCGCAAGTGGCAGGACCAGTCCGGCCAGGATCGCTACAGCACCGAAGTCGTGCTGCGGCCCTACACTTCCACGCTGACCATGCTCGACGGGCGTGGTGAAGGCGGCGGCGGTGGTGGCGGCGGTGGCTACTCCGACGACCGTGGCGGCTATGGTGGCGGCAACGGCGGTGGCGGTGGCTACGGCGGCGGCAATCAGGGCGGCGGCGGCGGAGGCGGCTACGGCGGCCCGTCCGGCGGCGGCGATCTGGACGACGAGATCCCGTTCTGACCGATACCGGACAGATGGACGATTTCAGACGGGGGCCACGGGCCCCCGTTTTGCTGTCCGCTACCGACCAGCCGACCGTTTCGCTACACCTGTCGCCAACCGGTCGGTCGTCCGCCTCCGGGCAAAGAAAAAGGGGGCCGAAGCCCCCTGAGTTTTGCCGTTCAGGCTCGATTATGTGTACCGCCCGGTTTCTGCCTGCGGCCTGAACGTCATGCCCCCTCTAGGCAGGGGGCGGGTCGGAGGCGGGCTGACAGCCTGACTGCCACGCCCCCGAAACCTCGTCTTAACGTTTGCCTGTCATGGTCTCCGTCGTTCCCACGGCGGAGGATCCCCCATGACCGGATGACTTGTCTCCCCTCAGCTGCAGCCGGACGTGCCGCCGCAGGTGTTGCACTTCATGCAGGTGCCGTTGCGGACCAGCGTGTAGTTGCCGCATTCGCCGCACGGGTCGCCTTCGTAGCCCTGCATCTTGGCCTTGTCGCGAGAGCTGAGCGCCATGCTCGAGGTCGCCGCGCCAGCAGAGCTGGCCTTCGCCGTCGCCGTGCCCACTTCCGGCACGAGGGTCGAGAGCGTCGCGACCGGGTCGGCCCCGTCGAGCGCGACCGCCCCTGCCCCGCCATTCAGGACCATCAGCTCCTGCGGAAGGCGCTTGCGCATGTAGCCCGAGGAGGCGACCTGCTTCAGCACCTCGATCGGCGACGCCGCACGGCTGTCGGGAACCGGACGGACGTTCGACACGCCCTCTTCCTCGCCGCGGCCGAGGTCGTCGAAGCTGACCCCTTCCGGCTTCACGTGGGCCAGGTCGGTCCGGTCGAGGTAGGAGACCGCCAGCTCGCGGAAGATGTAGTCGAGGATCGAGGTCGCCGACTTGATGGAGTCGTTGCCCTGAACCATGCCCGCGGGCTCGAACTTGGTGAAGGTGAAGGCGTCCACGAACTCCTCCAGCGGCACCCCGTACTGAAGGCCGACGGACACGGCGATGGCGAAGTTGTTCATCATCGCGCGGAAGCCGGCGCCTTCCTTGTGCATGTCGATGAAGATCTCGCCGAGCTTGCCGTCGTCGTATTCGCCGGTGCGGAGATAGACCTTGTGGCCGCCGATGATCGCCTTCTGGGTGTAGCCCCGGCGACGCTGCGGCATCTTCTCGCGCGCCTGCTGACGCTCGACTTCCTTGACGATGATCTTCTCGACGATCTTCTCGGCCAGCACGGTCGCCTTCTCGTTCGGCGTGCCGCTCTCCAGCGTCTCGCGGGCGTCGTCGTCATCCTCGATCAGCGCGGCGGCGAGCGGCTGGCTCAACTTGGAGCCGTCGCGGTAGAGCGCGTTCGCCTTCACGCCGAGCGACCAGGACAGCTCGTAGGCCTTCTGGCAATCCTCGATCGTGGCGTCGTTGGCCATGTTGATCGTCTTGGAGATCGCGCCGGAGATGAAGCTCTGCGCGGCGGCCATCATGCGGATGTGGCTGTCGACGGAGAGGTAGCGCGTGCCCTTCTTGCCGCAGGGGTTGGCACAGTCAAAGACGTGGTAGTGCTTCGGCGACAGGTGCGGCGCCCCTTCGAGCGTCATCGTCCCGCAGACGTGGTCGTTGGCGGCGTCGATGTCGGCCTTGGAGAAACCGAGGTGCTGCAGCAGGTTGAAAGTCGGGTCGTTCAGCTTCGCCTCGGGGATGCCAAGTGTCTTCTTGCAGAACTCCTCGCCCAGCGTCCACTGGTTGAACACGAAGCGGATGTCGAAGGCCGACGGCAGCGCCGCTTCGATCTTGTCGATCTCCGACCGGGTGAACCCGTGTCCGACAAGCGCCGTGTGGCTGATACCGGGCGCATTGCCGAGCGTGCCGTGACCGACGGCGTAGGCGACGATCTCCTCGATCTGCGCCGGGCCGTAGCCGAGCGTCTCGAGCGCGGAGGGCACCGACTGGTTGATGATCTTGAAGTAGCCGCCGCCGGCGAGCTTCTTGAACTTCACGAGCGCGAAGTCCGGCTCGATCCCCGTGGTGTCGCAATCCATGACGAGGCCGATCGTGCCGGTGGGCGCGATGACGGTCGACTGGGCGTTGCGGTAGCCGTGCTTCTCGCCGAGGGCGAGCGCCTCGTCCCAGGCGGATGCCGCGAGCGCGACGAGCCGCTGGTCGGGGCAATTGTGCTGGTCCAGCGCGACCGGCTTCACAGCGAGGTCTTCGTAGCCGTCGTGCTTGCCGTGCGCCGCCGTGCGGTGGTTGCGGATCACGCGGAGCATGTGCTGCGCGTTGCGTTCGTAGCCCGGGAAAGCGCCGAGCTCGGAGGCGATCTCGGCCGAGGTGGCATAGGCCACGCCGGTCATCAGCGCCGTCAGCGCACCGCCGAGGGCCCGGCCCGCGTCGGAGTCGTAGCCGAGGCCCATGTTCATCAGCAGCCCGCCGATGTTGGCGTAGCCGAGGCCAAGGGTGCGGAAGTCGTAGGACCGCTGGGCGATCTCCTTGGACGGGAACTGCGCCATCATCACCGACACTTCGAGCGTCAGCGTCCAGAGGCGCGAGGCGTGCATGTAATCCTCCGCCCGGAACTCGCCGTCCTTGTAGAAGGTCAGCAGGTTCATCGAGGCGAGGTTACAGGCCGTGTCGTCCAGGAACATGTATTCCGAGCACGGGTTCGAGCCGCGGATCGGGCCGTCTTCCGGGCAGGTGTGCCAGGCGTTGACGGTGTCGTGGAACTGGATGCCCGGATCGGCACAAGCCCATGCGGCGTGGCCGACCTGCTCCCACAGGTCGCGGGCCTTCACGGTCTTGGTGACGGACCCGTCGGTGCGGCTGATGAGCTCCCACTCGCCGTCGCTGCGGACGGCGTCGAGGAACGCGTCGGTCACGCGGATCGAGTTGTTCGAGTTCTGCCCGGAGACGGAGTTGTAGGCTTCCGAATCCCAGTCCGTGTCGTAGGTGGGGAAGTGGATGCTGGTATGACCTTGGCGGGCATAGTCCAGCACCCGCTTGACGTAAGTCTCTGGAATGGCGACCTTCTTGGCTTCACGGACCGCCTCTTTCAGCCCCGGGTTCGCCTTGGGGTCGTAGGCGTCGGCCTCTGCCCCGTCCCACTGGCGAATGGCCTTGAAGATGGCGTTGAGCTTCTGCTCGTGCATCTTCGAACCGGCTACGATCGACGCGACCTTCTGCTCCTCGAGGACCTTCCAGTTGATGAAGTCCTCGATGTCCGGGTGATCGGCGTCCACGATCACCATCTTCGCTGCCCGACGGGTCGTGCCGCCAGACTTGATGGCGCCCGCCGCGCGGTCGCCAATCTTGAGGAAGCCCATCAGGCCGGAGGACTTGCCGCCGCCGGAGAGCTTCTCGCCCTCGGCGCGCAGCGACGAGAAGTTCGTGCCGGTGCCGGAGCCGTACTTGAAGAGCCGCGCCTCTCGGACCCAGAGGTCCATGATACCGCCTTCGTTCACCAGATCGTCCTCGACGGACTGGATGAAGCAGGCGTGGGGCTGCGGGTGCTCGTAGGAGGATTTCGACTTGGTCAGCTTGCCGGTCTTCCAGTCGACGTAATAGTGGCCCTGCGCCGGGCCATCGATGCCGTAGGCCCAGTGCAGGCCGGTGTTGAACCACTGCGGGCTGTTCGGCGCGGCCATCTGGGTGGCAAGCATGAAGCGCATCTCGTCGAAATAGGCGCGGGCGTCGGCTTCGTCGGTGAAGTAGCCACCCTTCCAGCCCCAATAGGTCCAGGCGCCGGCGAGACGGTCGAAGACCTGGCGGGCGGAAGTCTCACCGCCCATCACGGCATCGGCGGCAGGCTTGCCGCGCCACAGGAACTCGGGGACGTCCTTTTCCTTCACGCGCTCGATCTTCGAGGGCACGCCAGCCTTGCGGAAGTACTTCTGGGCGATAACGTCGGAGGCGACCTGGCTCCAGCGGGTCGGCACTTCACAATCGTCGAGCTTGAAGACGGTCGTTCCGTCGGGGTTGCGGATCTCCGACGAGGTCACACGGAACTCGATGTCGGCGTAAGCGTCCTGGCCTGACTTGGTGAAACGACGTTCGATCTTCATTCTCTGCCCCTTTGGTGCCGCCCTTCCGGCGGTTTCGGTCGTGCTGCGCCGCAACGGGCGCCGGTTAGCCTGCACCGACCTGGGCGCGACGCGCGGGACATCTACCCCGGAATGAGGGTCCGAGGTATGGAGGACCACAACTTGTGGCCCCATCTGGTGGTGATGTCTGTCCCTGCGTCGCCGGATCCACTATATCTTGTGTGCCCTCGGTCGACAGCCACTAGATTGCCCGTCTACACCTAGGGGGTCAACGACCATTTTTAACAAAATGTGCCTGACTGTGGTTGATGAAGTGGCCAAGATCGATTCTTGGGCGGTCCCCCGCGATTCTCCCACAGCTTGATCCACATTGCCTCCGCCGGACGGCCGACTGACAGCCGACGGAAATGGCAAAAAATCAAGGCAGTTCGCTGCTGCATACCGCGCCCCGAACGCCTTGGCGCCGACATATCCACCGCCGGGGCATGATCTTATCCGCTCCCCCTCCCCGGTGGTGGAGCAGCGGCATACATGCAACGGTGCAAGCGCCTGACCGGAGATACGTATGCGTCCGATGAGTCTTTTCGCCCCGTTCCTGCTTCTCGCCGCCTGCGGCGAGTCGGCCACGGCCCCCGTGCCGGAGCCCGTGCCGGTGACTGCGGAGGGAATCGCACCGGGGCAGAGCCGGGCCCTGTTCGCGGAACATCCCGCCGGGCTGTTCGCCGCCGCCGGGGCTGCCTGCAATCAACCGGGCCAGACACTCGTCGAGGACAGCCGCAACGAGATTCGCTGCGAGTCCCTGCCACCGGTCGAGGCCGCGGCGTCCCTGATCCTGGAGTTCGACGGTACGGTCGACGATCTGCCGCGCTTCGTCATCAGCTTTGCCAGCCGCCAGTCGGCGGATGGCATCGTCGTGACCGCGGACAATTACATCAACGTCCCCCAGCAGGACGGCGGCGTGCGCGTGATTCGCATTCCCGACACCCGAACCGAGTCCGTGATGCGGGACGTGATGGCGCGTGCGGGCGGCGTGCCCTTCTGAGGGAAGTGGTCGGGGCGGCGAGATTCGAACTCACGACCCCCTGTACCCAAAACAGGTGCGCTACCAGACTGCGCCACGCCCCGACCGTGCTGGCGTCCTTAGAACGAAGCCCGGCCTTTGGAAAGACCGGGCATCGCCAATGAGACGGAATCAGCCCTCGATCCGGTCGAATTCGATGACGAGATGCTCATCCGTCTCGAACGGTGGGTCGATCTCGACCGACACCTTGTCCGGGCCGAGCTGCTTGAGCGGCAGGCTCTGGCTGTCGCCGTCGGACCAGGTGATGTCGATCCGGCTGAGGTCGGCGGGTGCGGACCAGCTGCCCGACAGGCGTTTGTCTTCGCCGTTGCTCATCACGTACTGGTAGTCGAAAGCGCCCGACCGGGCGGCGGCATGTTCGATCCAGACCGTATGTTCGCCGATCTGAAGCTCGGTGCCGCTGACCGCCCAGTAGGCGCGCGCGTTGGTCCATGTGCCGGCGAAGCTCACCGCGGTCGTGCCGAAGTCGTCGCCGGTCTGGGTGTCGTCCGCCGGCGGCAATGGGTCGACGGTGGGCGCTGCCTGTGCTGCCGGCGGGAGCGGCGCCGGCACTGGTTTCACCAGCGGCTCGGGCAGCATCGCGACATCGAGCGGCGCGCAGTCGCTCATGTCGTCGATCAGGCCGCGCGCGAGGGCGAGCGCGCCGGGGTCGATTCCGTCCCGGCCGAGCTGGTCGAGCATCCCCGACAGCTCCGCCATCGAACGGGCCTGCGCCCCGCAGCCGGGCCGTTGCTGGAGATCGCCAAGCGCATCGCCGATCGCCTCCCCGATGCCGGCCCGATGGGCGGGATCGACGGGCACCGGGATCTGCAGAAGACCGGGCTTCGTGTGGGGCGCGTGAGAGAAGTGGTCGGCAAGGTCGCCAAGCGCGTGAGTGTAGTCGGCGGACACCATCGCGGGGAAGGCCACCGCGAACGCGGCAGCCGTCATGGTCTGTATACGGAACATTTTACGTGCCTCGAATGAGTGAATCGAAAAGGTAATGGGACGAGCTTAGCGGCTCGTCCGATTCGCCTCCAATCACTCGGACGTCAGCCGCAGGGGGCTGCCGCCTCCGGCCCGATCATCGGGTGCTGCAGGATCGCGCCCGGCTCGATCCCGAGTTGCTCGGCAAGGCCGCCGTTGATCTCGAGGACATACTTGATCTCGTCCCCGCCGAAGATTGAGGTCCGGTCGAGCGGCTGCGCCTCGGCATGGACGGTTTCGACCGTGCCGTCCTCGCCCGCGAAGATCATGTCGAGCGGGATCAACGTGTTCTCCATCCAGAAGCTCGCCGGTTGCGGGCGCTCGTAGACGAAGAGCATGCCGGCCATCGTCGGCATCTCCTGGACATACATCAGCCCGCGCGCGCGTTCCTGGTTGTCGTCGGCGACGGAGACCGTGAAACGGGCCTGCCCGAAGTCGCCGATCACCGTCACGCGGTCGTCGGCGCAGAGCGATTGCGCCGCGCCCTGCCCCGCCAGCGTCACGAAGATCGCGGCGGCGGCCGCTAGTCGTTCAATGCCGCTTCCCATGACAGAACCTCCATCGCCATCTTTCCGCGTTTGCCGTCCACGATGCGCAGGCACACGGCCTCGCCCGGTTGAAGGTCGGCAAGACCGGAGCGCCGCAGCACCTCGATATGGACGAAGATATCATCGCTGAGGCCGAAGGCATTCGCAAAGCCGAATCCCTTGCCCTTGTCGAACCACTTCACCCGCGCGGGGCTGATTTCCACCTGCGCGAGATCCTCGGCATCGAACTCGTCGAGATCAGAAAGCCCGGTTGTGGTGGGTGTTTCCGGCGGTGTGATTTCCAACACCGCCAGCGCCTGCTTTCCCCGCGGAGTGACCTGGACCTCCACCAGGATCCCGGACCTGTCGGCGACCGAGCTTTGTCCGAAGTTTCGCAGGACATTCGCATGTAAGAGGATGTCGGGGCCGCCGTCGTCGGACAGGATGAAGCCGAACCCCTTCGCGGGATCGAACCACTTCACCTGGCCCTGGACCGTCTCCGTGCCATCAGTTTCGTCGTTGTTCATTCTTTCCAACCTGAGAGGGGCCATGACGGCGCCTCCAATTAAGTCATGGAGTAGGTATCATCACTCTTACGTTACACAAAAAAGGCCAACCGGCCTGCCGGCACAACCTGCCCTTACGGGTAGAGCCGCTGTACCGTCCAGTCGGCAGACGCCTCGGGGCGGGTCCACCGGAACCGGTCGTGCAGACGGAACGCACCATCCGCCCAGAACTCGATCTCGAGCGGGCGGATCCTGAAGCCCCCCCAAAACGGCGGGCGGGCCGGGTCGGTTCCGTGACGGACCCCTTCTCGCGCCACGTCCGCCATCAGCGAAGCGCGACTCTCAAGCGGACGGGACTGCCTGGACGCCCAGGCCCCGAGCCGGCTCTTGAGCGAGCGGGACCCGTAATATTCATCGGCCTTCTGGCCATCCTCGCGTTCGACGAGGCCTCTTACGCGGACCTGGCGGCGCAGGGACTTCCAGTGCATGACGAACGCCGCCTTGCCGGAAGCGCTCAGCTCCTGTCCCTTCGCACTGTCGTAGTTGGTATAGAAGACGAAGGCATCGTCCTCAATGTCCTTGAGAAGCACCATGCGCACGTTCGGCAACCCCTCGGAATCCGCGGTGGCGAGCGCGATCGCGTTCGGATCGTTGAGCTCCGCGCCGTCGGCTTCGGCGAGCCAGCGGCGAGTGAGCACGAACGGGTCCGTCGCGTCGAAAATGTCTGTCTGCTCGGCCATGAAAGCGGTCCGGGAAGCTGGTTTCGACGCGGCAGTTAAGTCAAATGACAAGGCCGCGCAATATCCCCGAACCGCACGACACCGGGGTCACGCCGACTTGAAGAGGATCGGCCGATCGCCTAAACGATTGGCAACAAGGCCGATATGGTAATCGGTTCCGGCTGACGAGGATGTGGCGATGGGGTCTGAACTTCTTAAGGGCAAGCGTGGCCTCATCATGGGGCTCGCGAACGAGAAATCCATCGCCTGGGGCATCGCGAAGGCCTGCGCCGACGCCGGTGCGGACCTCGCCTTCTCCTACCAGGGCGACGCGCTCAAGAAGCGGGTCGATCCGCTCGCCGCGCAGCTCGGCAGCACGCTGGTCCTGCCCTGTGACGTCGGCGACGAGGCCTCGATCGACGCGCTGTTCGAGTCCCTGAAGGAAACCTGGGGCCAGCTCGACTTCATCGTCCACGCGATCGGCTTCTCCGACAAGAACGAGCTGCGCGGTCGCTATGTCGACACCAGCCGCGCCAACTTCACCATGTCGATGGATATCTCCGTCTATTCCTTCACCGCCGTGATGCAGCGCGCCGAGAAGATGATGACGGACGGCGGCTCCGCCGTGACGCTCACCTACTACGGGGCCGAGCAGGTGATGCCGCACTATAACGTCATGGGCGTCGCGAAAGCCGCGCTGGAAGCATCGGTGCGCTACCTCGCCGAGGACCTCGGCAAGAAGAACATCCGCGTCAACGCGATCTCCGCCGGCCCGATCAAGACGCTGGCCGCCAGCGGCATCGGCGACTTCCGCTACATTCTGAAATGGAACGAGCTGAACTCGCCCCTGCGCCGCAACGTGACAATCGAGGACGTGGGCGGCTCCGCGCTCTACCTGCTGTCAGATCTCGGCTCTGCGGTGACGGGCGAGGTGCACCATGTCGACGCCGGCTACCACGTCGTCGGCATGAAGGCCGTCGATGCGCCCGACATCGACGTGGTCACGCCCCAGAAGAAGTGATGGCGCCCGCGGCGTTCCTCACGATCATCGCGATCCATCTGGCCGCCGCGATCTCGCCGGGGCCGTCCTTCGTGGTCGCCGTGCGCACTGCCGCCGCCGAGGGGTTCCGCCCCGCTGCCGGCCTAGCCCTAGGCTTCGGGTTGGGCGCGGCGATCTGGGCATCGGCCGCCCTGCTCGGCCTCGCGCTCCTGTTCGAACTGCTGCCCGGCCTGCTGACGGTGCTGAAGGTGGTCGGCGGGCTTTACCTCGTCTGGATCGCCGTCGCCATGTGGCGCCATGCGCCCGAACCGATGGACGAGCCGGAGACCTCGGTGGCCCGCAGCCTGCCCTCTGCCATCCGCACCGGACTGCTGACCTTCATCGCCAACCCGAAACCGGCCGTGTTCTTCGGCGCGGTGTTCGTAGGCCTCGTGCCGCCGGGCACGCCGTGGCCGTGGCTCATCGCCATCATCGCCGCCGTGTTCCTGGACGAGGTGCTGTGGTATCTCGTCGTCGCGCGGGCCTTCTCGGCGGCCCGGGCCCGCGCCGCCTACCGCCGGCTGAAGCCGGTGACGGACCGGTGCCTCGGCGGCGTTCTCGGCGCGCTTGGCCTCCGCGTCGCGCTCGGCTAAAGGAGAGAGCCATGCAGGACAGACTTCCCCACGAAAAAGGCTTTCACGTCAGCTGGGACCAGCTTCACCGCGACGCGCGGGCGCTGGCATGGCGGCTCGACGGCCACGGGCCCGACAACGGCAACTGGAAAGCAGTGGTCGCGATCACCCGCGGCGGCATGGCGCCCGCGATGATCGTCGCACGAGAGCTCGACATCCGCACCGTCGATACGATCAGCGTCAAGAGCTACAACCACCAGACGCAGGCCGATCCGAAGGTGATCAAGTTCCCCGACATGGCACTGGTCGGCGACGGGACCGGGGTTCTGATCGTCGACGACCTCGTCGACACGGGCCGCACGCTCGAAGTGGTGCGCGCGCACATGCCCAAGGCCCACGTCGCGACGGTCTATGCCAAGCCGCAGGGCCGCAACCAGGTCGACAGCTTCATCACCGAGGTAAGCCAGGACACCTGGATCTTCTTCCCGTGGGACATGGCGCTGCAATACGTGCAGCCCTACCGCGGGGTGGACTGAGGGCCGCTCGCACGGCCCTCGAAGGTTGCCTGACGGGCGTTCGCCGCCCTTGTCGTCAATGCACCGGAAACTCCCCCACGACATGCCGCCACGCGCCGGGCGCGACGAGCGTACGATGCGTGTAGCGGACGGAGTGCAGCGGCCCTTCGATCTCCTCCTTCCAGAAGTCGATGAAGCGCAGCAGCCGATCGTGGTCCGGTGCGCGGTCGTAGTCCTGCCAGACGAAGGTGTTTAGCACATGCGGATGGTCGGGCATCCGGTAGAACATCTCCGCCGTCGTCAGCCCATACCCCTTCAGAAGCATCTCCGTTTCGGTCATGTTTTTCTCCTGCTCGGTTGCATCTCCCCTGATTTCGCGGCAGAAGCCGCGCACAAGTCAATGAAAACAATGTGTTAGCAGTCGCTCTGCGCGGCTGCTGCCAGACATCGGGCGCCGCCGGTCGGGTTGGCGTTGCGCCCAATCCCTTGGCTCTGATAGAGTAAAATCAACAAGATATAGTGAAAACGACCAGACGGGCACACACGTGAGCGACGAAGACCAACCCCCTGAAAACGGCGAAGAAATGGGCGGCGGCGAGTCGGGACGACCGACCGGGCCGGTGATCTCCATCGAAGACGAGATGCGGACCTCCTATCTCGACTACGCGATGTCGGTCATCGTCTCGCGCGCGATTCCGGACCTCCGGGACGGGCTGAAGCCGGTGCACCGCCGCATTCTCTACACGCTCTGGGAAAACGGCCAGACCAACAACAAGCCGTATCGCAAGTGCGGCACGGCGGTCGGCGACGTCATGGGCCGCTATCACCCGCACGGGGACAGCGCGATCTACGACGCGCTCGTGCGGATGGCGCAGGACTTTTCCATGTCGCTGCCGCTGATCGACGGCCAGGGCAACTTCGGCTCGATGGACGGCGACCCGCCGGCGGCCTACCGCTACACCGAGGGCCGGCTCGAGAAGAGCGCGGAGTCGCTGCTCACCGACATCGAGAAGGACACGGTGGAGTTCAAACAGAACTACGCCAACGAGCGGCTTGAGCCGACAGTCCTTCCCGCGCGCTATCCCAACATCCTCGTCAACGGGGCCGAGGGCATCGCCGTCGGCATGGCGACCCGTATTCCGCCGCACAACCTCGGCGAAGTCGCGGACGCGACGCTGGCGCTGATCGAGGATCCCGACCTCACGACCGAACAGCTGATCGAATACATCCCTGCCCCGGACTTTCCGACGGGCGGGATCATCCTTGGCCGCTCCGGCGCTCGGAAGGCCTACACCGAAGGCCGCGGCTCCGTCGTGATCCGCTGCAAGACGCGGGTCGAAGAGCTGCGCCGCGACCGCTGGGCGATCATCATCGACGAGATTCCCTACCAGGTGAACAAGGCGACGATGATCGAACGGATCGCCGAGGCCGCCCGCGACAAGAAGATCGAGGGCATCGCCCACGTACAGGACGAATCCGACCGTCACGGCGTCCGCGTGGTGATCGAGCTGAAGCGCGACGCGACCGCCGAGGTCGTGCTGAACCAGCTGTTCCGCTTCACGCCGATGCAGGTCTCCTTCGCCTGCAACATGCTGGCCCTGAACGGTGGCCGGCCCGAGACGCTGACGCTGCGGGCCTTCCTGACCGCCTTCGTCGACTTCCGCGAGGATGTCGTCGCCAAGCGCACGGCCTACGAGCTGAACAAGGCACGAGAGCGCAGCCACATCCTCTGCGGTCTGGCCGTCGCGGTCTCCAACGTGGACGAGGTCGTGCAGACGATCCGGTCCTCCGCCGACGGTGCCGAGGCGCGCGAGCGCCTGATGGAACGTCGCTGGCCCGCAGCCGAGATCGCCGACTACATCCGGCTGATCGACGATCCGACGCACAAGATGAACGAGGACGGCACCTACAACCTGTCCGAGACGCAGGTGCGCGCGATCCTCGACCTCCGCCTTCAGCGCCTGACCCAGATCGGCGTGAAAGAAGTGACCGACGAGCTCGAAGAGCTGGCCGGGAAGATCAAGGAATACCTCGCAATTCTCGGCTCCCGGGAGCGCATCCTCGAGATCGTCTCCAACGAGCTGCAGGAGGTGAAGGACAAGTTCGCCGTGCCGCGCCGCACCGAGATCGTCGACTGGTCCGGCGACATGGAGGACGAGGACCTCATCGAGCGTGAGGACATGGTCGTCACGGTCACGCAGGGCGGCTACATCAAGCGCACGCCGCTCGCCGACTTCCGCGCGCAGCGCCGGGGCGGCAAGGGCGTGTCCGGTGGCGGGCTGAAGGAAGAGGACGTGGTCACCACGCTCTTCGTCGCCAATACCCACACGCAGCTGCTATTCTTCACGACCGATGGGATGGTCTACAAGCTGAAGACCTGGCGCCTGCCGCAGGGCGGCCGCACCTCTCGCGGCAAGGCCATCGTCAACATCCTGCCGATGCCGACGGGCGTGTCGATCGCCGCCATCATGCCGGTCGACCGGGACGAGGAAGAGTGGAACGATCTCAACATCGTCTTCGCAACCTCCGCCGGTGACGTACGCCGCAACGCGCTGTCGGACTTCACCAACGTGATGCGGAACGGCAAGATCGCGATGAAGCTGCCCGAGGACGGCACCCGGTTGGTCAACGCCCGGATCTGTTCCGAGGATGACGATGTCATGCTCGTGACCGACTCCGGCCGCGCGATCCGCTTCCCCGTCACCGACGTGCGCGTCTTCAAGGGCCGCGATTCCACCGGCGTCCGGGGCATCCGCCTGCAGGGCGACGATCAGGTTGTCTCGATGGCCGTGATCCGCCACTTCGACGCTTCGCCCGAGGAACGGGCGGCCTATCTCAAGATGCGGCGGGCCCAGATGGGCGCGACGGATGAGGTCGAGGCCGACGAGGACGAAGCCCCGGTCGAGGCCGGGCAACTGCCGCTCGAGCGGTTCGCCGAGATGTCGGCGGCGGAGAACCTGATCCTGACGATCACCGCCAAGGGATCGGGCAAGCTGTCCTCCTCTCACGACTACCCGATCCGGGGTCGTGGCGGCATGGGCGTCACGGCGATGGACAAGGCGATGCGCGGCGGCGCGCTCGTCTCAAGTTTCCCGGTCGAGGTCGACGACCAGATCATGCTGGTCACCAACATGGGTCAGTCGATCCGGGTGCCGGTCGACGGTATCTCGTTCCGCTCCCGCTCCGCCGGTGGCGTGCGGGTGTTCAACACCTCCAAGGGTGAAGAAGTCGTCAGCGTGGCCTGGATCGCCGACCAGGGCGACGAAGAGATCGAAGGCGACGTGGAAGAGTAATTTCACCCGCTTTCCAACGGCTTGAGGGGCGCGCACCAGCAGGTTCGCGCCCCTTTCTCGTCAGCTCTGCGAAAAAGTTTGAAAAAGTTCTCCGCCCGCTGTCGGATTGGCACCAACCCGTTCGTCGTTTGGGTACGGGGCCGATCGCGGCCCGCAACCACAGGAGAGATCACCATGCGTGTAGTCGTGTTCGTCAAGGCGACCGAGTCCAGCGAGAAGGGCATCATGCCCACCACCGAAGAGATGGAGGCGATGGGCAAGTTCAATCAGGAGCTCGTCGAGGCCGGCGTCATGCTGGACGGCGACGGCCTGAAGCCGACCTCTCATGCCAAGCGCATCCGCTTCGATGGCGCCGACCGCACCGTCATCGACGGCCCGTTTGCCGAGACGCGAGAGCTCGTCGCCGGCTACTGGATCTGGCAGGTCAAGGACATGGACGAGGCGATCGCCTGGGCCAAGCGCTGTCCGAACCCGATGCCCGAGGCGTCCGAGCTCGAAATCCGCCCTTTCTTCGAGATGGAGGATTTCGGTGACGCGATGACGCCCGAGCTGCGCGCGCAGGAAGAAGAGATGCGTGACCGGACTTCCAAGTGACCCTTTGCCCCCGACCGATGCGGACGCATAGTCGGGGGCGATGACCGACGCCGAGACCACCCGCGCCGTCGAGACGGTGTTCCGCATGGAACAGGCGAGGCTCATCGCGGGCCTCGCCCGGATGCTGCGTGATGTCTCGCGCGCCGAGGAGCTGGCGCAGGATGCGCTCGTCGTCGCCATGACCGACTGGAAGAAGAACGGCGTTCCCGACAACCCCGGTGCGTGGCTGATGGCGACGGCCAAGCGCCGCGCCATCGACGGCCTGCGCCGGCGCGAGATGATGGCGCGCAAGCACGCCGAGATCGCCGCCGACCTTGAGGACGACCAGCTCCGGACGTCTGCCTTTGAGGAAGCGCTCGACGACGACATAGGGGACGAGCTGCTCGGCCTGATCTTCACGGCCTGCCACCCGATCTTGAAGCGGGAGGCCCGTGCCGCGCTGACGCTTCGCCTGATCGGCGGGCTGAGCGTGTCCGAAATCGCCCGCGCGTTCTTGGCGACGGAGGCTACGATCGGCCAGCGGATCACCCGTGCCAAACGGGCGATTGCCGACGCCGGCCTGTCCTTCGAGGTCCCGCGCGGGGCGGACCGGGACGCGCGACTGCCCTCCGTTCTGGAAGTCATCTACCTGATTTTCAACGAAGGTTACGCCGCGACCTCCGGCGAGGCGCTGATCCGCTTCGACCTCTGCGCGGAGGCGCAGCGGCTCGGGCGTATCCTCGCCGGTCTCATGGCCGACGAGCCCGAAGTCTGGGGCCTGCTCGCGCTGATGGAGCTTCATGCCTCGCGCCTCCGGGCGCGCACCGGGCCAGATGGCGCGCCGATCGCCCTGCCCGACCAGAATCGCGCCGCGTGGGACCGTCTGCTGATCGGGCGCGGGCTGAAGGCGCTCGAGCGGGCCGAAGCCCTGGAGCCGGAGCGCGGCCCCTACACGTTGCAGGGCGCCATCGCCGCCTGCCACGCCCGCGCACTGACTGGCGCGGCGACGGATTGGGAGCGGATCGCCGCTCTCTACGACGACCTCTGGGACCAAGCCGGCACGCCGGTCATCGCGCTGAACCGGGCGATCGCGCTGTCGATGGCGCGCGGGCCCGAAGAAGGGCTGCTGCACTTGTCCGATATCGAACAGGCCGGTGTCCTGCCCGGCTACGCGCCGCTACCGGCGGCCCGGGCCGATTGCCTTTTCCGTCTCGGACACTTGCCCGAAGCAAGACAGGCGTTCGAACTCGCTGCCACCCTGACGAGAAACACGGGCGAGCGGACCTACCTGCTGAAGCGCGCGGGGGCCTGTTGTCAGGCGTAGTCGGCGCGATCGAGAACGAGTGCGATGCTGCCGGTCTCGATGCCCCGGGCTTTCGACATTTCGCTGAAGCGGTGCGTCTCGCGGAAACCGAGCTTTGTCAGCAACCGGTAGGACGAGGCGTTGTCATCCCAGACCTTCGCCGCGATGGACGTCAGCCCGGTGTTGAACGCCTGTTCGATAACGACGCGTGAGGATTCCGTGGCAAAGCCCTGACCCCACCAGTCGCGCCCGAAGCAGTAGCCGATCTCGCCATCGGTCACGCCGTTCGTGCCGATCAGGACGCCGTCGAGCCGCACGCCGTAGATGAAGCCGGTCCCCCGATAGGGCCGACAGCGGAGACGGGTGAAGTCCGGCTCCGGCGGCCAGGGCCAACTTCCAAGCTGCCGCACGACGGACCAGTCCGACATGATGTCGTGGAGCGCGTCGAAATCCTCCTCCGAGAGCGGCGCGTAGTGCAGCCGCGCCGACCGGAGGGACGGGCTCACAGCCATTCGTCCCGGTGAAGAGACAGCCGCTGGACCGGAACCTCCTCGCCCCGGAACTTGCAGAAATGCCGTGCCATTCCGGCTTCGCGAAAGCCGAGCTTCGTCAGCACGCGGGCAGAGCGGGGGTTGTCGGTGTAATGGCCGGACAGGACGGTCTCATGTCCGGTCTCGAACGCATGTCCGAGAAGCGCGCGCCCTGCTTCGGTCATCAGCCCCCTGCCCCAGCCGTCCGGGTGCATCCAGTAGCCGAACTCGTCGCCATCATCGCCCGGCTCCAGCGCGATGATCCCGAGCGGCCGTTCGCCCTCGACGATGACGAAAACACCGGACTGCTGTCCGCAACCGGACAGGAATTCGATAGCGTCCTCATGCCGGTAGGGATGCGGCGGCGTGGTCAGGAAGCGCTGCACTTCGGGCAGCGACACACCGGCGGCGATCCAGTCTGCGTCCGCCATCTCGGGCGGACGCAGGACCAGCCGCTCCGTGCGGAGCGTTACCGGGCCGTCTTCAGCATGTAGGTCCATGTCGGCACCATCGCGTTGCGCGAGACGGAGAAGGCTTCCGCGTCGCCGAGGTAGTCGAAGCCGCAGTTGGTGAGCACTCTCGCCGAGCCGGGGTTGTCCTGAAACACCTCGGCGAAGATCTCGCCCGATCCATGCGGGTTGGCGTCGAGCAGCGCGCCCACGGCCTCGGACGCGAAATGCGCGTTCCAGAAGGCGGGCGCGATCCAGTAGCGGATCTCTGACTGGCCCCGGTCGAGCCGGGTCAGGATGACGACGCCGAGCACCTCGGCGAGATCCTTGGCCGAACCGTCGATGATCCAGACATCTTCTTTCCGGTTCTCGGCGGTCTGGGCGGTCACGAACGCCTCGACGGCGCCGGGCGGCAACGGATGGGGAATGTTGCGGGTCATCGTCGCGACCCGCTTGTCGGAGGTGTAGAACGTGATGAGACCGGTATCCGACTTGCGCACGGGGCGCAGGACAAAACGGTCTGTCTCGATCGTCGGCAGGTCGGTGTCGGTATCGAACATCACGGGTATCCTCCTGACCCTTCGGACGCGCATGGTGCGATCCTGATGCCGGGGCGGCCGGACGACCGTCCCGAAATGCGAAGGGGACCGGCGTCTCCGCCGATCCCCCCTGAGCTGCTGTCTTGTTCGCTCCGGCTTACTCGGCGGCCTCCGCAACCGGAAGCACGGAAATGAACGTACGGCCCTTGAGGCCCTTGTGGAACGTCACGTTGCCTTCGACGGTCGCGAAGATCGTGTGATCCTTGCCCTGGCCCACGCCCTGGCCCGGCCAGTACTTGTTGCCGCGCTGACGCGCGAGAATGTTGCCGGGGATGACGGCTTCGCCACCGAATTTCTTCACGCCGAGGCGACGGCCCGCGGAGTCGCGGCCGTTACGGCTGGAACCGCCTGCTTTCTTGTGTGCCATCTGATGTTACTCCTTCTCGGCGGCGAACTGGGTCGCCTGTTCGATCCAGTTATCACGTTCGATCCGTCCTTTGAAGGACAGACGATCATCCATATAGGCGACTTCTTCCGGACCCCAAGCGGCGATCTGGTCGAAGTGGAAAACGCCGTTCTCGTGCAGCAGACCCTCGAGCTTCGGACCAACGCCGGAGATCTTCTTGAGATCGTCGGCCTTGCCGTCGCGCGCGGCGTCGAGCAGGTTGGACGGCTTCGAGCCGACGGCCTCTGCCGGGGCTTCGGTCTTCTCGGCTTTCGGAGCGGCTTTCTTCTCTGCCTTGGGGGCAGCGGCCTTCTTTTCCGCGGCCGGTGCAGCGGCGGCCATCGCGGAAGCGGAGACGGAGCCCGCGCCGACGGCAGCTTTCACGCCGGACTTGTCGGCACCCGACTCAAGCAGGTCGGTCACGCGAAGCAGGGTCAGCTTCTGACGGTGGCCCTTGGTCCGCTTGGAGCTGTGCTTCCGGCGGCGACGAACGAAGTTGATCGTCTTCTCACCCTTGATCTGGTCGATCACCTCGGCCTGAACGCCCGCACCTTCGACGAAGGGGGCACCCACGGAGGAGCCGATCATAAGGATGTCGTTGAACTGGACGGTTTCGCCCGCGTCGGCTGCCAGCTTCTCGACCCGGATGACATCACCCGAGGCGACTTTGTATTGCTTGCCGCCGGTCTTCAGAACCGCAAACATGCGTCTTTCCTTTATCTACCGCGTCCTCGGGCCCCTTCCGGTGAAGGCGTTGTTGGCTCTCGCCGCCCTGTGACTGCGCGTCCTTTTCGGACGTGGTTCATCAATTTCCCGATTCCGGGAGCGCGGCTTATCGGACGCCTCGGCCTTTCTGTCAAGTGCCGCGGGGACACCGCCGCAGGTCCCGGCAAACAGCCTGCGACTTCGGGGTTGCAGAGGTCCGGCACTCTGGATACATGGCCCGTCAGACCCCCGCGGAGAGGTGCCGGAGTGGTCGAACGGGGCGGTCTCGAAAACCGTTGACCCTTCACGGGGTCCCAGGGTTCGAATCCCTGTCTCTCCGCCACTACCCTAAAATTGCCCATTCCCATGTGCCAAGCATACTGAAGAGTTTAGGCTTTTCAGGGCTTTATGCATGTCCATTGTTCGCGCTATCCTGCGAAAAATGTGGGCGCGAATGTGGGTGTCGAAATGAGTATTCAGCAAAGGTCATCGACCGGGAAGCGGCGTATGCCGCATTTCGAAAAACAACTGAAAGCCGCCTTCGTTCGGTCTGCGCCTCCGGGTAGACATACAGACGGGGGCGGCCTCTACCTCTATGTGTCGGATTCCGGCGCTCGCCGGTGGGTCTTGCGCATCATGGTGCGCGGCAAGCGCCGAGACTTCGGCCTTGGGTCCGCGATGGTCATTTCGCTCGCCGACGCTCGTGAGATTGCGCACGAATATCGCGTCATCGCCGCCAAGGGAGGCGATTTGACGAAGAAGGTTCATCAATCTCGCAAGAACACCATGGCTTTCGAGGTCGCAGCCACCGAATACCACAAGTTCAACATCCGGACTTCCAGCCGCAACGGGAAGCATACGGAACAGTGGCTTGCGACACTTCAAAACTACGCATTCCCCAAAATTGGCGACATGGCGGTCGATGAGATTACGACACAAGACATCATCGAAGTTCTTCAACCGATCTGGTTGGAAAAGCATGAGACTGCACGACGCGTGCTTCAAAGAATGAAGGTCGTCTTCGACTGGGCGAATGTGCAGGGGTTTCGTTCCGCAGCCAACCCGGTTGAGGCCGTGCGGGCAGCCCTGCCGCGAAAGAAGGTGAAGGTGCAAAACTTCGCGGCCATACCGTGGCACGAAACGCCCGACCTGATGCACAAACTGGAAAAAATGCCGGGGGTCGGAGCATTGGCTTTGCGCTTTACAATTTTGACCGTTCTGCGGTCAGGAGCCGTGAGAAAGGCGACATGGAGTCAATTTACGGAGGGATTTGAAAGGTGGATCATCCCGGCAGAAAACATGAAGGCCGATGAGGAACATGAGGTTCCCCTTCCCCATGCTGCACGCCAACTCTTGCAGAACCTCTATGCTGACCGCCCCAGAAACACCGACCTGGTGTTCTTCTCACTTCGGACAAAATCAGGATTGATATCCGAAGCCACGATGGCCAAGGCGCTCAAGCGCTTCTACCCGGATGCGACGGTTCATGGCATGCGCAGCGCATATCGAGACTGGGCCGAGATTTTCACAAGTGCATCGCGAGAAGTGAAAGAGGCCGTTCTGGCCCACGGCAACCCAGACAAAGTCGAAAGCGCCTACCTTCGCACGAAGTATCTTGATGAGCGGGAAGACCTGATGGAGGTCTGGGGGATGTGGGCGTCAGGCGAGGACGGCACTTACGAGGATTTGCTCAATCGTCATCGCATCGACCGGACGACCGAAATTGTAAAGTAGCTGCCGCCGGATACGGACGGACGGACACCCCCTGTAGGGGGGATGTCCGTCCGTCCGAACTTTTTTGTGTTCTTGTTTTGTTCGGTCCCGAAAGATTCCCATCTTCCTCCTGTCCGGACCGCAATGGTGTGGTTCCGGATCTGAAAAAGAGGAAACTTTCATGTCTCGCCAACTACTTAACTCAACCAGCATGCCAACCGTCTTCATGGGAGAAAGTCTGCTGTCCGTGAACGGCCACCAGCTCAATCGGGACCGCCGATATGTCGTGAAGGGCCTGCTCATGGCCGGTCAGGTCAGCATGCTTTGCGGTGCGCCAAACACCGGTAAGTCAGCCGTAATTGCCGCAGTGGCCGCGCATGTAGCGAAGGGCCGTGATTTTGCAGGATATCGGACCTGCCGTGCTGCGGTTCTCTATGTCGCCGCCGAAGACCCCAACGGCATCGCTGATCGCGCTCACCCCTACCTGAACGCAGGATTGAATGCAGCAAGTCCGTTCAATATCTTCCCGCTGCCAATCAATCTCTGCTCCGATCGTCAGATCGATCATTTTGTGGGAGAATTGATCGCATACCAAACAGCGGCAAACTGCGACCGCTTGCTGACAGTCATTGACACCCTCAACCTGTGTATTGGCGAGGGTGACGAAAACTCGGCCCGTGACATGGGTAGGGCCATTGGCAATGCCCAGCGAGTGGCCCGAGAGACCGGCGCACATGTGATGATTATCCATCACACGGCGGGTCATGATGGAAATCGACCGCGCGGATCGACGGCGATGGAGGGCAATGTCGACACATTGCTTACCCTTCACCGCGCGGACGAGCAGCAGCCCAAGGGCGTCGTGTTCATCGCCCAACGCAAGCAAAGGTCCGTTAAAAAAGGCGAACCCGTAGCTTTCCGCATCCAAGCATTTGATGGAGGCATCGACAGCGAAGGCGACCGGCTCACGGTTCCCATGGCAGTTCCATTCGAACCAAAAAGTAGTCTCGCAGCGCAGACAAAAAGAAAGCAGACTAAGCCAAGCCAGGCCGATGAACGCCTTTCCGATTTACGACGCGTTCTCGACGATCTCGCTACTTCAAGGCCGAACGAATGGTTTGACGCGACGACTATCCGCGACAACACCGGCACGCCTTTCAACTCTCTCCGCGACAATACAGAAAGCCTTGGCCGTATAGTTCGCAAGTTTCTCCAGACATTGTTGGAGTCCGGCGAGATCGAGAAGAATGAAGATGGACACTTCCGCGTAGCTAAACGCGAGACACCGAACTCGGCGCCAGACGCTTCACCTACGATCCACTAATACCGCCCTCGCTGCCGCGAGGGCCTACCCCCAAAAGCGCCCGAAGACGCCCCCGACCCACCCGGGGGCGTTTTCTTATCCAGTTCTGAGATCCGTCGCTCGAATAGATCGACCATTTACGATCCGACTGTATCGACGAACTCCTTTGTCAGAGGAATGTGGTCGTAGTTTGCCAAGCGCTTACTCTGGCAGTGGCGAAGCGACAGATGGATTATTCGACAGAGGGACTGAGTAATTTCCGAAGTCATTTTTGGGTTCCTATATCCATGGGAGTTGAAGGCGCACAGCGGATAAAAACTAAGTTTTTATCCACGCCAAACCAAACGGAGCCGGAGCAATGGTCCTTTTTTCATTTCGACACTCAGTGAAGACATTTTCCGAAAAGCGCACGGCTGGATCTCGGGTGGCCAAAGCGGGACAGACTGCTGCCCATCTGCGCTACATCACCCGTCCGCACGCTGCCCGCACCGTGTTGCGTGAGCGGCTGACAGGCCTGACAGACTCAGCCACCGCAAAGAACGCCGAGGACGCCGCCCAGCAACGCAAGGGGCGAGTCTGCGAGCGGTTCATTGTCGCCCTCCCGAGGGAAGCCACACCAGAGCAGCGCGAGGCGCTGGCACAGGCATTCGCGGAGAAGCTGACATGCGGTGTCGCCGGGTATGTTGCGGCGGTCCACGACAAGCAAGGCAACGACAAACAGAACCCCCATTTTCACCTCGTGGCGTTCGATGTGATGGTGAAGTCAGGGGGCCGGGGCCGTCCAAAGAGCACCCTCGGAATGGCCCGAAAGCAGGCCATCGAGACGACTGCGAAGATGTGGGCGGACCTGCACAACGACATGATTACGCGATGGGGATACGGCCCGGAATCCACCATTTCGCACTTGTCCCTGAAAAATCAGGGCAGCGACCGGATTCCGACAATTCACGAAGGCCCAGCAGCACGCCGCCTGTCAAGCGGAGGCAAGACACCGAAGGGCAAAGAGAAATGGCGAGGCATAGACGAAGGTCACAGCCGCGCCGAAGCCAACAAGATCATCCGAGAAATCAACCAAGCAAAGGAAGAAATCAATGAACGAGAATATCGACTGGGAAGACATGATGACGAAGGCGGAGCGCAGCGCGACCGGCGCGGCGATGAATGCCGAGCGGGCGGTAGGCGGAGTGGCCAAGGTGCTGGAAATCCAGCGCCACCATTCGCAGCAACTCTTGGCGCTCAAGAAAGCGCTCGAAACACTGGCGCACGAGGCAAACTCCCACCGTTCGCAGCCGATCCCAACCGGCGACAACGCCCAGGGCGAAGCGGAAGTCAGTTTCCGCTTACTCGCCTTGGGCTTCGCCGTCGTGCTGGCCGTCGGTATGGGGTTCGGCGCATATATCGCGAACTAATCTGGCTCCGTGACACTTTAAGAGCGCGGCTTTTGCCTATTGATGGGCAAAGCCGCTTGCGCCCAGAACCGATCAACGCGGCGGAGGCTCGCGCCGCGCCAGAAAGGATGAAATCGCAGCATGATCACGAGAGGGATCGGTAAGGTCCGTCAACTCATCTGTTGCGAAACCGTCGTTACGGATCAGCACTTCAAGGCCATAGTATTGGCCCGCAGTTCTGTAGGACAGTTGGCGGACCATTGCAGATCGGAGGACTGGGAACGTCATCAGCATGTTCACTGCTGCTTCCCGTTTGGACGCCGGAAGGTCTGAAGCAATGACGATTTTCGAAAATGCTTCAGTTTTCTCGAAAAGCCATGGAGCAAGCGCCTCGAATAACTCAGTCATATATCGATACTGTTCGTCAGGCAGCCGCAGCGCGAAGAAGAGCGGTCCGTCCGACCGAAACGCGTGTGGCGCGCCTTCAGGCGCATGATGATCCAAAGCCGCGAAGACCTCATGCAGTGCCGTCGCCAGATGGTGAGCCTGAATCACGAACCCTGGTCCTAAATCCTTGCCCCGATACTTTCGAAGCCCGACCTTTCGTGCCAGTTTCGACCCCGGTGCAACGGGCATGCGCCTTTCGGGAATGAAGTAGCGGGCGTTCCCGTTCGCATCTCGGGGGAGCGGCTGTGCAAGAAGGGCCGTCGTTTCGATAGGGCAGGAGTTCATGGGGTTGTCCTCGTGTTGGTGTCTTGTAGGAACCACATGTGAATCTTTCCTTGGCCAAGGAAGAAGATTTCTGCCTCAATCAAAGGTGCCGGTCACCTCGCTCCGCAAGCGCTTGAATGCGTTGCGCTTCCGCCGTCTTCGCGTGTAGCGTGCCCGCAACGAACAAGCCGCCGACCGAGGCGGCGAAAGAGCGAGAGACCCCACATGCCCACACTGGACTGGATCGGTAAGAAGGCCGTCGTCAATCATCACCGCGAAGTGCCTTACCGCCTGATCCACTGCGATGGAAAGCTGTCAGCGGGCGATCCAGACGCTGGCAACCTGCTGGTGCAGGGCGACAACTTGGAGGCGTTGAAGGCACTTCTGCCCTACTACGCGGGCAGGGTGAAATGCATCTACATCGACCCGCCCTACAACACGGGGAACGAGGGCTGGGTCTATAACGACAATGTCGCATCTCCAGAGATCAAGGCTTGGCTTGGCAAGGTCGTAGGCAAGGAAGCCGAAGACCTGTCCCGCCATGATAAATGGCTCTGCATGATGTATCCACGCCTGCGACTATTGCGAGAGTTTCTGCGGGAAGACGGCGCAATTTTCATTTCCATCGACGACGATGAAAATCATCGTCTTAGAATGATGCTGGACGAGATATTTGGGTCGCAAAACTTTGTTGCGACGCTTGTTTGGCAGAAGAAATACGCGCCAGCAAATGACGCAAAATATTTCAGCGATGATCATGACTATGTAATCGTATATGCGAGACAGAAGCCGCAGTGGTCGCCAAACAAGATCTCTCGATCCGAGGCACAAGATGAAAAATACAGGAACCCGGATAATGATCCACGAGGGCGATGGCAATCCGATAACTACACTTCCAATAAGAACAAGCAGGAAAGGCCTAACGGCTGGTATGCGGTGAAAAACCCAAATACAGGCGAAGAAATCTGGCCATCGCCCACGGCGGTCTGGCGATACCCCGAAGGAACATACAGAAAACATGTTGATGATAACCGTATCTATTGGGGGGTAAACGGTGCGAACTCCACTCCCCGATATAAGCGGTTCTTGTTCGAGGTTGGTGGCGTTGTTCCGCGAACGGTGCTTCTCCACAATGATGTTGGCCATAATCAAGCCGCCAAAAGGCAAATATTAGAAATCTTTCATGGTCAATCCGAGGTGTTTGCAACACCCAAACCATCCACTTTGATTCAAAGGATTCTTGAGATTGGTTCCGCACCCGGCGACCTCATTCTTGACTCCTTCGCAGGTTCCGGAACAACAGGTCATTCCGTCCTTGATCTCAATAAGCGGGAGGGCGGAAACCGTCGTTTTATTCTTGTCGAGATGGATGAAGCCATCGCCCCCGACATCACCGCCGAACGACTTCGTCGTGCTATAAACGGCTATGACAAGAGCGGCGATCCGGAAAAGCCAGTTGCACCTCTTGGCGGCGGCTTCCGCTATTGCCGCCTCGGCTCTCCCCTGTTCAACGAGTTTGGCGACATCGACGGTAGTGTGGTCTTCCCTGACCTTGCCGCGCATGTATTCTTTTCCGAAACCGGATCGCCCTTGCCAGCCAAGGTTGATGGCTCAACCCATTTCATCGGCACCCACAAGAACACGGCTGTCTATTTGTTGTTCTCGCCCGCCGAACAGGGCTTTGCCCGCGAGGCTTCGGGCAATGTCCTCACGCCTGAGGCGCTGGCGAACCTGCCTGCCCCATCCAATGATTTCGGTGGCGTTCGGATCGTCTACGCCGAAGGCTGCACCGTCAGCGCCGAGCGCCTGAAAGCGGAAGGCGTGATCTTTAAGCAAATCCCCTACCAGATCGAGGGGAACTGACATGGCCGCAACGAACTTCGAGTTGAAAGAATACCAGCAGACGACGCTCAACCGCTTGCGATCTTTCCTGCGTGATGCCAGCGCTATCGGCCCAGACGGAGCGAACCTCGCTTTTTATAAAGCCACAAACATGCCCTACCGCCATGCCCCCGTGATCGCGGACGGCACGCCATATATTTGCCTGCGCATTCCTACTGGGGGCGGCAAGACCGTGATGGGCGCATACGCTGTCGGAATTGCCGCGCAGGAGTTCATGGAGGTCAAGAACCCCATGGTCTTGTGGCTGGTGCCATCGACTCCGATCCTTGAACAAACCGTCGCCGCGTTGAAGGACCCCGATCACCCCTACCGCGCGGCCCTCGCCAAGGACTTCGGTCGCAATGTCTCGGTCCTGACCAAGGGCGAGGCGCTGGCCATGTCCCGCGCAGATGCCGTGGGCGGTGCATGTGTCATCGTCTCGACTATTCAGTCATTCCGGCGCGAGAAGGACAACGGAAAGCCCAATGAAGAAGGCCTGAAGGTCTATCAGGACGCCGGAAGCCTGATGGACCATTTCAGCGGCCTCACAGAGGCGCAGGAAGCCCGCCTGGAGCAGGTAGAGGGCGCTGGCCGACCCGTGGCATCTCTTGCGAACTTGTTGCGCCTGCACCGGCCCATGGTCATCGTCGATGAAGCCCACAACGCCCGCACAGCCCTGTCGTTCGATACGCTGGCGCGGTTCAGTCCTTCGCTCATCTTGGAACTAACAGCCACGCCGCAGACCGAACACAAACCGCCACGCGACAAGCACGCGTCGAACATCCTCTATTCCGTATCGGCCGCCGAGTTGAAGGCGGAAGAAATGATCAAGATGCCGATCAAGCTGACAACTGACAGCAACTGGCAAAAGACCATAGGCGCAGCCTACGACTGCCGCGAGGCTTTGGAGGAAGCGGCGAAGGCAGAGCAGGCGGAAACAGGCGAATACATCCGACCTATCATTTTGTTTCAGGCACAAAGCGCGTCGGCGACGGATGCAACTCGGATCACCTACGACAAGGTTGAACAGCACCTGAAAGACCGGGGAATCCCAGAGGCCGAAATCGCCGTCCATACTGGCCCCCGCAAAGACCTCGACGCTTACGAGATCGCCGACCACGATTGCCGCATTCGATACATCATCACCGTGTCGAAGTTGAAAGAAGGCTGGGATTGCCCCTTTGCCTATGTCCTGTGTTCTGTGGCCGAGCAGGTTTCAGCTACAGCGATTGAACAGGTGCTTGGCCGCGTATTGCGGATGCCCAAGGCACAGCGAAAGCGCCGCGATGCGCTCAATCAGGCTTACGCCTTTGTTGCGTCCAAGAGTTTCGACAGCACTGCCCAGATGCTGAAAGACGGTCTCGTCGAAGGTGCAGGCTTCAATAAGATGGAAGCCGACCAGATCGTCTCGCCGCAGGGCGACATGGGCTTTGCCGACGCCGCCGACGACTTCGAGCACGAATCTGATCCGCTGGTGGAAGACGAAACGCCAGCACAGGAGGTCGAAGAAGCGATTGCAAAATTGCCCACATCAGTGCGGAATCGCGTCGCCTACGATCCTGAGAAACGGTCGATGACCTACAAGGGGCCGATGACCCGTGAGAGCAAGAACTTGCTTCAGCTGGCCTTGGCGAAATCTCCAAAAGCCAGTCGCGCGATTGATCGTCTCTACGCGAAGACGAACAACTTTCAACTGGCCGCATCACAGGACGACGAGAAACCGCCATTCATCGTGCCGATGCTTGGCTTTCGAAAACAGGGCGAATTGCAACTCTTTTCGAAGGAGCATTTCCTCGACCTGCCTTGGAGGCTGGATGAATGCGACCCATCCGACATCACGACCCGCTTCAAAATCGTCGATGAAAGCCAGAGCGGCGAGATTGATGTGTCGGACAAGGGGAAGGTTGAGATCGACTTTGCGAAGCGGGTTCAGGGCGAACTTGCCGCCGTCGTTCAAGAACCTGCATGGACCCTACCGCGACTCGCCAACTTCATCGACAGTGGCATTCGTCATCCTGATATCACAAAGCCAAGCGCAATCCTTTTTATCATCAAAGCCATCGAAGCCCTGATCGCTTCGGGCCATGACTTCCATGTGTTGGCAAGAAACAAGCATGATCTGCGCCGTGCCATATCCCAGTTCATCGCCGACTTGCGGGGGGAGCGTGAGACAGGCAACTACTCCGCCCTCTTCGCAACCAACGCCGAGGACTTCGCAACACATTCAGACTTGTCGATGATTTTCGACGAGCAGTCATACGCCTTCAATCAGCCCTATGCAGGAGCGCGTAAGTTCAACAAACACTACACGCCGCTGATCGGCGACCTGAAACCCACGGGGGAGGAGTTCGATTGTGCCGCCTACCTCGACTCCATGGACGAGGTGCGGTTCTGGATCAGGAATGTAGAAGGCAAGAAAACTTCGTTCTGGCTTCAACTACCGCACCAAAAGTTCTATCCCGACTTCATGGCCATGCTCGTTGACGGCCGGATTCTCGCCGTAGAATACAAAGGGGGCCATCTCTACGAAGGGGAAGGCGACAAGCGCCGGATCGGCGCAGTTTGGGCAGATGCAAGCGGCGGAAAGTGTTTGTTCTGCATGCCGACCGAGCGGAAGTTCGATCTGATCGACCAGACCATCTTATAATGATCCTGGATGTGGGTGTTTTTGTGGGTGCGAGGTCCTCTATTCTATAAAGATACTAACCTTTACAGTATGTTATGGAAACTTTCAGAATCCCTGTCTCTCCGCCACTATTCCCCCTGTCCCGCCCACGATCGCCGCCCTTGGCGGCTTGTCCCAGGACAGGAGTGGCATGCACACTGAATTACCCTATCCCGCGCTGGCGCAGGCGCTGCTGCCCAATTCGTTCGACACGATCGACGGGGCACACGACGGGGCGCACCTGCTTCGGGTCTGGCGCAATGTGGTGCGGATCTCCGTGGCGGAGGGCGGCGATCTGGAGGTGCTGCAGGCGGCGACGCTGCTGCATGACTGCATATGGGTCGACAAACGCTCGCCCCGGCGGTCGATGGCCTCCACCCTCGCGGCAGAGAAGGCGCGCGAAGTGTTGGGCGGGCTCGGCTGGGGCGCTGACCGGAGGGACGGGGTCTGTCACGCGATCGAGGCGCACAGCTATTCAGCCGGGATCGCGCCACGGACACTCGAGGCGCGGATTTTGCAGGACGCGGACCGGCTCGACGCGATCGGCTTTATCGGCGCAGCGCTGTGCTTCTACATCGCCGGGGCCAGCAATGGTGCGATCTGCGATGCGATCGATCCGGCGGCGGAGCACCGGCCACTCGACGAGGCGGCCTTCGCGCTCGACCACTTCCGCACCAAGCTGTTGACGCTCGGCAGGCACATGCAGACTGCCACCGGATCACGGCTGGCCGAGAAACGGACACAGCGCCTCGCGGCTGTCTACGACGGTTTGCTGGACGAGGTCGGCTGACCGGGCTCGAAAAACGGACTGCCCGGTGCCCGACTCCGACCTGCTCACCGGCGCTTGCGCCATCGGCGCGCGGCACCCGATTGACAGCGCTCCCCGGCCCGTGGCTAGGCTCTCACAATGGAGGACATCGCCACATCATTCGCCGAAGCGCTGCGGCTCGTGCTGACGGGCGACGCGGAGCTGTTGCAGGTGATCCTGCTGTCGCTGCGCGTATCGTTGTCGGCCGTGGCGCTGGCCTGCCTGATCGGCATGCCGCTCGGCGCAGTGCTGGCCGTGCTGAGGTTTCCGGGGCGGCGGGTGCTCGTGCTTGTGCTGAACGCCGCGATGGGGTTGCCGCCGGTGGTCGTCGGGCTCGCGCTCTACATGGGGTTCTCGCGCGCCGGGCCGCTCGGGGCGCTCGGCCTTCTCTATACGCCGACCGCAATGATCGTCGCACAGACCGTCTTGGTCACGCCGATCGTCGCTGCCCTGTCCCGCGCCGCCATCGCCGAGCTGATGGAGGAATTCGACGAGACCCTCCGCGCGCTGCGGGCCACAAAGGGCCAGCGGATCGCGACGTTGTTGTGGGAAGCACGGCCGGCGCTTCTGACGGCGGGACTGGCCGGGATGGGCCGCGCCTTCGCCGAGGTCGGGGCCGTGATGATCGTCGGGGGAAACATCGACCATGTCACGCGGGTGATGACGACGGCCATCGCGCTCGAGACATCGCGGGGGGAGCTGTCGCTGGCGCTTGGCCTCGGGCTGGTGCTGCTGTCGCTGTCGCTGGTTCTGAACGCCGCCGCGCTCGGGTTGAGGCCGAGAGCCTACGGGGTCGCCTATGCCCGCTGATCGCCAGGTCCTCCCGTTCCGCAAGGCGGAGAGCGGGCTCGTCCGGCCGATCGCGACGCTCGAGGGCGTGACGATCAGCCGGCAGGGACGACCGCTGCTGGACGAGGTCACGCTCGGACTGAAGACCGGGGGGATCACCGCGCTACTCGGGCCGAACGGCGCGGGCAAGAGCCTGCTGCTTCGGGCCATTGCCGGGCTGATCCCGGTGGATTCAGGCGAGATCGAGCTTGCGCCCCATACGGGTGCCCCTGCCCTTGTCTTTCAGACGCCGGTGCTGCTCAACCGCTCGGCCAAGGCCAACCTGATGCACGCGCTCCGGCTGGCGCGCGTGCCCCGCCGGCACCGGGCCGGGCGACTGGCGGAGTTGCTGGTGACGGCCCGGATGACCGAGCAGAGCGGTGCGCCCGCCCGGTCGCTGTCGGGTGGAGAGCGGCAGCGCCTCGCCATCGCCCGCGCGCTCGCCGCGCGACCCAACCTGTTGCTGCTGGACGAGCCGACGGCGCACCTCGACCCTGCCTCGACCGCCGCGATCGAGGCGCTGATCCGGGCGACGGCCTCGTCCGGCGTGAAGGTCCTGCTGGTCACCCACGACCGCGCCCAGGCGGCGCGACTGGCGACGGATGTCGCCTTCCTGTCCCGCGGACGGATCACCGAACACCGGCCCGTTGAAGAGTTCCTTGCCCGCCCCGAGAGCGCGGATGCCCGCGCCTACCTCGAGGGAAGGCTTCTACTGTGAGAAGACCATGACCAAGTTCCCCATTGCCCTCGCCCTTCTGCTGCTCGCTGCGCCCGCGACGGCGCAGGAGACCGGCCGTCTGTTGATCCAGTCGACCACCTCGACCCAGAACAGCGGTCTCTACGAGGCGATCCTGCCGGAGTTCGAGCAGACCACCGGCATCGACGCGCAGGTTGTCGCGGTCGGCACCGGGCAGGCGCTGACGAACGCGCAGAATTGCGATGGCGACCTTCTGTTCGTGCATGCCAAGCCGGCCGAAGAAGCCTTCGTCGCCGAGGGCTTCGGCGTGGCGCGGCATGACGTGATGTACAACGACTTCGTCCTGATCGGGCCGTCGGCGGACCCGGCAGGCCTCGGCACGGCGGACTCCGCCGCCGCCGCGTTCGCCGCGATTGCCGACAGCGGGGCGGCCTTCGCCTCGCGCGGGGACGACAGCGGCACGCACAAGGCGGAACTGGCGCTGTGGTCGGCTGCCGGGGTCGATCCCACGGGCGCCTCGGGCGACTGGTATCTCGAGACCGGGTCGGGCATGGGCGCGACGCTCAATATCGCAGTGGCCGAGGACGCCTACGCGCTGACCGACCGGGCGACGTGGATCAGCTTCGCCAACAAGGGCGACGCGACCATCCTGTTCGAAGGCGACGAGGCGCTGTTCAACCAGTACGGCGTGATCGTCGTGAGTCCCGATCACTGCCCGAGCGCGAATACCGCCGCGGCGGAGGCGTTCGAGGAGTGGATCCTCGGCGATGCCGGTCAGGCGGCGATCGCGGCGTTCGAAGTCGACGGCCAGCAGCTGTTCTTTCCGAACGCCGAGTAGCGGGGCTTGAGCGGCGGGTCCGCGCGGGCTATCCCGTGTATGTGCCGATTGCCTGACCATACCCACTGACGCCGGCCGCGAGTCGGGCCGTCGATCGCGCCGGTCTCCGGACCGCGCGCGGATGTTCCTGCAATCGAGAGACCCCGACATGATCGGATATGTCACGATCGGCTCCGCCGATCCGGCCGCCGCCGCAGCCTTCTTCGACCCGTTGTTCGCCGAACTCGGCGGCGCGCGGGCCTACACGCTTGAAACCATGATCGCCTGGGGCTTCGGTCCCAAGAGGCCGCTCATAATGGTCACCCGCCCCTGGAACGGGGAGGCCGCGACGCCGGGCAACGGCGCGATGATCGCGCTGATGGCGCGCGACGCGGCACAGGTGAACCGGCTCCACGCCCTCGCCCTGTCGCTCGGCGGCCGCGACGAAGGTGCGCCCGGCCCGCGCGGAGAGGGCTTCTACGGCGGCTACTTCCGCGACCCCGAGGGCAACAAGTTCAACGCCTTCGTCTACGGCTAGCGGACGGCCGGTCCCGGCATCGCGCCGGGGCCGGTCCAGCCGTCTTGCGTTCGTCGGCGCCTGCTCTATCAAAGTGGCCATGTTGAAGTCGGCCACCTTCTGGATCCTGCTGCTGCTCGTCGGATGCATCGTGGCCGACATCACGCAGAACGACGGGGAGATCATGATCTTCCTGGCCCGAAAGGGCTTTCAGCTCATCGAATGGATCGCCTTCTGGCGCTGAGAGCGCCAACAAGGTTGACCTTCCACGGCTTTTGGCGATGTTGGCGCCGAAACACTACGCATAACCCTAGCGGAGGACTTCTCTCATGGCAGTCAAAGTCGCAATCAACGGCTTCGGTCGCATCGGCCGCAACGTGCTGCGCGCGATCATCGAGTCGGGCCGCACCGATATCGAGGTCGTGGCGATCAACGATCTCGGCCCGGTCGAGACCAACGCCCACCTTCTCCGCTACGACAGCGTCCACGGCCGCTTCCCGGCGACGGTGACCACCACCGAGGACACGATCGACGTCGGCCGCGGCCCGATGCGCGTGACCGCGATCCGCAACCCCGCCGACCTGCCCTGGTCGGACGTGGACGTCGTGATGGAATGCACCGGCATCTTCACCTCCAAGGAGAAGTGCCAGGCCCACCTCGACAACGGCTCCAAACGGGTGCTGATCTCCGCCCCCGGTTCAGACGCGGACAAGACCATCGTCTACGGCGTGAACCACGACACGCTCGGTGCGGACGACATCATCGTCTCCAACGCCTCCTGCACGACGAACTGCCTGTCCCCGGTCGCCAAGGTGCTGAACGACAGCATCGGCATCGTTAAGGGCTTCATGACGACGATCCACTCCTACACCGGCGACCAGCCGACGCTGGACACGATGCACAAGGACCTCTACCGCGCCCGCGCCGCGGCGCTGTCGATGATCCCGACCTCGACCGGTGCCGCCAAGGCCGTCGGCCTCGTGCTGCCCGAGTTGAACGGCAAGCTCGACGGTGTCGCGATCCGCGTGCCGACGCCGAACGTGTCGGTCGTCGACCTGACCTTCGAAGCCGCCAAGACGACCAGCGTCGAAGAGATCAACGACGCGATCCGTGCCGCCGCGGACGGCCCGCTGAAGGGCATCCTCGGCTACACGGACGAAAAGCTCGTCTCCACCGACTTCAATCACGACAGCCATTCCTCGGTCTTCCACACGGACCAGACCAAGGTCATGGAAGGCACGATGTGCCGGATCCTGTCCTGGTACGACAACGAGTGGGGCTTCTCGAACCGGATGTCTGATACTGCCGTCGAGATGGGCAAATACGTCTGATCAGCGCAAGGCAGATATGCACCTGCAGAAAGGCCGCCCAACCGGGCGGTCTTTTTCTTTTTAATCAATAATTTACTCGCCATGCATCTGCTGCAGGGCGGCTTTGGGGTTCCGTCAGTTGTGCTGCGGCGCAGCGTTGGTATTTGTAGTCCCGAACACGGACGAACCCTCAGGAACAGGAAAGAGAGACAAACATGTTCACTACCTTCCGCACTGCCATGCAGAAACGCGCCCTCTACAACCGCACCCGCCGTGAGCTCGAAGCTCTTCCGACCCGCCTCGCGGTCGAAGACCTCGGCATCTTCCCCGGCGACGCGCGCTCCATCGCTTCCAACGCTGTCTACGGCCGCTAAGGCCGTGCAGCAGACGGAGGGGGAGCCCGCGATACGCGGGAACAGAACGAACCAGATGTGAAAGGCCGGCGGATCGCCGGCCTTTTCGCTTTTAGGGGCCTCTCAGTTCCCGAGCGCCCCGGCGATCAGATCGCCGACCTCCGACGCATAGGCGTCGTTCACCACGATATCGGTGTGAGTCGCATTAAGTCGCCGGAACTCGACAGGGCCTACCTGGCTATCCCCGGCGAGCCGTTCGGATTGCGTGATCGGGATCAGCTCGTCCGCCGTGCCATGCAGGATCAGGATCGGCTCATCTGTCGCGCGGGCGTCGGGCAGGCTCTGCCAGCGATCGACCCAGGGCACGCGGCAGGCCGGCACCCAGGATTTCTGCGCCATCACCTCGCACAGCCGCGCATAGGGCGCGACGACGAGGACGGCGTCCGCCTCACGTCGCGCGGCGACATGAAAGGCGAGCCCGGATCCGAGCGAGTAGCCATGCAGGATGACCGGGCCATGGTCTGGCAGCACGGCCTCGAGCGCGTCGAAGGTTGCAAGCGCATCGGACTTCAGTGCGGATTCGGACGGTTGTCCGGATTCTCCGCCGCCGCCCCTGTAGGTCATGGCCACGATCGAGCGACCGGCAGCTCCGTGCATCTGAAGATCCGGCCCGAACCACTGCAGCGAGCCGATGTTGCCCATGAAGTAGATCACGACCGGCGCGTCCGGTCCGGCGTCGTGGACATAGAGCGGTGGCGTGTCCGCGACCTCGACGCGACGGAAACCCTGCGCCTGAAACAGCGTCTGGTCGAACGGGTAGATGAAGGTCGGCACCAGCAGCGAGGCGAGAAGCGCGTAGATCAGGTAGAGACCCGCCAAGATGCCCCCTGCCCGCCTAACGCGCGTCAAGGAAACGGTCGATCGAGGCGGCATATACCGGGAAGTCCGGCAGCGTCGTATGCTCACCGCCCTCGATGAAGATGGCCTCGACCTCGGTCGTCTCCGGCAGGCTGTCGAGCAGGATGGTGCTGTGCCACGCCGGAATCAGGCTGTCGGCCAGCCCATGCAGCAGCAGCACGTCCTCTGCGACGCGCGGCGCGTCGAGCGTGCTTTGCCAACGGTCGAGCCACGGCACGTTGCAGACCGGCAGAGACACGCGTTCGGAGGCGATGTCGCAGACGCGCGAATAGGGCGCGACGAGGATCAGGCCGTCGGCCTCCCGATTGGCCGCCACGTGGAGTGCGAGCCCGGTGCCGAGCGAATAGCCTACCGGGACCACGGCGCCGTGCGATGGCAGGATGTAGTCGATGGCATCGAATGCGAACAGCGCGTCGGCCTTCAGGCCGGCCTCGGTCGGCTCTCCCGGTTCTCCGCCGCCGCCGCGGTAGGTCATCGCGATGACGGAGCGGCCGCCGTCGGCGTACATTTCCAGATCCTCGCGCACGGAATCCAGCGTCCCCCGGTTGCCCATGAAGTAGAGCACGACCGGCGCGCCCTGCCCGGCGTCGTGGACATAGACCGGCAGGTTCTGGTCCGCTGAGCGGACCTCAACGCGGGCGAAACCCGGAGCTTCGAACGGCACTTGACTGAAGGGATAGAGCGACTCCGCCAGCATACCCGCCCCGACGTAGCCGAAGACCAGCGACATCATCCGGCGTCGGTCCCGAATTTTCCGCCAAGCGCGGTGGCGACGGAGGGTGTGACGAACTTGGAGACGTCGCCGTCGAGGCGGGCGATCTCCTTCACCAGCTTGGAGGCGATCGCCTGATGCTGCGCCTCGGCCATCAGGAACACCGTCTCGACGGAATCGTCGAGCTGCCGGTTCATGCCGACCATCTGGTATTCGTATTCGAAGTCGGCCACAGCACGCAGGCCCCGAATGATCAGGCCCGCACCGACATCGTGGGCACAGTCGATGAGGAGGTTCTCGAACGGGTGAACGACGATCTCGGTCGCGTGGGCTTCCGGCAGGGCATGGACTTCCGCCTCGATCATCGAGACTCGTTCCTCCAGCGTGAAGAGCGGACCCTTGTCGCGGTTGATCGCGACACCGATCACGAGACGATCCACCAGCGCACAGGCGCGGCGGATGATGTCGAGGTGTCCAAGGGTCACCGGATCGAAGGTGCCGGGGTATAGTCCGATGCGCATGGGCCGCTCCCGCGTGACAACTCGGCGTCACGCAACATTATTGCGACCGGATGCGCAAGTCCTTGTGCCCGATCCGCGGGCTTAGTGGCCCATGATCATGCCTTCGAGGGCGTCCTTTTCCATCGCCAGCTCCGACAGGCGGGCCTTCACCACGTCCCCGATGGAGATCAGCCCGACCATCGTCTTGCCGTCCATGACCGGCATGTGGCGAAAGCGCCCTTCGGTCATCTTGGCGAGCACACTCACGGCTTCGTCGGTGCCGGTGCAGGTGACGAGCTTCTTCGTCATCATTGTCGTCACGGTGTCCGAGAGGCAGGTCGCCCCGCGCTTGCCGAGTTCACGGACGATATCGCGTTCCGACAGGATACCTTCAGCAGTCTCGCCGTCCTTGGAGATGATGACGGCGCCGACGCGCTTTTCGGACAGGAAGGCGGCGGCTTCGGAGACGCTCCGCTCGGGCGTCATGGTCAGCACCCCCTCAGAGGGCTTGGACCGCAGGATCTGATTGACGAGCATGCAAACCTCCTCTTTTGCACCTTGTGCGTCCAGCGTCGGCGCGGCGCAGTCGTTCTGTCAAGCGCTCTGCGCCAACAGCTCCAGCCGGGCGACTTCGGACCGAAGCCCCTCGATCAGGTCGGCGGCCAACCGGTTGAGCCGGTCCGACCGGCGGTCCGCCGCGTGCCGGACAAGGTAGAAACTGCGGGTGAGCGACACGTCGTCGGTGCGGATCCGGCGCAGCTCCGGCGCGAAGGGCAGCGCGAAGTCGTGGACGATGCCGACCGCACCGCCTTGGCGAAGCATCTGGACCTGCACGGAGACGGAGTTCGACGCCCGCTGCACACGCTCGACGCCGAGCTCACCGAGGTAGTCGAGCTCCCGGTCGAAGATCATGTCGGGGATGTAGCCGACCACCGGCAGCCCCTCTCCATCGCCCGCGATGTCACGGTGGAGGGCGAGGTGCAGGTGATAGTCGGTGATCTTCTGAACCGTCAGCCGCCCGGTTTCCGGCGGGCTGACGGTAATGGCAAGGTCCGCCTCCCGCCGGGAGAGGTTGGCGACGCGGGGCAGCGACAGCACCTGCACATCGAGCCCGGGATTGGCGTCGGCGATCCGAGCCAGCACCCCCGGCAGCAGGAAATTGGCGCAGCCGTCCGGCGCCCCGATCCGGAGCTGCCCGGTGAGGCCCGTCTCCTCCTGCCCTTCCTCCATCGCCGCGAGGAGCGCCGTCTCTGCCGCGCCCGCATGATCGCGCATTCGCGTGCCGAAGTCGGTGAGGGCATAGCCCTGCTGGCTCTTGGTGAAGAGCGGCTGGCCGAGCCCCTCCTCCAGCCGCGCGACGCGGCGCCCCACGGTGCCGGGGTCCATTTTCAGAACCTTGCCTGCGGCGGTGAGGCTCTCCCCCCGCGCCACGGCGAGGAAGACGCGCATATCGTCCCAGTTCATACCGGCATTTCCGCAAAATGACTTTGGCTCATTCTCTCTTTATCCGGCATTTTCGCAAGAGTATCCGGGGGCCAAAGAAGGAGGACGCCATGGAAGACCTTTGCCACTACATCGACGGCCAGCGCGTAACCGGTAAGTCGGGCCGCTTTGCCGACGTCATGAACCCCGCCACCGGCGAGGTGCAGGCCCGCCTGCCGCTCGCCTCCGCTGCCGAGCTCGACGATGCCGTCGCCCGTGCCGCCGAGGCGCAGAAGGGCTGGGGCTCTACCAACCCGCAGCGGCGCGCGCGGGTGATGATGAAGTTCGGCCAGCTCATCAACGAGAACATGGACAAGCTGGCGGAAGCCGTTTCCCGAGAGCACGGCAAGACCCTGCCGGATGCGCGTGGCGACGTGCAGCGCGGGCTCGAAGTGGTCGAGGTCTGCATGGGCGCCCCGCACATGCTGAAGGGTGAGTTCACCGACAGCGGCGGGCCGGGTATCGACCTTTATTCGATGCGCCAGCCGCTCGGCGTCGTCGCCGGGATCACGCCGTTCAACTTCCCTGCGATGATCCCGCTGTGGAAGATGGCGCCCGCACTCGCGTCCGGCAACGCGATGATCCTCAAGCCATCGGAGCGCACGCCCTCGACCTCGCTGCTGCTGGCGGAACTGCTGAAGGAGGCCGGCCTGCCCGATGGCGTGCTGCAGGTCGTCAACGGGGACAAGGAAGTGGTCGACGCGATCCTCGACAACGAGACGGTCGCAGCGGTCGGCTTCGTCGGCTCCACCCCGATCGCGCAGTACATCTATGGTCGCGCAGCGACCAACGGGAAGCGTGCGCAGTGCTTCGGTGGCGCGAAGAACCACATGATCGTCATGCCCGACGCCGACATGGACAAGGCGGCGGACGCGCTCGTCGGTGCCGGGTTCGGCGCGGCGGGCGAGCGCTGCATGGCGATTTCGGTCGCCGTTCCGGTCGGTCAGGAGGCCGCCGATGCGCTGGTCGAACGCCTCGTCCCGCGCATCGAGAAGCTGAAGATCGGCCCCTACACCGCCGGTGAGGACGTCGATTACGGCCCGCTCATCACCAAGGCGGCGATGGATCGCGTCAGGGGCCTGATCGACAGCGGCGTCGAGCAGGGCGCCACCCTCGTCACCGACGGGCGCGACTTCCGGCTGCAGGGCTACGAGAACGGCTACTTCATTGGCCCGACCCTGTTCGACAACGTCACCCCAGAGATGGACATCTACAAGGAAGAGATCTTCGGGCCCGTCCTCAGCCAGGTTCGTGCCGGATCCTACGAGGAGGCGCTCGGCCTCGTCATGGACAACGAGTACGGCAACGGCACGGCGATCTACACGGCGGACGGCGACACCGCGCGCGACTTCGCCAGCCGGGTGAACGTCGGGATGGTCGGGATCAACTTCCCGATCCCGGTGCCGCTGTCCTACCATACGTTCGGCGGCTGGAAGAAATCCTCCTTCGGCGACCTCAACCAGTACGGCCCCGACGCTTTCCGCTTCTACACCCAGACCAAGACCGTCACCGCACGGTGGTTCTCGGGCATCAAGGAAGGTGGCGAGTTCAACTTCAAGGCGATGGACTGATCGACTGTCCGGGCGACGCTTTCAGCGGGCGGCGGAGCAATCCGCCGCCCCTTTTCCTTGCTGGTTCATCTGGCGTTCTGCGGCCCGTCCCGGACGAGGGTCCGGGTGTGCGCCACCACCCGGATGTGGCGTGCTTGACCGAACGGAATGTGCAAAGTTGCCGTAGAGGTAAAAGGCGTCTAAGACAGACAGATGGCGATTTCTTTTCAGATTCTTGCCGACCGCGGCCTAGTCTATGTGAGGTACGGAGACCACGTCAATTTTGGCGAGACGCTCGAGGCGTTCGGCCGCTACGCGGCGCATCCCGACTTCGCGCCGGGGCAGCGTCAGCTTGTGGATCTGTCCCGTGTCACGAGCTTCGAGAACAACTATCCGGAACTGCTGAAGCTGCAGGCCCGCAAGCTCGACGATTTCGCCCAGCAGGGCATACAGACCCTGCTTGTCTACTATGCCCCGACCGACATCTCGTTCGACATGGCCCGGCTCGTGCGCCGGTCGTGGGACGGGCTTGAGGGCGTGGTAATCCGCGTCGCCCAGACCGAGGAGCAGGCACTCGAGATGATCGGTGAGCGCGAGCGGTCGATGGCGGACCTGCTGATGCAGCCGGGCAACCGCTGATCCCGCTACGCCGCTGACTGGCGAGGTTCCCTCGCCCCGTCATTCGTGCCTATGGTTCCCCATCAAGCAGGAGGATGCCGTGGCCGAACCCGATTTCACTCTCGGCATCGAGGAGGAATACCTCCTCGTCGACAAGGAAACGCTCGCCCTGCGCGAGGCTCCCGAGGGATTGCTGGAAGCCTGTCAGGCTCAGCTCGGCGATCAGGTGAGCCCGGAGTACCTGCAATGCCAAATCGAGATCGGCACCGGCGTCTGCGCAACGATCCCCGAGGCGCGGGATGATTTGCGGCGGTTGCGGCGCGTGGTATCGGACGAGGCCGCGAAGGTCGGGCTGGCGCCGATCGCGGCCTCTTGCCATCCGCTCGCCGACTGGAAGCAGCAGCACCACACCGACAAGGCGCGCTACAACCAGTTGCGTGACGACCTCGGCGGCGTGGTGCGGCGGATGCTGATCTGCGGGATGCATGTCCATGTGGGCCTGAACGACGACGCGCTGCGGGCCGATCTGCTCAACCAGATGGCTTATTTCCTGCCGCACCTGCTGGCGCTGTCGGCCTCATCGCCGTTCTGGCAGGGAGAGGACACCGGCCTCGCCTCCTACCGGATCAGCGTGTTCGACAACTTGCCGCGCACCGGCCTGCCGCCCCGCATCGACAGCTGGGAGGAATATGAGCGCTCCGTCGGGGCGCTGATCGACATCGGGGTGATCGAGGATGCCAGCAAGATCTGGTGGGACCTGCGCCCGTCCTCGCGGTTTCCGACGCTGGAATCGCGGATCTGCGATGTCTCGCCCCGCCTGTCGCACGCCATCTCGCTCGCCGCGCTGACACAATGCCTTGCGCGGATGCTCTGGCGGCTCAGGCGGCTGAACCAGCGGTGGCGGCGATACGAGAACTTCCTCGTCTCAGAGAACCGCTGGCGTGCGCAGCGCTACGGGATCGGCGGGGGGCTGATCGACTTCGGGCGGCACGAGATCGTGCCGGTGCCCGCCCTGCTGGAAGAACTGATCGAGCTCGTTGCCGAGGATGCCGAGGCGCTCGGCTGCGTGGCGGAGGTCGAGGCGACGCGTGACATCATCCGGGGCGGCACCAGCGCGGATCGGCAGCGGGCGGTCTACAAGGACGCCGAAGCCGCAGGAGAGGATCGGGATGGCCGCATGCGCGCCGTCGTGCGGCACCTGATCGAAGAATATCACGCGGACCTCTGACGTGCGGCGCACCGGAGTCAGGTTCGCGGGACGATCCGCGCGCCCGAAGCGAGCCTCACCTCCGGATGCGCCGGACCGGACGCGATGATGCGGGCTCCGGAAGTCGCCTGACCGCTGATCCTGTCGCGGGCTGTGACGGACAGCGCGGCGCCGCTGCTGGCGCGAAGCTCAACGCGAGAGACGTCGAGTTCGTCCGCCTTCACCACGCCACCGAGGCTCGCCTCGATCTGCAACTGCGTCGCGAGACCGGAAACGTCGACCGTGCCGGCCAAATCGGAGCGGGTCAGCACGCGGTCGGCGCGGACCTCCCCGGTAATCCGCCCGCCGGCCGTCGCGGTGAGGTCCACCCGTTCAGTCCGGACGCGCCCGAGGTCGAGCCGGGACCCGGCCCCGGCATGTGCCGCGAGCGTCCAGGCGGCGGGTACGGCGGAAGAGACCGAGCACCCCCGCCGCGCTTCCACCGCCTCGAGCACCGGCATCGCGATCGTGACCCTCACCACCGGATTGCCTGTCAGTTTCGCACCGACAGAGCCGGCGATGCCACGAAACGTGCGCCGCACGACAAGCGTGTCGTCCTGCCGCACGATCTGAAGGTCCCGGAGCCGCCGCCCCGCACCTTCGGCCGTGATATTGAAGGGACCGGGCACAAGACGGACCACGAGGCCGCAGTCGATGTCGACCCGCGTGAAGTCCTCTTCATCGTAGACCCAGGTTTCCGGCGCGCAGCCGGCCCCGCCTGACGGCATCGTCGCGTTGTGGAACATCTGTCACTCCCCGTGTTTGCAGAGATAAAATGTTAACACGCTTTACTTTCAAGTTCGTGATCGAAATTTGTCGGCGTTGGCGGTTCGCTGCTCACCGTCGGCTCCTTGTGGGTCTGATCAGGTGGGCGGCGCGTTGAGGCTGTCGAAGCTACGAAGGAGCATTTCGATGAAGCGCATTGTGCTGATGACAGCCGCCTTGTCCCTAGCCGCGACCACCGGGTTCGCACAGGGCAACGGAAACGGTAACGGCAACGGAAACGGCCGTGGAAACGGGAACGGCAACGCGGCCCACAACAACGGGGGCGGCAACGGCAACGGGAACCGAGGGAACAACGGCAACGGGAATGGAAACCGCGGCGCCGCCGCCGAGAATGCCGGGAATAACGGGAACGGGAACGGGAACGGGAACGGGAACGGTGGAAACAACGGCCGGGGCAATGGCAACGGCAATCGTGGCGCAGACGGCATCGCGGTCGTCATGGGCGACGACGTGTCGATCTTCACGAACGATGGTTTCCGCAACACGTTCGATTGCCCGCCTGGCCTCGCCTTCCGCGACCCGCCGTGCGTGCCGCCGGGACAGGCCAAGCAGGGTGTAACGTTCCAGGACTGGACCGGATACACGGATGAGCAGATCGCCGTCCTGCTCGATGACAACGACACGATCCTCGAGGACGTCGTCGCCGAAGAACCGGACGCCAGCTACCTGACAAGCGCCGACATCCAGGAGCTGTTCGGTCTGGAAGACCCGGAAGACGGCTTCCGCTACGCCCTCATCGACGGTCAGGTCGTGCAACTGGAGGATCGCAACTACGAGCGGTTCCAACGCATCCGGACGCTGGCGGAGCGTCAGCAACTGGCCGAGTCGCTCGGCATCGCGCCGACCGCTTCGCTGACCTCCGCCGAACTTGCGCGGATCTACGGTCTGCCGACGGAGGACGGGCAGCGCTACTCAGTCGTAGACGGTCAGCTGATGCAGATGTCGTCTGAAGCCTATGATCTGCTTCAACTGATCCGGATCGCGGGCGCGGTGCTGTAAGTCAGAAACCGAAGTGAAAAAGGCGGGGCCATCGGGCCCCGCCTTTCGTCATTCCGCCGCGACCTTCCGCGATTTCAGCATCGGCTTGAGGTAGTGCCCCGTGTGGGAGGCCTCGACCTCGGCCACTTCTTCGGGCGTGCCCGTTGCGACGAGCTTGCCGCCGCCGTCACCGCCCTCGGGGCCGATGTCGATCAGGTGGTCGGCGGTCTTGATGACGTCGAGGTTGTGCTCGATCACCACGACCGTGTTGCCCTGCTCGACCAGCTCATGCAGCACCTCGAGCAGCTTGCGCACATCCTCGAAGTGCAGGCCCGTCGTCGGCTCGTCGAGGATATAGAGCGTCCGGCCCGTGGACCGTTTCGCCAGCTCCTTCGACAGCTTGACGCGCTGCGCCTCGCCGCCCGAAAGCGTCGTCGCCTGCTGGCCAACCTTGATATAGCCGAGACCGACCCGCATCAGGGCGTCCATCTTCTCGCGGATTGTCGGGACCGCCTTGAAGAACTCCTGCGCATCTTCGACCGTCATATCAAGAACGTCGGCTATGCTCTTGCCCTTGAACCGAATTTCCAGCGTCTCGCGGTTGTAGCGCGCACCCTGGCAGGTCTCGCAGGTGACGTAGACATCCGGCAGGAAGTGCATCTCGATCTTGATGACACCATCGCCCTGGCAGGCCTCGCACCGGCCCCCCTTCACGTTGAAGGAGAAACGGCCGGGCTTGTAGCCCCGCGCCTTGGCCTCGGGCAGACCGGCGAACCAGTCCCGGATCGGCGTGAAGGCCCCGGTGTACGTGGCAGGGTTCGAGCGCGGCGTCCGCCCGATGGGCCGCTGGTCGATGTCGATGACCTTGTCGAGATGCTCCAGCCCCTTGATCGTTTCGCAGGGGCCCGGCACGTGGCGGGCGCCGTTGAGCTTCATCGAGGCCGTCTTGAACAACGTCTCGATCGTCAGCGTCGACTTGCCGCCGCCCGACACGCCGGTCACGCAGACGAACTTGCCGAGCGGGAAGTCGACGGTCAGGTCCTTCAGGTTGTTGCCGGTCGCCTTCACGACGGTCAGCTTCTTCTTGTTGCCCTTGCGACGCTCCGCCGGGACCGCGATCTCGCGCCGTCCGGCGAGGTAGTCGCCGGTCACGCTGTTGGCGTTCTCCATCAGCTGCTGCGGCGTGCCGTGCGCGACGACCTGCCCGCCGTGGACCCCGGCGCCGGGGCCGATGTCGAAGACGTAGTCGGCCTCGCGGATCGCTTCCTCATCATGTTCGACGACGATCACCGTGTTGCCCTGGTCGCGCAGGTTCTTCAGCGTGGTCAGAAGCCGGTCGTTGTCGCGCTGGTGCAGGCCGATCGAGGGTTCGTCGAGCACATAGAGCACACCGGTCAGGCCCGAGCCGATCTGACTGGCGAGCCGGATGCGCTGGCTCTCGCCGCCCGACAGCGTCCCCGCGTTTCGCGACAGGGTCAGGTAGTCGAGGCCCACGTTGTTCAAAAAGCCGAGCCGCTCGCGGATCTCCTTGAGGATGGCGCGGGCGATCTCGTTCTTCTGCTTGGTCAGGCTTTCGGGCACCGTCTCGCACCATTCCCAGGCATGGCGGATCGACATCTGCACGACCTCGCCAACGTGGAGGCCGGCGATCTTCACCGCGCGCGCTTCCTCGCGCAGGCGGTAACCGTGGCAGGTGCCGCAGGGACGGTTGTTCTGGTAGCGCTCGAACTCTTCGCGCATCCAGGCGCTGTCCGTCTCGCGGTAGCGGCGCTGCATGTTGGGGATGATCCCCTCGAACGCCCGGCTGACCTCGTAGACGCGGCCGCCCTCGTCGTAGCGGAACTTGATCTCTTCCTTGCCCGATCCGTAGAGGAAGACCTGCTGCACCTTCTCGGGCAGGTCCTTCCACGCCGCCTTCTTGTCGAAGCCGTAATGCTTGGCAATCGAGTCGATGGTCTGGGTGAAATAGGGCGACTTGCCCTTGCGCCAGTTGGCGATCGCGCCGTTCGTGAGCGACAGGGTGACATCCGGAACGATCAGGTTCGGGTCGAAGAACAGCTCGACGCCGAGGCCGTCACAGGCCGGGCAAGCGCCGAAGGGAGCGTTGAACGAGAAGAGGCGCGGCTCGATCTCGGGGATGGTGAAGCCCGAAACAGGGCAGGCAAAATTCTCGGAGAAGGTGATCCGCTCCGGCTCGCCTTCGCCCTCACGCGGTGCGGTCTCGAGCACGGCAATCCCGTCGGCGAGGTCGAGCGCGGTGCGGAACGAATCCGCCAGACGCGTTTCCATCCCCTCCCGCACGACGATGCGGTCGACGACCACGTCGATGTCGTGGCGGAACTTCTTGTCGAGCGTCGGCGGCTCGTCCAGCTCGTAGAAGGCGCCATCGACCTTGACGCGCTGGAAGCCCTGCTTCTTCAGCTCCTGGAATTCCTTTCGATATTCGCCCTTCCGGTCGCGGATGATCGGGGCGAGGAGGTAACCACGCGTGCCCTCCTCCATACCCATCACCCGGTCGACCATGTCCTGCACCTGTTGCGCCTCGATCGGCAGGCCGGTCGCGGGGCTGAACGGCGTGCCGACGCGGGCGAACAGCAGACGCATGTAGTCGTAGATCTCGGTGACCGTGCCGACGGTCGAACGCGGGTTCTTCGAGGTCGTCTTCTGCTCGATCGAGATCGCCGGGCTGAGGCCCGAGATATGGTCGACGTCCGGCTTCTCCATCATGTCGAGGAACTGCCGCGCGTAGGCTGACAGCGACTCGACATAGCGGCGCTGCCCCTCGGCGTAGATCGTATCGAACGCCAGCGAGGACTTGCCCGAGCCCGACAGCCCGGTGATGACCACCAGCTCGTCGCGGGGAATGTCCACGTCGATGGATTTCAGGTTGTGCTCGCGCGCGCCGCGCACTTCGATCTTCTTGAGATCGGCCATGTCGGGGACCCCCTGTCTGGGTTTGGTCAAAGAATAGTTGAGAGCGCGGTCCGATCCAATCGGAAAATGCGAACGAAACGTGAACTTCGCTCACCCTGCCCCGCCCGGCGGACTTCCGCGCGCAGGTTCTGCATATGGGGCAGGCAGTTGGGGGATCAAGTCGCCCCCGGCGGCTACGCCGCGACGGCGGAGCGGAATCGCCGGCTGATGACCGAGGCGATGATGAAGCCGACGAAAGAGACCCCGACGAGCAGCACCAGCAGACCCGCCGATCCGCCCCAGACGAGCGCAAGCGCGAAGACCGGAGTCCCGGAGAACGTCCCCACATTGCCGAGCTGCGCGACCGCCCCGTTCGACCGCGCCCGCTCGCCCAGCAGACGGTTCAGCCACGGGATCGCGGCGAAGCCGGCGCCGGGCACGAGCCCGAGCGTCATGAACAGCAGGATGGCGAGCGGCACCTGCAACGCGGGCAGCACCAGCATCGCCGCCGCGATGACCCCGTTCAGCGTGAACGCCACCACCGCGATCCGCGCCGGGGTAATGGTTCGCGCCAGCACACCCGCTCCCATCGTACCGGCAAGCGACACGAGGGGCAGGACGACGCCGAGCCACACATGGCCGAGCGCACCCGGCAGGAAGGTCAGGAGCGCGACGTAGACGAAGGCGTGCCAGACGAAGATCAGCGCCGGCGCGATCAGGCGCGGTTCGGAATAGATCGCCCTCAATTCCTCGCCGAGCCGGAAGGTCGTCCGCTCCCCCATCCCGCGCGGCAGGCGCGGCGCGATCAATGCCGCCATCGCGATCATGCCGACCGCGTGGGACGCGTAGACCGCGCTGATCCCGCCGAGCCCCACCAGGGACGGCAGGACGAGCGCGAGAATCGCGAAGGAGACACCGAAGTAGGTGCCCCAGAGGCCCATCACCACGGGGCGGTCCCGGTCGGAGGATGATTCGGCCATCAGCGTCGGCAGCGCCACGACGAGCGCGAGATGCGACGCGCCCTCGACCACCCGCAGCGACAGGAACAGCCACAGCGGGGGCCCGAGCGCTTCGAGCGCGGATGTCGCTGCTCCGAGCATCAGCGCACCGAGCAGTGCGCGGCGCAGGCCGATGCGCGTCACGATCCCGCCGGCGATCGGCCCGAAAAGGATGCCCATGATCCCGACGACGGACACCGTGAACGGCAGCAGGCTGCCCGCCGTTGCGTAGCGCTCGCCAAGCAGCGCAAGGGTCAGGGAGATCTTTCCGAACTGGGCCGCGGCGAACAGCCCGGTGATCCACAGAAGCGCAACAAGCGCGCGGTCGGTCTGGCGAGGGGTATGCATGCCGCCCCTTGAACGCTCTTTGCGCTGCGAACGCCAGAGCCCGCCGTTGTCCTCCGTCGCACACCGTCAACGCGCGTCGCGCACCGATCGAAAGGCGGGAAACCCTGACCTCCAACGCTCTGGTCAAACCGGGGTGCTGCGTGCTTACCTATGGTCAATAATTTCGTCGGAGGTATTGCAATGCGCGCTCTGCTGGTCGCCCTTCTCGTCTGTCTTCTGCCGCTTGGCGCGGTCGCACAGACCCGTCCCAACACCATTCTCGTCATGGACGGGTCCGGCTCCATGTGGGGCCAGATCGAAGGTGTGAACAAGATCGTCATCGCCCGAGAGGTCGTCTCCGAGATCCTGTCGGACTTCCCGGAGGACCAGAACCTCGGCCTGACCGTCTACGGCCACCGAACGCGCGGGGATTGCAGCGATATCGAGACGGTCGTCGCGCCCGATATCGGCACCGCCTCGACCATCGTGGACGTCGTGAACGGCATCAACCCGCGCGGCAAGACGCCGATGACCGACGCGATCATCGCCGCCGCCGAGGCGCTGCGCTACACGGAGGAGAAGGCGACCGTCGTGCTGGTCTCCGACGGGATCGAGACCTGCAACCCCGATCCCTGCGCCGCCGCGCGGCTGCTGGAGCAATCGGGCATCGACTTCACGGCGCACGTCATCGGGTTCGACGTCGGCAACGAGCCTGATGCGATCGAACAGATGCAGTGTATCGCCGATGAGACCGGCGGCACCTTCACCACGGCCTCCAACGCCTCCGAGCTGACCGATGCGCTCTCCGTCGTGGTCGAGCCCGAACCGGTAAGCGCGCCCGTCACCTTCACCGCCGAACTTACCGACGGGACGCTCATCACCGATCCGGTGCTCTGGGACGTCACTGATGGCACCACCGCCTTTGCCGACGACGAGGGTGGCAACCCGCTCGAGATGGTGATGGAGGAAGGCAGCTACACCGCGACCGCCTACTGGACGGTGACCGAGACCGAGATGCAGACGACTTTCGAGATCGTCGATTCCGCGCCCGTCGATGTCACGCTCGTCTTCGAGATGCCCCTGCCCGCCGCCAGCCTGATGGCGCCGGAGACCGCCGTCGGCGGCTCGACCGTGATGGTCGAATGGGACGGCCCGAACGAGGGGCTCGACAATATCCAGGTCGCTCCGCTGGACGGCAGCTATTACGATTATTCCTACACCGAGCGCGGCAATCCGGTCGGCCTCGTCATGCCGCCACGCGCCGGTACGTTCGAACTGCGCTACGTGCTGCGCGACCGCGAGACGATCGCCACGCGCCTCATCACGCTCACCGAGCCGGAAATCGGCCTCGAGGCACCGGCCTCCGTTGTCGCCGGATCGTCCTTCGATGTCGGCTGGACCGGCCCGGACCAGGGCGGCGACAACGTCCAGATCGGCCCGGCGGAGGGCGGCTATTCCGACTATTCCTACACGCGTAACGGCAACCCCGTGTCGATCGTCGCACCCTCTGCCCCCGGCACGTACGAGTTGCGCTACCGCTTCCGCGACCGGGAGACGATCTACACCCAACCTATCGAGGTGACCGAGGTCGGCGCCCTGCTGACCGCACCCGAAAGTGCCGTTGCCGGCTCGACCATCCAGGTCGGCTGGGACGGCCCGGACTACGCCAACGACTATATCGGCGTCTCCGAACCCGCCGAGGACGGCTACGTGAATTATACCTACACGCGGGACGGCAACCCGGTCGACCTCGTCATGCCGACCGAAGCGGGCACCTATGAGCTGCGCTATTATCTGAACGAGGATCGCACGATCCTGGCCCGCAAGGCCATCGAGGTCACACCGATCGAAGCCACGCTCGAAGCGCCCGAAACGGCGGCGGCGGGCGAAACCGTGCAGGTCACCTGGACCGGGCCGGACTACGCCAACGACTACATCGGCGTCTCCGTCCCCACCGAAGACGGCTACGAGAACTACACCTACACGCGGGATGGAAGTCCGCTCGGGCTCGTCATGCCGACGGAAGCCGGCACCTACGAGATCCGGTATTACCTCAGCCAGGGCAGCCGGGTCATCGGCTCGACCACGATCGAGGTGACCGAGGTCGCCGCGGCACTGACTGCGCCCGACACGGCCGTGGCCGGGTCGACCATTCAGGTCGGCTGGGACGGACCGGACTATGCCAACGACTATATCGGCGTCTCCACGCCCGGCGAAGACGGCTACATCAACTACAGCTACACGCGCGACGGCAATCCGGTGGATCTTGTCCTGCCGGCGGAGCCCGGCTCCTACGAGCTGCGCTACTTCATGTCCCAGGATCAGCGAGTCATCGCGACGCGGCCGATCGAGGTCAGCGATACCGGCGCGATGCTGACCCTGCCGGAGACGGCCAAAGCCGGCGAGACGATCGACGTGGTCTGGGAAGGGCCGGATTATCCCAACGACTATATCGGGATTTACGAGGTCGGAGAGACGGGTGCCTCGATCAACTACACCCGCACCAGTCAGGGCAGTCCGCTGGCGCTCCAGATGCCGGCGGAGGCCGGCACCTACGAAGTGCGCTACGTGATCCAGCAGACCCGCCGGACGCTCGCCTCCGCCACCATCGAGGTCACCGACACCGAAGCCTCTCTCGTGCTGCCGGAGACGGCGCCCGTCGGGTCGACCATCCAGGTCGGCTGGGACGGGCCGGATTATCCCAATGACTTCATCGCGGTCTACGAGGTCGGCGCGACCGGCGCCTCGATCAACTACACCCGCACCAGCGCCGGCAATCCGCTCGAGCTGCTGATGCCGACAGAGACGGGCACCTACGAGGTCCGCTACGTGATGGATCAGGACCGCCGAGTCCTCGCCTCCACCACCATAGAGCTGACCAAGATCGGCGTGACCGTGACAGCGCCGGAAACAGCGCCGCTCGGCTCGACCGTGACGGTGGAATGGGACGGGCCGGATTACCCGAACGACTACATCGGCGTCTACGAGGTCGGCGCGACCGGCGGGTCCTTGAATTACACGCGGACCAGTCAGGGCAATCCGCTTGAGCTGCTGATGCCCGCCACCGAAGGCACCTACGAGATCCGCTACATGCTCGATCAGGACAGGCAGGTCGCGGCGAGCACGCAGATCACGCTCACGCCTGTGGCCGTCGCCCTCACCGCGCCGGACACGGCGGCGGCGGGTGCGACGATCCAGATCGGCTGGGATGGGCCCGACTACCCGAACGATTACATCGGCGTCTACGACGTCGGCGCGACCGGCGGGTCGATCAACTACACCCGGACCAGTGCCGGTAACCCGTTGAACCTGCTGCTGCCGCCGACACCGGGCGAGTTCGAGATCCGCTACATGATCGATCAGGACCGTACGGTCATGGCGACGCACCTCATCACGACGACCCCGCTCAAGGCGGAATTGTCGGCGGAGACCTCCGTGCCGCAGGGCGCGACCATCCCGGTGACGTGGGAAGGGCCTGACTATCCGAACGACTTCATCGGCGTCTACGAGGTCGGCGCGACGGGCGGCTCGATCAATTACGCCCGCACCAGCGCCGGCAACCCCGCGCAGCTGCTGATGCCCGCGCAGCCCGGCACCTACGAGATCCGCTATATGGTCGAACAGGACCGCACGCAGCTGAAATCGCTGACGGTCGAGGTGACGCCGCTCGATGTGCAGATCGTTGCCCCGCCCTCCGGCGCCGCAGGGTCGGAGCTGCCGGTCGGCTGGGACGGGCCGGACTACCCGAGCGACTACATCGGCCTCTACGAGGTGGGTGCGACGGGTGGGTCGCTGAGCTACACCCGCACCAGTCAGGGGAACCCGGTGATGATCCGCCTGCCCGATGAGCCGGGCGATTACGAGCTGCGCTACATGCTCGACCAGGACCGGACGATGCTGGCCACCATCCCCGTCACGGTCGAGTAGACAAAACAAAGCCCCCGTCACGGACGGGGGCTTTCACCAACTCTTCTGATTGTAGAGCCCGAGTTTACTCGGCAGCCTCGGGGGCCGAATCCGACCCGCCCTGCCCGTTATCGGACTGCGGCTGGTCCTTGCCGTCCTGGGACCCCTGCTGATCGGCCGCGGGCTTCTTGCGCGACCGGCTGCGGCGCGGCTTGGGCGCGGGCTGCTCTTCGCTGCGGGCCTCGGGGGTCTCGACCAGGCCGGAATTGTCGACGTCGGGCTGATCGCCGGCACCGGGATCGTTGCTGCGATCGTTGCCGTTGTCATTGCCCTGATCGTTGTTGGAGGCCTGCTCCTGCGCCTTCAGGCGCTCGTTCTTCTCGCGGTCACGCTCGGCCTGGCGTTCGCGGTTCTGCCGCTCCTGCTCTTCGCGCTTCTGATCCACTTCGCGCGTCGCCTCGGCGAGCAGGCGCGTATAATGTTCAGCGTGCTGGGCGAAGTTCTCGGCATCGACGCGGTCGCCGGCGAGCTGGGCGTCGCGGTGCAGCTGATTGTACTTGTCGATGATCTGCTGGGGCGTTCCCCGAACCTTGCCATCGGGACCGGAGCTGTCGAAGACCCGGTTTATGATGTTGCCGCCCGAGGGCCGGTTGCGGTTCTTGTTGCCCCGCGAGCGCGACTTGGATGATCTCATGAAACGTCCGTTCCGCCTGATGTTGCTTTGCCCGAACCCGGCGCGCCTCGTGCGCGTCACTCCTCAATGGGCCGGGGATGTTCTGGCGACTGATCGCGGGGAGGCCGTAATGGCCCGCTTCCCGTGATGGCATTGACTAAACACGCCGGGAGCCGCCTTTCAAGTGCAATTCGCCGGAATGTACGGCAAATGCGCGGCAACACGTGCCTTTTGGTCAGCTTTTGCGCCCGATGACGACTCGGTCGCGTCCGTCCAGGTCCTGCACGATGCGCACCGCGTCCAGACCCGCCTGCACCATCAGCGATGCCACCTGCACGCCCTGCTCCGGCCCGATCTCGACCAGGAGGCGGCCCTTCGGGGCAAGGTGGAGGTCCACCTCGTGAAGGATATCGCGGTAGGCCATCAGCCCGTCCGCCTCGTCCGTCAGCGCCATGCGCGGCTCATGGTCGCGCACGGTCGGGTCGAGTTCTTCCCACTCCGCTGCCGTGACATAGGGCGGGTTGGACACGATCAGGTCGAACCCGCCGAAATCCGGGTCGACCGCCTCGCCGAGCGGGTCGAACCAGCTGCCGGGCAGCAGGACTGCCCGTTCTTCCAGCCCCATGGCGTTGCGATTCCACCAGGCGACCTCGAACGCCTCCTGCGACAGTTCGGTGCCGACGCCCCAGACTTCGTGGTGGCCCATTGACCCAAGCTCTTCCAGCAGCGTCAGCAGGATACAGCCCGACCCGGTGCCGAGGTCGAGCACATTGCCGAACGGCTCCGCCAGCGCGGCCTCGATCAGCGTTTCCGTCTCGGGGCGCGGGTCCAGCACGTCGGGCGTAACGAGGAACTCGCGCCCGTAGAACATCCGCCGTCCGGTCAGATGCGACACCGGTTCGCGCGCCGCACGGCGGAGGATCAGGCTCTCGAAATCGGCGGCGAGCTGGTCCGAGACCGGCTCGGGCAGCATCAGCGTAAGCCGCGAACTCGGCACCTTCATTGCGTGGGCCAACAGACGGCGCGCATCGCGACCGGCATCCTCGATCCCGGCCTCGGTGAGCATTCGTGTCGCGGCGACAAGGACTTGCGTGCCGGTCTTCACCCGTTCATCTCCGCCAGCTGCCGCGCCTGCGTCTCAGAGGTCAGGGCGTCGATCACCTCGTCGAGGTCGCCGCCCATGATCTCGCCGAGCTTGTAGAGCGTCAGCCCGATACGGTGATCGGTCATCCGCCCCTGCGGGAAATTGTAGGTCCTGATCCGCTCGCTCCGGTCGCCGGAACCGACCTGCGCCTTGCGCGCGGCGGAGCGTTCGTCGCTCGCCCGCTGGCGTTCCATGTCGAACAGCCGCGTCTTGAGCACCTGCATCGCGATCTCGCGGTTGCGGTGCTGCGACTTCTCCGAGCTCGTCACGACGATCCCGGTCGGGATGTGGGTGATCCGCACGGCAGAATCGGTGGTGTTGACGTGCTGGCCGCCCGCCCCGCTCGCCCGCATCGTGTCGATGCGGATGTCATTCGGCGCGATCTCGATGTCGACATCCTCGGCTTCGGGCAGCACGGCGACCGTCGCGGCGGAGGTGTGGATCCGCCCGCCGCTCTCCGTCTCCGGCACACGCTGGACGCGGTGGACGCCGCTTTCGTACTTGAGCCGGGCGAAAACCCCCTCGCCCGCGACTCGCGCGGTCAGCTCTCGGATACCGCCGAGTTCGGTCACCTGCTCGTCGATGATCTCGAACCGCCAGCCCTTCGCCTCTGCATGGCGCTGGTACATCCGCAAGAGGTCGCCGGCGAACAGCGCCGCCTCTTCGCCACCAGTGCCGGGCCGGATCTCGATCATCGCGGGGCGTGCATCCGCCGCGTCGCGCGGCAGCAGTGCCAATTGCAGCGCCTGCTCGGCCTCCGGCAGTTCGGCCTTCAGGCGCGCCACTTCCTCTTCGGCGAGGTCACGCATCTCGGGATCGTCGAGCATCGCCTTCGCCTCGTCGAGCGACGCGCTCATCTCCCGCCAGCCGGCGATCTTCTCGACCACCGGTTTCAGCTCCGCATATTCGCGGGCGTAGGCGATCATGTCCTGCCCCGCCGCCCCCTCGGCCATGCGAGCCTCGAGGTACTGGAAACGGGCGGTGATCTGGTCGAGCGTGTCCTTCGGGATCATCCGCGTTCTGTTCCCCATCGGACGGGAGCGGTCAAGGGCCTGCGCCTTTGCCGGTCACTCGTCCTCGGGCGGGGCCTCCGGTGCAGCCACCTGCTCGAACCGGTCGTCCAGCCGGGCGACCCAGCCTTCGACCCGCGCGCGGTTCACGCCCCAGTCGCCCTTGCCATACTGGGCGCGGGCGTAAACCAGAAGCGTCGCACCGCCCTCGGCCCCGGTCGCCTCGACCGTGGTGTAGTCGGGAAAACCGGCGAAGCGCGTGCGCGTCTCGTAGGTGATGCGCCCGTCCGCGACGCTGCCGGCGACCCGCGTCGTCCGCGGCGTGGCAAGCGCGATCTCATCTAGCGCGGTCAGCAGCTCTTCCTCGGTCGCCACCCAGAAGGGCGCCGCTTCGTCGCCGCCGTCGGGCAGCAGAAGCCAGCCGTTCATGCGCGAGGGCTCCGCCCCCGTCGGGTCGACGTGCCAGCGGGCGGCATCGACCGGGGCCATTCGGACCCAGGCGAACAGCCCGACGATCGCGAGCAGGATGAGGATCAGGATATAGCGCATCAGAACTCCAGCTTTCCGCCCGTGTCAGGCGGGATCATTCCGTCTCTTGTTCCAAAGATATAGGCAGCAAAGCTCACTTGCCACGTGTGCGCCGGCCACGGCGGTCGCCCCGGTGGTGTCGTAGGGTGGTGAAACCTCCACCACGTCGCCTCCGACAAGCGCAATGCCCGCGAGGTCGCGCAGGATCGCTGCGGTCTGCCAGGACGCAAGTCCACCCCACACAGGCGTTCCGGTGCCCGGCGCGAACGCGGGGTCCAGCGCGTCGATGTCGAAGGTCAGGTAGCAGGGCGAGCCACGCACGATCTCGTGAATTCGCGCCGCCACCCAGTCCGCGCCCCGCTCGTGGCAGGTACGCGCGTCGATCTGGTTGAAGCCGCGCAGGTCTTCACACTCGGTCCGGATGCCGATTTGCACCGACGTCGCCGGGTCGATCAGGCCGAGCGACACGGCCTTGCCCATGAAGGTGCCGTGGTCGATGCGCCCCATGTCGTCGTCGGGCCAAAGGTCGGAATGCGCGTCGAACTGGATCACTGACAGCTTGCCATGCCTGGCGGCATGCGCCTTGAGCAGCGGCAGCGTGATCGAGTGGTCTCCGCCGAGGGTCACCAGTCCCGGCCCCTGCCCGATCAGATTTGCCGCGTGCGCCTCGATCAGGTCGGGCGTGCTTGCGACGTCGGCATAGTCGAACGCCATGTCGCCGGCGTCGGCGATCGCGAATTCCTCGAGCGGGCTGAACCCCCAGCCATAAGGCGGATCGCAGGGCAGCAGGGTGGACGCCTCACGGATCGCGCGCGGCCCGAAGCGCGTGCCGGGCCGGTGCGTCACGGCCTGGTCGAACGGAACGCCCGTAACGACGAGGTCACAGGCCGTGACGTCCTTGGCATAGCGCCGCCGCAGGAAGGACGTGGCGCCGCCGAAGACATTCTCGAAGGACAGGCCCCGGAAATCCTCCGCGACGAATGCCCGGTCCACCTCGGTCTTCGCATCTTCGAGCGCCATGCGGCTCCTCCCGTTCAGTCAGGTCTCCACTCGATATACCGTCCCGGGGGCGTGCGTCACCCCGGCCGGAGCGGCCTGCTCCGAATTCATCTGACTCCAAATACTCTGGCGACCGGCCCCTGACCCGCACGCCGTTCCGACCTGCGCGGCTCCCCGGCCACCGCGCACATTCGCATTGCCCTCGCCGACCTGCCGGGTAGCCTGCGCCGCATGACCGACCTGATCCACGACCCTCACGGGGGACTGCCCCGCCTGATCGAGATCATGCGCCGCCTGCGCGACCCGGAGACGGGCTGCCCCTGGGACATCGCGCAGGACTTCTCCACCATCGCCCCCTACACGATCGAAGAGGCCTACGAGGTCGCCGACGCGATCGAGCGAGAGGCCTGGGACGACTTGAAGGGCGAACTGGGCGACCTGCTGTTCCAGTCGGTTTTCCACGCACAGATGGCCTCCGAACGGGGTCTGTTCGATATCGGACAGGTGGCCGACACGATGTCGGACAAGATGATCGCCCGGCACCCGCATGTCTTCGGCGAGGAAAGCAACGCCAAGAGCCCCGAGCAGCAGACGCAGGACTGGGAGACGATCAAGGCGGCCGAACGCGCCTCCCGCGCGGAGACGCGGACGCTCGACGGCGTGGCGCTCGGCCTGCCGGCGCTGATGAGGGCGGTGAAGCTGCAGAAGCGCGCGGCACGGGTCGGGTTCGACTGGCCGGAAACCGGACAGGTGCTCGACAAGCTGGTCGAGGAAGCCGGTGAACTGGTCGAGGCGCGCGACAGCATGACGCCCGATGAGATCGAAGACGAGATGGGCGACATGTTGTTCGTGATGGCCAACCTCGCCCGGCATCTCGGCGTCGATCCCGAAGCGGCATTGCGCCGGACCAACGCGAAATTCACACGTCGTTTCAATGCGGTGGAAGACGCTCTTGAAGCGGACGGGCGCAAGCCGGGCGAGAGCACGCTGGACGAGATGGATGCGCTCTGGGAGGCGGCAAAACTCGCCGAACGCCGCAAGAGCCCTTGACCTGATTAAATTAGTCGGATTTACGATCCCCCAACTTCAGAAGGAGGATCCATGTCCCTGCGCCTTGCACTTCTCGCCGGCCTTGCCGCGACCCCGGCCCTTGCCGACGTGAACATCTACACCACGCGCCAGCCCGAGCTGATCCAGCCGGTGATCGACGCCTTCACCGAGGAGACCGGCATCGCCGTCAACCTCGCCTTCGTGCAGGACGGTCTGGTCGAACGGCTCGAGGCCGAGGGCGCGCGCTCCCCCGCCGACCTTGTGATGACCGTCGACATCGCCAACCTGAAGCAGATCGTCGACGCCGGCGTGCTGCAGCCCGTCGAAAGCGACATCCTGCACGACGCGGTGCCCGCCGAGCTGCGGTCGCCCGACGACCTCTGGTTCGCGCTGACCACCCGCGCCCGCATCGTCTATGCCAGCAAGGAGCGCGTCGCCGACGGCGAGGTGACGACCTACGAGGACCTCGCCTCCGACACGTGGGAGGGGCGCATCTGCACCCGCTCCGGCACGCACGACTACAACCTTGCGCTGCTCGCGGCGGTGATCGAGCATCACGGCGAAGACTATGCCCGGGACTGGGCCGCCGGCGTGAAGGACAACCTCGCCCGCAGCCCGCAGGGCAACGACCGCGCACAGGTCCGCGCCATCTGGGCCGGAGAGTGCGACATCAGCCTCGGCAACACCTACTACATGGGCCTCATGGTCAACGATCCCGAGCAGCAGGAATGGGCCGACTCGGTGCGCATCGTCTTCCCCGAGTTCGAAGAAGGCGGCACCCACGTGAACGTCTCCGGCATCGGCATGACCGCCGCCGCGCCCAACAAGGAAGAGGCGCAGCAGCTGATGGAATTCCTCGTCTCCCCCGAGGCGCAGGAGATTTATGCCGACGTGAACAACGAGTACCCCGTGCTTGACGGCGCGCCGCTGTCCGATCTGGTGGCGAGCTGGGGCGAGTTCACGGCCGACACTGTCGACCTCGCCAGCCTCGCAGATTATCGTGGAGCGGCGCTGCGGATCATGGAAGAAGTCGGCTTCGACAGCTGACCCCGGGAACCCCGGCAGGGTGCGAAGGTTTCAAGACATATGTCCGATTGTATTGAATTCGCCTTCGCTCTCGCCCGGGAGGGTGCGGAACGGCTGACCGGCACCGCCGAGGTCGCCCGCGCTCTCGAAGATCCGGAACCCGCCTGGGTCCATCTCGCCTACGATCACCCCGACACCGCCGGCTGGGTCGAACAGAACCTCGGCTACCTGCCGGCCAGCGTCCGCTCCGCGCTGCTGGCCGGCGAGACCCGTCCCCGTGCCACTGTGGTTGGGGACGGTGCGCTCGTGATCCTGCGCGGGGTGAACACCAACCCCGGACAGGAGCCCGAAGACATGGTGGCCGTCCGCCTCTGGGTGGAGGACGGGCGCGTGATCTCGGTCGGTCGCCGGCCCCTCGCCTCCCTTCGGCTGCTGGCCGACCGGGTCGGTGCGGGCAACGGGCCGCGCCGATCCGGCGCTCTGCTTTCGGAACTCATCGAAGAGCTGAACGTCCGGATCGACGATTACCTGATACAGCTCGACGACAGCGGCGATGCGCTGGAAGAGGCCGTGCTGCGCGATGCCGACCGCAAGCTGCGCGTCACGCTCACCGACATCCGGGGCGAACTGGTCGATGTGCGCCGCTTCCTCGTCCCTCAGCGCGAGGCCGTCGCCTACCTGTCCCGTTGCAACGCCGCCGTGTTACGCGACGAGGATCCGTTGCGACTGGCCGAAGCGCACGAACGGCTGATCCGCGCGGTGGAAGAAGCTGAAAGCCTGCGCGACCGGATGGTCGTCGTCTCGGACGAGCTCAACACCGCCCTGTCGGATGGCGTGAACCGCAACCTCTACATCCTGTCGCTCGTTTCGGCGATCTTCCTGCCACTCGGTACGCTGACTGGCCTGATGGGCGTGAACCTTGCGGGGATGCCGGGGGCAAGCTGGGAACCGGCCTTCTGGGTGTTCTCCGCGATCCTGCTGGTCATCGTGGCGCTGCTGGTGCTGATCCTGCGATTGATGCGGTGGTTCTGAGGGCGCCGCCTGCCGTCGCGAGCCGCTCAACCGGCAGATCCCGCCGACCCCAAATTTTCGCCGAAAATTTGATAATGCGCGACGGGTTAAGAAATCGTTGAAGCGACCGGGGTGGATAGGGAATGTTCTAGCGAAAGCCACCCCGCACCGTCACATCAGGTCGGGCAGATCGCACTCCATAGTCCGGTTGAGCTGACAGCACAGCGCCCGCGCCGCCGGCCCGTAGGGCCCTTCGAAACAGGCCGCCCCGCGCACGGCGCCCGCCCCCGCAGGTGAGAACTGAACGCCCAGATCGCCAGCCGCTGTCCGGCTGATCCGGGACAGGTTGTCGAGCGTCAGTGCCGCGCGACCCGACGACATCGGCCTCGGCGCGACATGGACATTGACCAGCGGCACCGCCTCCAGCGCCGACAGGCGCGGCCCCTCCGGCGTCATGTGAAAGTAGGCTTTGCCGAGCAGCCCGTAATCCTGCCCGACCGGCAGGCCGTCCCGCACCGCACCGCCGACGAACAGCAGGTTGCCGAGCGAATAGAAGATCGCCCGCCCCTGCTCCGGCTCCGCCTCGACGCCGCGCACGATATGCGGATGATGCCCGAGCACGAGGTTCACGCCGGCTTCTTCCACGGCGCGACGGAAGAATTCGCGCTGTCCCCATTCGAGCGGCACGCTGTTCTCCAGCCCGTCGTGGATCGACAGGATCTTGAGGTCCGCATCGGCGTCGCGCAGCCCGGCAAGCACGGCCTCGCGGTGTGCTTCGAGCCGCATCGACACCATGCCGGGCCGGTCCGCACCGGGCACGAAGCTTGTCGTGCCGATCCCGATCGCGGAGAAGGCCACCCGGATGCCGCCATACTCGGCGATCCGGGGGGCGAAGGCGTCCGCTTCGGTCCCGACACCGTGGTAGAGCAAAGGCGCCTCGGCCCGGTCCTCGGACTGGAAGAAGGCCAGCGTCGCGGCGAGCCCCGGCCAGCCGTGATCGAACGCGTGGTTGTTCGCCAGTGAGAAGGCGTTCACGCCGAGGTCCATCAGGTGGCGGAAGTTGTCGGGGTGGCTGCGGAAGACAAAGGTCTTGCCCTGCTGAACGCCATCGCGGTCGGACACCACCGTTTCCACATTGACGAAATTCACGTCGCCAGAGAACTCCCCGGCAATGAATTCCGTCGTCGTGTCAATGCTGTAGGAGCCATACTTGAACACACGGTCGGAGCGCGGCGTGGCGCGGGACTGGGCGAAGTTCACGTCTCCGCCGAAGGTCACGACGAATTCCTGCGCCTGAAGCGGCAGGGCGAGACAGTAGAACAGAAGGACGAGCCGGATCACTGGAGGCTGACCTCCATCGCGCTCTGCGCGGCGGGGGCGCCCGTGCAGGCCATGCGGGGCATCATCGCGCGCCCCGGCACCAGGCGTTCGATCAGCTGGTGCGACGGCAGCGCGGCGTCGGCGATCCCTTCGGGGTCGGCGACGATCAGCTGGCGGCCGTATTGCGTGCGGGCCATGCGCATCGCGACCCACCCCGCGTTGCCGACAGCCGCATTGACGGTCAGCGCCCGGCCGAGGTCGCCGCCCGGACGCGCGCGGCAGAGTTCCAGCCAGGCCAGCATCCCCGTCTGGCGCGGCAAGTTCACCTGCCCGGACACGAAGTTGCCGGTCGAGTAGATGACCGGCACGTTGCCCGCCGGCCCCTGCAGGATCTCCCACGACTGAACGACGTGGGGGTGTGTGCCGATCACGGCGGAGGCTCCGGCCGCGACCAGCTCGGCGGCGAGCTGTCGGTCGGTGGAGGCCGGGCGCTCCGTATATTCGATGCCCCAGTGGGGCATCACGATCACCCCCGCGGTGTCGGCGCGGCTCGCGTGGGCGCGCACCAGTCCGAGCAGAGCCTCACGCTCGCGGTAGCAGTGCAGCACCTGCGAATTCGGATCCCCGATCCCGTTCGTCGAGAAGGTGCAGGCGATGAAGATCAGCCGCCCGATCCGCGTGTTCACCGCATGGGAAAAGTCCCGCGGCGCGCCGGCCCGTACCGTGCCGACGAAGGGAAGCCCCGCGGCTTCGAGCTGGGCGATCGTCATGTCCGCCCCTGCCGAGAACCGGTCGAGCGCATGGTTGTTCGCGGTCGTGACGAGATCGACCCCCGCCTCCTTCAGCGCCTGCAGGACGACCGGGTTGTAGTTGAACATCGGGTAGCTGGTGTAGACCGTTCCGTCGAACACCGCGCCCGGATCCGCGCGCTGTCCGCCGCCTCGCGTCATGCCAGGCGCAATCGGCCCCTCGAGGTTTGCAATGGCGAGGTCGGCCATCCGCAGGAACGGGACCGCCTCCCCCCAGAGGGTGTGGAAGCCGCTTGCATACCCCTGCCGTTGCAGCGGCTGGTGCAACAGGACGTCCCCGACGACGGCGACGTTGTAGCGCGTGCCGTCCGCGCAAGCGTTGATCGGCGGCGGCGTGGCCGTGAAAACGGCTCGGCAGGATTGGTATTGCGCCGAAGCAGCGTTCGCCGCGATGGACAGCAAAAGGACGAGGAAGAGGCGCAGCGCCCGCATCGCCCCGACCTAGAAATCGTCGCGGAAGAACACGAAGAGCGCCTTGTAACCCATTTTAGTCAAAAGGTTTCCACTCTCGTCATACTGCAGCGACCCGTCTCGCACGTAGCCGGACCGGGCGCTCATGCTGTCTTCCGGCGCGGATGTGAAGTAGCGCGGCACCTCTCCCCAGAGCGGACTGTCCTCGCGCCGTGCGCCACCGGGGTGCAGGATCGCGTGGACCACGTCCATGTTCTCGCAGGTCATGCGCACGCAACCGTGGCTCGCCGGCCGGCCGAGTGCGCTGTAGCGACCGTAAGTCGTGCCGTGCATCGCGACGCCGGACACCCGTCCGGAATTGTAATGGAGGTCGATGTAGACCGCCTTGTACATTCCCGGACTGCCCCAACCGGACCGATAGCGCTGCGAGCGTTCGTCGACGTTGAAGATACCGTTCGGCGTTGGTCCCGCCCGGCTGTTGCCCTGATGGAGCGCGCCGGACGACACCGGGAAGCTGTAGGCGGCCTCTCCGCCGTGGCGGGTCCAGAAGGCCTCGTCCCGCATGGCGAGGTCCCAGCCGGTGCCCTTGCGCTCCAGCACCCACATCTTCTGGCGGGCATCGCCGTAGAAGGACACATTGACGTAGAAGGCGTGGCTGTAGGCTTCGTGGACCGCCGATGGCGCGACGAAGGGCACGCTGTCATGCAGCGCGCCGGGCTCGGCCAGTCCTTCGAGGTAGTCGATGCCGAACGGGACGGCCTGGGCTGCGACTGCGGGCGTCGCAAGCGCAGCGGTACCGGTCGCCAGAAACTGGCGGCGAGACAGGATCATGGCAGCAACTCACCCTCTACCCCAGGCCGGTCAGACCGTGCAGCAACTCCCTCAGTTGCGCGAACAGGTCGGGCACCCCCAGCGTGGCCCGGACCTCTTCAAGTCCGACGACGGCTTCCAAAATTGCATCATCAATTGCCCCAGCGTCAGGGATGGCGAACATCAAGTCAAGAAATTGCTCGCCCGAGAAGAGCCAGACCACCAGAAGGCAGGCCCAGAGCGTTGCGATGAAGACGATGTTGCGTGCCATCCGCCCCCCTCAGAACTGGAAATAGATGAAGGGAGCGACGCCGTCCTGCGCCACGGCGAAGCACAGCAGCACACCGACCGACAGGACCAGCGCCTGGAACGCAGCGGGCGCGGCGATCAGCGCGCGCTCGGCCCCGTCCCGCCAGCGCAGCGGCAGCCAATTCATCGCTAGCCCGATCGCCAGCAGGACGACGGCCTGCAGCGTGAGTGCGGTCGGTGCCATGCCCTCGGCCCGGAACATCGCCGACAGGATCGCAGTCGTGTCGCCGAATGTCGGCGCCCGGAACGGGATCCAGAGCAGGAACACGATCACTAAGGTCACCGGGATCGCAAGGAACGACAGTGGCCTGAGCTTGCCGGAAATGCCACGCTCGATCGCGAGCGCCGCACCGTGCAGGAACCCCCAGAGCAGGAAGTTCCAGCCCGCCCCGTGCCACAGACCGGACAGGGTCATGGTGGTCAGCACGACCAACGTCCGACGCAGGGCGCCGCCCCGGTTGCCGCCGAGCGGGATATAGAGGTAGTCGCGGATCCAGCTGGACAGCGAGATATGCCAGCGCCGCCAGAAATCGGCGAGCCCGGCAGCACGGTACGGCTGGTTGAAGTTCACCGCGAACCGGTAGCCGAGCAACAGCGCCACACCGATGGCAATGTCCGAGTAGCCGGAGAAATCGCAGTAGATCTGGATACCGTAACCGAGCACCGCCGCCCATGTGACGAGCGCCGCCTGACCGTCCGGGAAAGCGAAGACCGGGTCGACCAGCAGGACGGAGAGGTAGTTCGCCACTACCATCTTCTTGAACAGCCCCGACAGGATCAGCACGACCGCCGCGCCGCGCATCGCGGCATCGACCTTCTCCGGCCGGTCGATCTGCGGCAGGAAGTCCGCCGCGCGCACGATAGGCCCCGCCACGAGCTGTGGGAAGAACGAGATGTAAAGCGCCACGTCCGCAGGATTTTTCCGCGCCGCAATGGTCCGGCGGGAGACGTCCATCACGTAAGAGATCGCCTGGAACGTGTAGAAAGAGATCCCCACCGGCAGCACGATGCGCATCCAGCTCAGGTCTCGCGACAGGGCGGTATCGCCCAGCAACTGTTGCAACGACAACAGGAAGAACCCGAAATACTTGAACACCGCCAGCGCGCCGAGCAGCAGGACCAACGAGGCGACTTTCGCCACCCGGCCCCAGCGGTCGTGGTTCACGAACAGCCCGCCGAGCCACGCCACCAGCGATACGCCGGCCATGAGGAAGCAGAACCGCCAGTCCCAGACCGCGTAGAACACGTAGGAGGCTGCGATCAGGAGCGCCTTGCGCAGGCCTCCGCGGCCGCCGACCGCCGCATTGAGGGCGAGCACGATCGCGAAGAACAGGATGAACTGGAGTGTTGGGAAGACCATGCGGCGTCCGCCGCCCGCTCTACTGGAGGTCGGACTGGATCGGGTCGCTCGCCGATGCGAGCGTCGTCGCCGTCTCGACCGGGGCCAGCTCGGGGAAGCGTTCGATCAGCTGGTCGAGCACGTAGTTCGCGACAAGGGCATAGCCCTGGGGCGTGAAGTGCGAGCCGTCGGCCGTCCGCATCGAGATCGCCTGCCCGTCGATCGTCACCGTCCGCTGGAACACGCCCGTCGGCGCGGTCAGCGGCGTGAGCGGGATGAAGCTCGCACCGGCAGCAAGCGCCTCTTCCTCCATCCACGGGTTAAGCCGGGCAAGGTGGTTGTTCAGGTTGGTGCTGCCATCGGGCGCCGGGCCGAGCCAGATGAGAACGGCGTCGTTCTCCGCCGCGACATCGAGGATCTTGCGGATCTGGGTGCGATAGGCGTCTTCCCAAGCGTCGGTGCCGTAGTTCGTGCGGCCCTCGGGCGCGAGCACGGACTGCATGTCGTTCGCGCCGAAGTGGGCGACCACGATATCAGGGCGCGACGCGGCTGCCATGCCCGCGAAGTTCGCCGGCCAGTCGTAGTAATCCGCACGGCTCAGCCCGGTCGACGGCCGGCCCCGCCCCTCGACGATCATCGGCAGATCACGGGCGCCCGCGCGCTGTTCGAGCAGCGTGCCGAAGCCGGAGGCGAGCGAGTCGCCGATCACCAGCATCCGGGCCGGATCGGCGCTCGTGATACCAGGGCGCAGGGTCTGGCCCGTTTGCGCGATGGTCGCGACCTTGGGCTGCGTCAGCGAAAGACCGAGGTCCTGCGCGGCAGCGGGCGTCGAGAAGGCGAAGGCAGCGGCGGTAATGCCGCCGACGAGACATGCAAAATGTTTCACTGTAAAGTCAGTCCGTCCAGCCCGGCGGCGCGATCGCCCGCCGAGAATATCTTTTCCACGTCGCCGTGCAGGAGACCTGCCACGACGTCGTACCCCAGTTCGGTGAAGTGCACCTGGTCCGTGACGCGCATCTGGCGCATGGATCCGTCATATTGGGCCGTCATCACGAACTCGTCGCCCCCGAAGGTGGTCGGCTCGTGCGTATCGACGAACTTGGCGCCGGCAGCGGTCACGGCGGCCTCCTGCAGCGCGGTGATTTCGCGGTAGCTCGGCTCGAACCGCTCCTGCCCGACGATGGGCAGACCCATCCAGACGACCTGCGGAGCGGTGCCCTGCAAGGCCGTGACCAGCCGCTCGGCGCGGTCCTGGTAGGTCGCGCGCCACTCGTCGGTGCCGAAAGTGTGGCGGGTCGTGCCCTCACGGATGTTGGTGATGTCGTTGGCCCCGATCTGCACCACGATCAGGTCGGCATTCTGCGCCTCGGGGCCAAGCCGGGTCATCCATTCCTCGGGCGAGGTCTTCGCAAGGCCGTCCGACACCGTCGTGCGGCGCAGCACCGTGACCTGATCGCACCGGATGAAGGCGCGGTAGAACGACCCCCAGAGGCCGTCTGCCAGAGAGTCGCCGAGCACGACGATGCTTGAGGGTTCGCTCGGACAGTCGAGCGAGGAGAGCGGTTCGGCACGGGACACGCCCGGGATCGCGAGAAGCAGCGCCGCGGCGGCGGCATGTACCCAATGTGAAGTCATCGGTCCCTCTGTCACTGGCCTTGCACCGAGGCGGCATAGCGGAGCACCGCGCTCGCGGTGGCGTTTCCGCCGATGCCGTCGACACGGCCGTTGAAAACGCCCGCCTGTTGCAGACGGGTCTGGATCACGCGGACCACGGGGCTCGGGCGATCGTTGATCTGGGAAGACAGCCGATCGGTGGCCGTCGGGTCGCCCGCTTCGAGCGCGGACCAGTAAAGCTCACCTGCCACATCGGCGTCAGCGGGCACGCCTTCGCCGCCGTCTTCGTAAATCTCGGCGAGGAAGGAGTTCGCGTGCGTGTAGCCCCGGTCCACCGCCGCCTGAAGCCAGCGCACGGCTTCGCGGTCGTTGGCCGGCACGCCGGAACCGATGCGGTAGAAATAGCCGGTGAAGAACTGGGCGACCGGGTTCCCGGCCTCGGCATGTTCCAGAGCGATTTCAGCTGCTTCGGCCGGCCCCTTTCCGTCGATCAGCTCGCGCGAGTAGAGCACCGTCAGCACTTCGCCCGACAGCCAGTCGCCCCGGCGCATCCCCTCGACGGCGAGTTGCTCGGCCCCTTCGTAATCTGCGACGGTGCCGTTGCCGGGAGCGTAGAGGCTGTGCGCGGCAAGACCGTAAGCTGCGGGGATCCCGGCTTCCATGCCGGCCTCATAGGCGGCCTGAGCCTCGGTCATGTTGCCGGCGGCCTGTTCGATCCGGCCAAGCGCCGTGACGGCCAGCGGGTTGCCGGGGAAGCGGGTCAGCGCGGCGCCGCAAGTGGCGCGGGCGGCGGACTGGTCGATGTCCGTCAAAAGGCGCGGTCCGCCCTGCTGCGGCAGGCCGGCAGCCTCCACACAGGGACGCGCGGCTTCTGCCTGCGCGACGAGATCGTCGAGCGCGGCCTGTGCCTCGTCCTGGCCGGAGCAGATCTCGCAGGAGGCGAGCCAGCTTTCGACCTCGTCGGCGTTGCGGGCTTCGATCGCGGCCTTGAGCGCGGACAGCTCTTCCTCGACGCGGCTGTCGTTCTCCAGCGTGGCAACGGCCTCGCGGGCATCGTCAATGAAATCGCAGGCGATGCAGGTGTCGATCCAGTCGCGCAGGCCCGGCAGGTCGTTCGAGGCCACGAGGTTGCGGAACAGGTCGTTCTCGTCGGTGCGCGCCTCTTCGGCGGCGGCGAGTTGCGTGATCGCGGCCTCGGCTTCGTCGCGGTAGGCACAGAGCTGGCAGTTCGACAGGTAGACTTCGATCCGGCCTGGCGTGTCGTCGCCGCGGATCTCGTCCCAAATGCCCTTCTCGAGCTCGAGCGCGAGCTGGCGTTCACCGATTTCCTGCTGGCGGGCGGTGAGCTCCGACTCGTTCGGGCAGTAGGTGCAGCTGTCGAGGAACTCCCCGATCTGCGCGCTGTCCGACGAGGTCATGAGGAACAGCGACTGGAATTTCTCGCGGTAGACGGCAGTTTCCATCTCGGGGAAGAGCGGCTGGCCGCCCGTCTCCACCAGCACCCGTTCGGGGTCCTGGTCCCCGCGCAGGATCAGGCTGTAGCGAGCGGCGCACGGCGCCTCGCGGGCAACGTCGCGTTCGAGCGACGCCTGCACCCAGGACATCGCCTCGGCCAGCGTGGTCTTGCCGTTGTCGTCGCCGAACGGTGCGCCATCGGCGAGGCCGCCAATCAGAGTGTAATGGATCGGGGAGCGCGCGCCCTCGCAGGTCGCCGCATCGACGCCGACCATCAGAACGCTCATGCCGAAGCCCGCCGGGTCGATCGCGGACCGAAGCTGGCCGAGCGCGCCCGCGAAGTGATCTTCGGGGTCGCTGAGGCGGATGTAGGCCGTCTGGCGGCGTTCGGGGTTCAGCGCGTCGGTCAGCGCCTTCAGCCGCTCGCCGAAGGCCTGCATCGACATCGACTCGCCCCCGACTTCGACGGAGACACCGCTTTCGCCGCTGGCGCCGCCGAGCGTGGCATCGAGTACGAGATGCAGGTCGCCGGTCTGTGCGCCGCTGGGCGAGTCCGGCGTGGCAATGAAAGTGGAGACCGGGCTCGACCGCAGGAGGGCTGCCAGCACTTCGACGTCGGCCTCACCTGCTTCCGGCAGTTCGGGGAGCGCGAGGACCTTCAGGTCCGGCGCGGCGTTGCCGGGGCGCCCTTCGCTTGGATCGGCCGACATGAAGACGAGGCGAGAGGCGCCCTCGGACGTCTTGACGTCCTCGGTCTGGGCGGCAGCAAAAGGTGCCGCCAGCGTGAGAACGGTCGAAAACGCGGTGACCAGCGAACGAAGTGCCAAACCTTCCTCCTCGGACCAAAATAGGGGCGCCGGCCCCGGCCCCCCGGTGCAGCGATCGCCTGTTGCCTTCCAAATTCCGGAGGTGGTTGTCCCCCCATCCCCGGCCAAGAATCCCGCGGCAAGCTGAGAGCGAGGTGCCCTCAGGGTCAAGTGGGGGTAAGGTTAATCGGGGACCCGTGGGTGAATGCGTTGCAGATAGGACGCGCCCGGCGCCCTTGTCTGCCAACGGTTCCGGTCGGTTAGGCCGGACGGTTCATGTGGATGATCCTGGGGATCAGCCGGCGGCCTTCTCCTCAAGCAGCAGCCATTCCTCTTCCGCCGCCGACAGCTTGTCCTGCCGCTCGCTGAGCGCCTCGGTCGCCTTGCGGAACTTCACCGGCTCGCGGGCGAAGAGGTCCGGGTCCGACAGCAACTCGCCGAGCTTGCCGATCTCCGCCTCGAGCCGCTCGATGACCGAGGGCAGCTCTTCAAGCCGGTGCTTTTCGGTGAAGCTGAGACCGGATTTCTTGGCCGCCGGCGCAGGCTCCGACGCCGCAGGCTTCGCTGTCGGGGCCTTCTGCGCGGGCGCGGTCGGCGCCGCCTCACGTTCGCCGCGCTGTGCCTGGTAGTCGGTCCAGCCCCCGGCATAGAGAACAGCAGTCCCGTCGCCTTCCATCGCAACGGTCGTCGTTGCCACGCGGTCGAGGAAATCCCGGTCGTGGCTCACCAGCAGAACGGTGCCGTCGTAGTCTCCGAGGATGTCCTGCAGCAGGTCCAGCGTCTCGATGTCGAGGTCGTTCGTCGGCTCGTCGAGCACGAGCAGGTTGCTCTCCTTCGCCATCAGCCTGGCGAGCAGCAGCCGCGCCCGCTCACCCCCCGACAGGGAGCGCACCGGCGCGCGGGCCTGCGCCTCGTCGAAGAGAAAGTCCTTCAGGTAGCCGACCACGTGCCGCGGTGTGCCGCGCACCATGACCTGGTCCGCCTGCCCCGAGACGCGCATCAGCGGGTCGCCGGTCAGGTTCTCCCAGAGCGTCGCCCCGGTATCGAGCTGCGCCCGCGCCTGGTCGAACACCGCGATCTCGAGGTTGGTGCCATGTGCGACCGCGCCCTGATCCGGCTCAACTTCGCCCAGCAACATCTTGATGAGCGTGGTTTTTCCGACGCCGTTCGGGCCGACGAAGGCGACCCGGTCGCCCCGCTGCACGGTCAGGTCGAAACCGTCCACAATGGTCTTGCCGTCATAGGCCTTCACCAGCCCCTCGGCGACGATGACCTTCTTGCCCGACTTCGGCCCCTCGTCGAGCGCGAGCGCCGCCGCGCCCTGCCGCCGGATCATCGCCGCGCGTTCGGACCGCAGGTCCTGAAGCGCGCGGACCCGGCCCATGTTGCGCTTGCGACGCGCGCTGATGCCCTCGACCGCCCAGCGGGCTTCCGCCTTGATCTTGCGGTCCATCTTGTGCCGCTGCTGGTCTTCCTCGTCCCACAGCTTGTCACGCCATTCCTCGAACCGGTCGAAGCCCTGCTCCTGCCGGCGCACCTGTCCCCGGTCGATCCAGAGCGTGGCGCGGGTCAGACGACGCAGGAAGGCGCGGTCGTGGGAGATGACGATGAAGGCGGCGCGCGTGTCGAGCAGCGCCTGTTCCAGCCACTGCACCGCCTCGATGTCGAGGTGGTTGGTCGGCTCGTCCAGCAGCATGAGCCCCGGCGCCTCGGCCATCAGCTTGGCCAGCGCGGCGCGGCGGCGCTCACCGCCGCTTGCAACCTCGACGGCGCGCGTCGGGTCGAACTTCAGCCCTTCGGCCACGGCTTCCACCCGCCAGCTTTCCGACGGATCGAGCCCCGAGGCCGCGTAGTCGCCGAGCGTCGCGCAGCCCTCCATCGTGGGCTCCTGCTCCATGTAGCCGACCGAGATGCCGGGCGGGACGGACCGGTCGCCGGTATCCGCTTCGATCAGGCCCCCCATCAGCTTCATCAGCGTCGACTTGCCCGAGCCGTTGCGCCCGACGAGCGCCACCCGGTCACCTGGCTGGACGACGAGCGAGAGGTCGGAAAAGACAGGATCGCCCCCGAAGGTGAGCGAGACATCGTTGAGCTGAAGCAGAGGAGCACGGGCCATGCCGCGCCAGCTATGCCGCCGCCCCGTCCGGCGCAAGCCCTGCCTTGCAGGCGCCGCCGCGCTCTGCGACGGTCGCGGACATGCGTGACATGATGAACCTCGCCGGCCGCGTGCTGATCGCCCTGCTCTTCCTCGGAGGCGCGCTCCAGAAAGTCGGAGACCCCGGCCCGGTGGAAGAGATGATCGCCTCGCTCGGGCTGCCCGGCTGGCTCGTCTGGCCCGTCGCGCTGTTCAACCTCGCCGCTGCCGTCTGCCTCGTTCTCGGCCCGCGCGTGACGGCGTGGGCGCTGCTGCTCGCGGGGTACTGCATCTTCACGAGCTGGTTCCACTGGCAGCTGCGCGCGGACCCGTGGCAGGTGACGATCGTCGTCAAGAACTGGGCCATCGCCGGAGGGCTGCTGATCCTCGCCGCGCAGGGCCCGGGCCGGTTCATTCTGTTCCGGCGCTGACCGCAGTTGACGGCGGGCAAAGCTGCACCTCCGTCCCCCACTCCCCGCAGCGCCGCAGAAGGTCCCCGGGCAACGGCTGATCCGTCAGGAACAGGTCGATCTCCGACAGACCGGTGATCCGGGCCGGCGCGCGCCGGCTGAACTTGGACCCGTCGGCCACGAGAAAGCTGGTGTGCGATTGCCGCAGGATCGCCTGGCTCACGCCGATTTCCTGCAGGTCGAAGTCGAGCACGTCACCGCCCGCGTCCAGTGCGGAGCAGCCGATCACCGCGATGTCGAAGCGGAACTGCCGGATCGTCGACACCGCGAGATCGCCGATCAGGCCGCCATCCGACAGGCGCAACTCGCCCCCCGTGACCACGACGCGGCAACCGTCGTTGGTTGCGAGGATGTTGGCGACGTTCATGTTGTTGGTCACCACCAGCAGGTCGCGGTGGTCGTAAAGCGCCGCCGCGACGGCCTCGGTGCTGGTGCCGATGTTGAGGAAGATGGACGACCCGTCGGGGATCCGCGCTGCGCAGGCGCGCGCGATGTCGCCCTTCGCGCCGGCGTTCAGCGCCTTGCGATCCTCGTAGCCGAGGTTTCTCGTCCGCGACGGCAGGATCGCGCCGCCATGCACCCGGTCGAGCCGTCCGGCATCCGCGAGGTCGGTGAGGTCGCGCCGGATCGTCTGGTGCGTGACGCCGAAATGCTCCGCCAAACCCTCTACCGTCACCCGCCCGTCGCGGCGCGCGATGTCGAGGATCTCGGGATGGCGAAAGGTCTGGGTCATGGGCGATCTCCGTTGCGGCCAAAGAGGCCACGCATCCGCGACAAGTCAAGCGCTTTCACATTCGTTCGTTTATGTTCGATTTGACTTTCGAATCTGCGCCGGGCTGGTATCAGCCATGGCAACCACGTCTCAGGAGGACCGGCCATGAGCGACAGCTACGATCTTTTCGTCATCGGCGGCGGCATCAACGGCTGCGGCATCGCACGGGACGCGGCTGGCCGGGGGCTCTCCGTCGGACTCGCCGAGATGGGCGACCTCGCCTCCGCGACCTCCTCCGCCTCGACCAAGCTGTTCCACGGCGGCCTGCGCTACCTCGAATATTTCGAGGTGCGCCTGGTCCGCGAGGCGCTGATCGAGCGCGAGACGCTGTTGCGCGCGATGCCTCACATCTCGTGGCCGATGCGCTTCGTGCTGCCCTATCACAAGGACATGCGCTTCGAAGGGTCGACGCCGACCTCGCGCATTCTGAACACCGTCATGCCGTGGATGAAAGGTCGCCGCCCTGCCCTCCTGATCCGGCTGGGGCTATTCCTCTACGATACGCTCGGCGGGCGGAAAATCCTGCCGCCGACCTCGACCCTCGATCTGCGCACCGCGCCCGAGGGCGCCCCGCTCGAAGACCGGTTCGAGAAGGCCTATGAATATTCCGACTGCTGGGTCGAGGATTCCCGCCTGGTCGTGCTGAACGCCCGCGATGCCGAAGCGCGCGGCGCAACGATCATGGTCCGCACCAAGGTGACCTCGGCCGAACGCGAGGACGACCACTGGCGGGTGACGCTCGAGGACGAGGACGGCACCACCCGCGAAGTCCGGGCGAAGATGCTGGTCAACGCCGGCGGTCCGTGGGTCGGCGACATCCTCCACAACCGCGTACGCAGCAACGCCCGCGAGGGCGTGCGCCTCGTGCGCGGCAGCCACATCGTCACCAAGCGGCTGTTCGACCACGACAAGTGCTACTTCTTCCAGGGCGAGGACGGGCGGATCATGTTCGCCATCCCCTACGAGGAGGACTTCACCCTGATCGGCACCACCGACCAGGAACATCACGACCCGTCGGAGAAGCCGGTCTGCACGCCCGATGAGCGGCGCTACATGATCGACTTCGTGAACCATTACCTGAAGGGCGACATCAGCGAGGACGACATCGTCTGGACCTACTCCGGCGTGCGGCCCCTCTACGACGACGGCGCACGGTCGGCGACCGCGGCGACGCGGGATTACGTGCTGAAGGTCGACACCTCGACCGGGGCGCCGATGCTGAACATCTTCGGCGGCAAGATCACGACGTACCGACGCCTCGCCGAGAGCGCGATGCGCGAGATCGGAAAGCACCTCACCGTCGCGAAGGGCGACTGGACGGCGGGTGTCCCCCTGCCCGGCGGCGACTTCGATGTGAGCGGCGTGAAAGCCCTGACCGACCGCCTCGCCGCAGATCACCCCGAGCTGACGCCCTACGCCACGCGCCGGCTGGTCCGGGCCTACGGCACGGATGCCGAGAAGATGCTGACCTCGTCAGATGACCCCGGCCCCGACTTCGGCGCGACACTCACGGGGCGTGAAGTCGCGTGGCTGATGGACAGGGAATGGGCCCGCACGGCCGAAGACGTGGTCTGGCGGCGCAGCAAGCTCGGCCTGCGGATGAGCGCGGATCAGATCGCGACGCTCGACAGCTGGATGGCGGACCGGCGGCAGCGCTGACAGGTAGATCGTGCCTTCGGAGGGGCATGTGACTTTGCTAGTCGATCAATGAAACCACAGCAAAGCGCCAGACCGCTCGCAGCGATCTTACCGTGTGTCGGCTGCAGCGATCCCATTCCAGTTTCGACCGAGCATCCGTCTTGGTTCCTTCGACCGGGCAGTCGCCGCGACCTTACGCATTGCATCAACTCGTCAGCGTCACTCAGTCGTCGCGCGCACCGCGATATGTGACGAAACCGCCTCCGGCATGCCTGATCATGGGGCGCGTCCGAATGCGCTGGTCCGTGCCGAGCCCGAGGACTCGAAAGCGATGTCGATGGCGGATACCCTGCGACCGAACTTGCCGGGCATGATCCGGGAGTTGCCCGAGCCAGGTCTCGACTTTGTGCCTCGTGCGCCTTTCGCCGGCGACGCCATACCGACACCGGCGCCGCTGTCCTGGCGCGCGCTCTGATCGGCGAAGGCCACGCGCTGCCTTTGTCGGGGCCGGGCATCCCGACGACGCTCGAATTTCAACTCGGCGGTTTCGACCCGCCCCCTGACCCACGCTGATACATGCCGCACGCCGTCTACTGACACGGCGTGCGGTGCCTTCCATCCCTGATCCATCGCGACGGTGGGTCCGCAGCTTAGAGCGTCACAACGACCTTCCTGGCTGATACTCCTTGGCGCTGCCTATCGAATGCTGACTGGATGGCCTCGAGACCATCGCCGACAACCAACGGCGGCGGTGCGGGCATGATCTGCCCAGAGGCCAGGGCCTGCGGCAGGAAATTCTCGAAAATCGCAGGGCCGAGGTCGGTCTCCATCAGCGACGTGCCCCATATCGTCGAGTGCGCCACGCCCCGCCGCTTTGCCGTGACCCAGAGACCGAACATTCCAGTCATCATGCGTGGCAGCATCTGAGTTACCAACGTCCAGGGTCCCGGCGCGTCCGGCAGAGCATCGAGATCGACCGGAAAGGTCGCCATCGCGACCTTGCGCGTGCCCTCACTTGTACCAAGCACGTCGATGCAGGCCCTGGAGGAGCCCTCGCCCATCGCGATCGCCCCGGCAACGCTATGTCCCGCGAGAGCCTGCGCGACGCGACGCGCGGCATCCGGGCCGGCATAGTCGAGCACGACATCCGCGCCGAGCCGTTCGAGATAGTCGAAGTTTCGCGGAGACGCGGAAGTCACGACCCGATATCCCGCCGCCTTGGCCAGCTGGATCGCGCAGCAGCCCACGCTGGTCGAGCCGCCCCATACCAGTACCGTCCGTCCTTGATCCGTCATGGCTCCACCGGGTCGAGGGAGATTGAGCTGGTCTGCGCCGAAGAGACCGCAAGCGGCCGTTGACAACGCCAACGGAAGCACAGCCGCTTCCTCGAAACTCATGTGATCCGGGATCGGCGCAGACAGGTCGGCCCTCACGTTGGTGAAAAGCTGAAAGGCGGCTTCGGCATCGCGGTTACGGGACTTCTCCATGCCGACGGCGAGCGAAACGACCCGGTCGCCGGGCGCAAATCTCGTGACTCCCGGCCCGACCGATTCCACCTCTCCTGCCAGGTCGAAGCCCAAAACCATGGGATAGGCACGCCAGCCATAAAGGGGCTTGCCCATCTTCTGCTTGAACCGGTCGATCGGGTTGATCGCAACCGCTCGTGCCTTCAGTCGGATCTGGCCTCGTTCGGGCGGGGTGAGTGGGGCCGAAGAGACGGTGAGCCGACCGTGTGGCACGGTGAGCCAGGCGGCGTAGTTGGATGACATGGCAGATTTCCTATCACTGATAGGCAAACAACTATCGCTGATAGGGGTGCGTTCAAGGCCGTACATGGATTATTAGATGTCAAAGTTCACAAGCGATGAGAGACCACGGATCGTGCCGCCCGAAAGGAAGACAACAAGACGCCGCAACCGCAGGACGGAAATCCTAGAAAAGGCCGGCACACTCTTCGCCCGCATGGGGGTTGATGCCGTGACGACCCGACATATCGCCCAGGACGTCGGTATCTCGCAGCCGTCCCTATACGCGCACTTCACCTCCCTGCAGCAGATAAAGGACGAGGTTGCCGCTCAAGCGTTCGCGCTCCTCGAAGAAAAGATCTCTGCGGCCGAGGATGAGAGCCCCGAAGCGCAACTTGAAAAGGCGGTGCGCGGTTATTTCGAGTTCGGCTTCTCGAACCCGCATGCATATCGGATCGCCTTCATGCTGGAGCACCCGGGCGACGAGCGAGGCTCAGAAGACGCGAGCATGTCCACTTTCAACCAGACCGATCACCCCGGCCCCCGTGCATTCGGGCATCTGGTCCGGATCGTCGGGCTGAACCGCCCGGACCTCTCCACCGAAATGATCCTGTTACGAAGTCAGAACCTTTGGGCATCCCTGCACGGACTCGTCTCACTGCTGCTGGCACGCCCGGACTTCCCGTGGAGCGATACCCAGATGCTCGTCGACGAGCACTGTCGGCTGACTTGCAGGATGGTATTCGCGTAATCTGGATAGATTGGCGATAGCACGACGATGTTCGGCGCAGATATTCCCCGCTGTGCGAGCTGTCAGGTGATTGGCACCGCTAGGCAACCGCATCCTTCACAGTCTGCCGACGCGGAGGACTGGGAGATGTACGGGAAAACGCCGCTTTCGGTTTCCAATCGTCGTGGCCACAACCTGGCCCCGCACCCCAGGGCCCATCGGCGATCCCGCAGAAACCGAACCAGCGCAGGTCCCGCGACATTATGTCGGACCGCCTCAAACATGCCGGTATTTCCGGTCGATATGCATCGACGAGGTCAACCGGGACCGCCGAGTTCAACTGCAACCTGCTATCGAATGATGGTGCCCCCAGAGAGACTCGAACTCCCGACCCACTGATTACAAATCAGTTGCTCTACCAGCTGAGCTATAGGGGCACTCGCCGCCAGATACGACGACAGACGTCACCGCGCAAGGGTCGGCGCCTCTCGTTCTTCGGGCCTGCAAATATTCCAGGGGAGCCGCCGCAGGCGGCGGGGGCAGAGCCCCCGACCGCCCGACCGCATGGCAGGGCTCCCCGAGCGCGGCGCAGCCGCTCCGCCGGATCAGGCCGCGTCAGTGATAGGCCGGCAGCCAGTTGCCGTGTGCCTCGATCAGGTCGTCGACAAGGTGCCAGATCTGGTCGAGGTTCAGCTCCCCGGCCGTGTGCGGGTCGAGCATCGCGGCGTGGTAGATATGCTCTCGTTTGCCGGTCACCGCCGCATTTACCACTTCCCGCTGCACCGCGATCGACAGCCCCATGATCGAGGCGAGGTGCGAGGGGATCGCGCCGAGCTTGGTCGGCTGCACGCCGTTGCGGTCGACCATGCAGGGCACTTCCACGATGCAATCATCGGGAAGGTTCGCGATCAGCCCGTCATTGGGGACATTGCCATAGATCTGCTGCGGGGCGCCGGTCACGACGCCCTGGATGATCCCGGCGGCATATTCGTTGGACTTCTCGACCTCGAGGGGCGCATCGCCCTCGAGCTCTCGGCGCAGCTCGTGCCACTCCTCGATCTGGTCCTCGCAGCGGTAGAGATATTCGCCGATCCTCAGCTTGTTCTTCTCGACATTCTCGGGCTGCGTCGCCTTCAGATACCAGGCGCTGTATTCGGAGAAATGCATCGAGCTTTCGGTCACGAAATGGCCGACGCGGCGGAGCATGTCGAAGCGCACCTCGTCATACTCGGGATAGGTCCGTTCCTGCGCGATCTGCTTCAGACGCGGGTAGAGATCCTCGCGCGAGCCGTCGGGGAACACTTTCTCGAACCGGTCGTAGAAAGCGACGTGGTTGATCCCGCCGCAGCGGTAGTTCAGCGTCGCCGGGTCCTCGCCCAGCACGCTGGCCAGGTCGTGCGCCGTCTCCTGCACCGAATGGCACAGCCCGACCGTCCTGAGCCCCGCGAACTGGTCCTTGATCGCCCAGCAGTTCATCGCCATCGGGTTCACGTACTGCAGCATGATGGCGTCGGGGCAGAGCTCCTCCATGTCGCGGCATATGTCGAAGAGCACCGGGATGGTCCGCAGGCCACGCATGATCCCGCCGATGCCGAGCGTGTCGCCGATCGTCTGGCCGAGGCCGTACTTCGCCGGCACCTCGAAATCGGTCACGGTGGCGGGCTTGTAGCCGCCGACCTGCATCATCAGGATCACGAAATCGGCGCCCTTCAGCGCCGGTCGCCGCTCGAGGTGCTCTTCCACTTTCAGATCGCGGATGCCGAGCGTCTCGCCGATGCGTCGCGCAACGATGCCCGATGTCTTCAGCCGCTCGCCGTCGATGTCGTGCAGCGCGATCTCGGCATGTTGCAACTCGGGATTGCTGAGCACATCGCCCAGGATGTTCTGGGCAAAGACGGTGCTGCCCGCCCCGACGAGGCAGATACGTGTCATGGATAGTCTCCGTTGGTTTTTAGGGGCTTACTTCACGCCGGTCATGGCGATGCCCTGGATGAACTGTTTCTGGACGAGGAAGAACGCGACCATGATCGGCGCGACCGAGATCAGCACGGCCGCCATCATGATCGTCCATTGCGCCCGGTAGAGCCGGTCGAACAGGGACAGGCCCACCGGCAGCGTCGTCTTTTCGAGGTCGGACGGCAGGTAGATCAGCGCGGCGAACAGGTCGTTCCATGAGGTCATGAAGGCGAAGATCGCCAGCGCGGCCAGCGCCGGTTTCGCCAGCGGCAGGTAGATGCGCCAGTAGATCGACAACAGCGACGCCCCGTCGAGCCGCGCGGCATCCAGCAGATCCGTCGGGATCGACCGGAAGTACTGCCGCACGAGGAACACCCCGAACGCCCCGCCGAGGAACTGCGGCAGCCAGAGCGGCGCGCCGGTGCCATAGAGCCCGACGGCCCGGAAGATCAGGAACTGCGGGATCACCGTCATCTGATAGGGGATCATCAGCGTTGCCAGCAGCAGCACGAACAGCACTTCGCGGCCCGGAAACCGCACCACGGCGAAGACGAAGGCCCCCATCGAGCAGGTCAGCACCTGCCCGATCGTCGACAGCATCGCGATCCGGAACGAGTTCCACATCAGGTGGCTGAAATCCATCCGCTCCCACGCCAGCGCGAAATTCTCGAGCGTCGTGCGTTGCGGGATCAGCCGCTGGTCGAACTGGTCGCCCGGCACCTTGAGCGAGGTCGACAACATCCACGCGAAAGGCCCCACCATGATGACCGACCCGGCCAGCAGCAGGGCGTAGAAGATCCAGTTCTCCCGCAGGTGGTTGCCGAAGGTGGGCTTGAGGAGGTGCGCGTTGCTCATCCGGTCAGCCCCACTTCTTCTGCATGCGGTTGTAGATCAGCGTCAGCACCATGATCATCGCCGCCAGTACGACCGCCTGCGCCGCCGCGTTGCCCATCCGGAAGTTGTTGAACCCCTCCCGGTAGAGGTTGAAGACCAGCGTCGGCACGGTCGAGCCGCCGCCCTGGGTCTGGGTCAGGATGTAGACATAGTCGAAGGCCTGGAAGGCGTTGATCGTCGACAGGATGGACTGGAAGAAGATCGACGGGATCAGCAGCGGCATGGTGATCCGCAGGAACGTGCGAACCCGATCCGCGCCATCGAGCATCGCCGCCTCGTAGACGTCCTTCGGGATCGCCTGCAGCCCGGCGAGGAAGATGATCATCCCCTCTCCGATCGCGCCCCAGATATTGACGACCACGACCGAGTAAAGTGCCAGGTCGCGACCCAGCCAATGCACCGGCTCCATGCCGAGACCGGTCACCATCGCGTTCAGCACGCCCTGGTCCTTGGAGTAGATCCAGCTCCAGACCAGCCCGACCGCTGTGGGGGACGAGACGACGGGCAGGAAGTAGATCAACCGGAAGACGCTCTTGCCGTGGATCTGGCGGTTCAGCAGCACCGCGATCAGCATCGACAGGATGACCGTGCCGGGCACGTAGATCGCCGAGAAGATCAGCGTGTTCGTCAGCGCCCGCATGAAGCGCCGGTCGCCCGGCAGGTCGGTGTAGTTCTCTAGCCCGACCAGCTCGGGCGTGGTGAAGAGATCCCAGTCGAAGAAGGACAGGCCGATCGTCGCAACGATCGAGCCGAGCGCGCCGAGCGCGAGGCCGACCATCGTCGGAAAGATCAGCGCCGCGGCCCAGACCCGCTCGCCGCCCTTGGGGGAGAAACCCGCCACACTCATGGTTGCTGCTGCCTCGTTGTCATCGTGGGGCCCCGCACCCGTCTCACCCAGGGAAGAAGGTGGAGTTGCAAGGGTGCGGGGCCGCCGCGCGCTCAGTTGAGCGCGTCGTCCGCATAATCGCCGATCTCGGACATCGCGTCGTCGAGGCTCATCTCGCCGCGCCAGACCATCGAGAGCGGCTCGCCCACGATCTCCGACCATTCCTCGTAACCGAGGAACGACGGCTTGGTGTGCGCGTAATCGAGCGCGTCGACGAAGAGCTGATGGTCGGCCTCGACGGGTTGCTCGAGGTAGGCAGGCCCGGTCGCAGCCGCCTCGTTCACCGGGATGGCGAAGCCGAGTTGCGCGAGGGTCGACTGCCCCTCTTCGCTGATTACATAGCTGATGAACTCCCACGCCTCGTCCGGATATTCGGTGCTGGAGGACGCGACAATGCCGGCGCTGTTGACCAGCGTGGCGCGGCCCTCCGGACCGGCCGGGAACGGTGCGACGGCCCAGTCGAAATCGAGCTCGGAGTAGGCCGGCACGACCCAGTGGCCGGAGAAGGCCATGGCCGCGACCCCGGCATAGAGCCCGTCCCAACCGTAGCTGTCGAGATCCTCTTCGGACATGATCAGCCCGTCGTCGAAGAGGCCCTGGACGTACGCGAAGGCCTCGGGCGCCGCGCCCTCGGTCAGCAGGGTGGTGCTGCCGTCCTCGCTGATGATGTCGCCGCCGTAGCCGTAGACGACGGGCCCCCAGAAAGGCTCCATGTCCCAGGCCTCGGTGCCGATACCCCACTGGTCGATCGTGCCGTCGCCATCCTTGTCGATGGTCAGCGCCTCGGCCGCCGCCCGCAGGTCGTCGAGCGTCCAGCTGTCGTCCGGATAGTCGAGCCCTGCCTCGTCGAACATCGCGGTGTTGTAGTAGAGCACGATGGTCTGGAAGTCGCGCGGCATCCCGTAATAGCCGTCTTCGAGGGCGTAGGACGAGAGCGGGCCTTCGTAGACACCGTCCAGCGCGCCCGGATCGGCGTCGATGTAGGGCTGGAGGTTCAGCAACGTGCCGCGGCTCTGCCAGTCTGGATATACGGGCGCGTCCATTGCGAAAATGTCGGGCGCGTCGCCACCGGCGGTCGTGACGCGCAGCTTGTTCCAGTAGCTGTCCCAGTCGGCGACCTCGACGGAGATCGAGATATCGGGATGGGTTTCCTGGAAGTCGGAGACGAGCTGTTCCCAGACCGCGATTTCGGGCGGGTCGCCCCACATCATGTATTTCAGTTCGACCTGCGCCTGCGCGGCACCGGCCACCAGCGCAAGCGCGCTCGCCGTGATCAGATGTCGTTTCATTGTTACCTCTCCTGAGTAAGCGAAACCCCGAAGCGGATGGCCTGTTCGCCGGCCTTGCCCGCCCTGGCTGAGATCACTCTAGCCGGGGCGATGCCCATTGGATCCTAGAAAGTTTTCCGCGGTTGCGTCAGACTATTCCGGAAAACGAGCGTTTCGGGGCCGATGAACGATTTCCAGATCCACATGCCGCAGGATGTCGACGACGACATGCCGAGCACGGCCTTCTTCGTCGAATCCCACCTCGCCGACGCGATGCCCCTGCCCCATTGGCACGACCATGTCGAAGTGAACCTGCTGCCCGAGGGGCGGATGGACTACCTGATCGGCGGCCGGCGGGTGGAATTGCGTGCCGGACGGCTCGCGGTGTTCTGGGCGGCGATCCATCATCAGGTCGTGACCGTGGAGCCGAGCCAGCGCCTGTTCTGTGCCTACGTCCCCGTGAACCTCTTCCTGTCGCTGCCGCTGGCGCCCGGCTTCCGCTCCGCCGTGCTGCGCGGCGAGCTCCTGCAGGCCGAGGCAGCCGACCCGAGCGACGAGGCACGGATGGCGGAGATGGTGTCGGACTGGACGAAGGTGCCGGCGGCGATGCACCTGATCTGGCGCGACGAGATCCTGCTGCGGCTGCGGCGGATGTCGTTCCAGACGGTGACCGCCCCGGCCTCCCCCACCGGCGCGCGCGGCGCGGGACCGCGGAGCGTCTGGCACGTGGAGCGCATGACGGCCTTCGTGAACGACAACCTCGGCCGGGCGATCACGGTCGGCGAGGTCGCGGCGGCGAGCGGTCTGCACCCGACCACCGCAAGGGCGGCGTTCCGCAAGGTGCTCGGCTTCGGAATCGCGGAATATATCCGCCGTCAGAGGCTCGGCCTGGCCATGCGGCTTCTGGCGGAAACCGACCTCGGCCCGGCGGAGGTCGCGCATATGGCCGGCTACGGCTCCATGACGCGGCTGTACGATGCGTTCCGGGAACTGACCGGCAAGACGCCGCGAACCTTCCGGGCGGAACTGCGCGGCGGGCGGCTGGCCTGACGGATCCGGCGGAGCACCTGCGGTGCGCTTCGGGAGCCCTCCCTCCGGTCGGGCGGTGTCAGGGGGCTGTCTGCCCCCTCTGGGCCTGCGGCCTATTCACCCCCGAGAGGTATTTGAGTCCAGATGACGCTGCGGGAGTCGCGGCTCAGTCACCAAGCTTCGCGGCGGCGACGACCTGTCCAGGCCCTTCCTGCTGGACGATCACCGCGGCCGGCGTGTCGCCGCGCGGGACGCGCGCTTCGAACCGGTCGTGGCCGTTCCAGCTGCCGATGACCTCCCAGGAGGTGACGATATTGGCGTAGCTGTAGGTATGGCCCGCGTTCTCACCGCGTTCGATGTCGACCGTCTCCTCCGGGCGGAAACGGACCAGTTGCACCAGAAGCGGACGGTCGCCGGACATCTGCCCTGCCACCAGCACGAGGATCTCGTCTCCCTCGGGGCGCATCGAGACCTCGACCCCGCTGTCACGGTCGGAATGGGCCGAAATCCGGTCCATCACTTCCATCGGGCGGTTGCCGATCACGTGATCGACGCCGCCGATGATCATCTGCGGCGTGTAGATCATCCGCTCGCCCGCGGCGATCGCGTAGTTTTTCTGGCGCAGCGTATAGGCGGGATCGGCGAACTCGTCCGTCCAGCCGATATAATCCCAGTAGTCCACGTGCAGCGCCAGCGCGAGCACGTCATGGCGCGTCGAGAGCTCCTTCAGCGTGCTGTCGGCGGGCGGACAGGACGAACAGCCCTGGCTGGTGAACAGCTCCACCACCACCGGGGAATCGTCCGCCTGCGCAGCGGGAGCGCTCAAAAATGCCGCAAGCATCATCGCCGGTGAAAGCAGTCGCATGGAAACCTCGTCTTGACCCCAAGAAGTCGTAGCCCACGGCCTGCCAAGCTGCCAATCAAGGTTGCGGGAGAAGTTGTGACAGTGACAATGCCGCCATCCCGGCCGGCGAGGAGCGGGCGAGCACCCGATTGTGTGCAATGGTATACAATTGCCTCTTGATTGCGCGCCCTAGCTTTGGCAGAGGAGTGACAACCTTCACCCGTCCTTTGACAGGAGGCTTCCCATGCCCATCACCGTCGGCCACGACAGCTCCGGAACCCGCAAGACGCTGAGCGCCGGGGGCGCGTCCGTCGCCTACTATTCGATCCCCGCGGCCGAGGCCGCCGGGCTCGGCGACTTCTCCCGCCTGCCCGCCTCGCTGAAGGTGGTGCTGGAAAACATGCTCCGGTTCGAGGACGGCAAGACCGTCACGACCGACGACATCAAGGCCTTCGCGGAATGGGCGGAAAAGGGCGGCAAGAACCCGCGCGAGATCGCCTACCGCCCGGCCCGCGTGCTGATGCAGGACTTTACTGGCGTTCCCGCCGTCGTCGACCTGGCCGCGATGCGCGACGGGATCGTCGCGCTCGGCGGTGACGCCCAGCAGATCAACCCGCTGAACCCGGTCGACCTCGTCATCGACCACTCCGTCATGATCGACGAGTTCGGCAACCCGCGCGCGTTCCAGATGAACGTCGACCGCGAGTACGAGCGCAACATCGAACGCTACACCTTCCTCAAGTGGGGCCAGAAGGCGTTCAACAACTTCCGCGTCGTGCCGCCGGGCACCGGCATCTGCCACCAGGTCAACCTCGAGTACCTTGCCCAGACCGTCTGGACCGACAAGGACCAGAACGGGGAAGAGGTCGCCTACCCCGACACGCTCGTCGGCACCGACAGCCACACCACGATGGTCAACGGCCTTGCCGTGCTCGGCTGGGGCGTCGGCGGGATCGAGGCGGAGGCCGCCATGCTCGGCCAGCCGATCTCGATGCTGATCCCAGAAGTCATCGGCTTCAAGCTGACCGGCGCGATGAAGGAAGGCACCACCGCCACCGACCTCGTGCTCAAGGTCGTGGAGATGCTGCGCAAGAAGGGCGTGGTCGGCAAGTTCGTCGAATTCTACGGCGACGGGCTCGACAACGTGCCGCTCGCCGACCGTGCGACCATCGGCAACATGGCCCCCGAATACGGCGCCACCTGCGGCTTCTTCCCGATCGACGACGAGACGTTGAAGTACCTCGAGCTGACGGGCCGCGACAAGGACCGCATCGCGCTGGTCGAAGCCTATGCCAAGGAGAACGGCATGTGGCGCGACCCGGGCTACGAGCCGGTCTACACCGACACGCTCGAGCTCGACATGGCCGACGTCGTCCCCGCGATCTCCGGCCCGAAACGCCCGCAGGACCACATCGCGCTGTCCGAGGCCGCCACGGCCTTCAGCACCTACGTGAAGGGCCAGCGCGAGGGCAAGGACGCCACCGAGAAGGCCGAGGGCCGCTGGGAAGGCGAAGGCGGCCAGCCCGAGCCGGTCGACATCCCCGGCGACGAAGGCCACCACAAGCGCGGCTACGTCTCGACCGAGGACGGCAGCTACCAGATGCACGACGGCTCGATCGTGATCGCCTCGATCACCTCCTGCACCAACACGTCGAACCCCTACGTGATGATCGGCGCCGGCCTCGTGGCGCGGAAGGCGCGTGAGCTCGGCCTGAACCGCAAGCCGTGGGTGAAGACGTCGCTCGCGCCGGGGTCGCAGGTCGTGACCTCCTACCTCGAGGCGGCGAACCTGCAGGACGATCTCGACGCGATTGGCTTCAACCTCGTCGGTTATGGCTGCACCACCTGCATCGGCAACTCCGGCCCGCTGGCGCCGGAGATCAGCAAGTGCATCAACGACAATGACCTGATCGGCGTGTCGGTGCTGTCGGGCAACCGCAACTTCGAGGGCCGGATCAGCCCCGACGTGCGGGCGAACTACCTCGCCTCGCCGCCGCTGGTCGTCGCCTACGCGCTTGTCGGCGACATGAATGTCGACATCTGGGCCGACCCGATCGGTCAGGACAAGGACGGCAAGGACGTCTACCTGAAGGACATCTGGCCGAGCCAGGCCGAGATCGCCGAGCTGGTCGAGAAGACCGTCACCCGCTCCGCCTTCCAGGAGAAGTACGCCGACGTCTTCAAGGGCGACGAGAAGTGGCAGGAGGTCGAGACGACCGACAGCGAAACCTACGACTGGCCGCCCTCCTCCACCTACGTCCAGAACCCGCCCTACTTCCAGGGCATGGACAAGGAGCCGGGCGAGATCACCAACATCGAGGGCGCGCGCATCCTCGCGATCCTCGGCGACATGGTGACGACCGACCACATCTCGCCCGCCGGGTCGTTCAAGGACAGCACGCCGGCCGGCAAGTACCTCATCGACCGCCAGGTGCCGTTGCGGGAGTTCAACTCCTACGGCTCGCGCCGCGGCAACCACGAGGTGATGATGCGCGGCACCTTCGCCAACATCCGCATCAAGAACGAGATGCTGGACGGGGTCGAAGGTGGCTACACGCTCGGCCCCGACGGCGAGCAGACCTCGATCTTCGACGCGGCCATGGCCTACCAGAAGGAAGGCACGCCCCTCGTCGTCTTCGGCGGCGAACAGTACGGCGCCGGCTCTTCCCGTGACTGGGCGGCCAAGGGCACCAACCTGCTCGGCGTGAAGGCCGTCATCGCCGAGAGCTTCGAGCGCATTCACCGCTCCAACCTCGTCGGCATGGGCGTCATCCCGTTCGAGTTCACCGGCGGCGACGACCGGACCTCGCTCGGCCTGAAGGGTGACGAGACGGTCTCGATCTCCGGCCTCGACACGGTGAAGCCGCTGGCCGAGGTGCTCGCGACGATCACCTACGGCGACGGCTCCACCAAGGAGATCACGCTGAAGTGCCGGATCGATACCGCGATCGAGGTCGAGTATGTCGAACATGGCGGCGTCCTGCACTACGTGCTGCGCAACCTCGCCGGCGCGGCCGCCTGACCGGACGCCATCGGCGCAAGCTGACAAGGCCGCTCGCCCCCTTCGGGGCGGGCGGTTCTTTTTTGTGCGGTGTGAATCTGTTGCCTGAGCGCTGAACCTGGCCGCATCGCGATTTGGCGAGGCGCAGGGGGCGCTGCCCCCTCCGGGCCTGCGGCCCGTTCACCCCCGGAGGTATTTTCGGCCAGATGAGCCTGGGGAGCGTTAAGGTTAATGAATGCCGAGACAGGCGCTTATTGCCCGAGGGCCTCGCGCGCGAGATCGGCGCCAATCATGGGAGGGATCATGCCGATCGAGATGACGGAACTGCGCCACGTCGCTCTTCGGCTGATGCCGGGTGAGGACCTGCGTGGCGGGATCGAAGCGGCATTCGAAGCCGCCGGCGCGCGCTCGGGTTTCGTCGCCGCCGCCGTTGGCAGCCTGACCAATGCTGCACTGCGCTACGCCTCGCTGGATGGCGCGAGCGAGGTCGCCGGGCCGCTCGAAATCCTGTCGCTGTCGGGCACGCTGTCCCCGGACGGGCCGCACCTTCATCTCTCCGTCGCCGGGCCGAATGGGGTGATGCGCGGCGGGCACCTGCTTCGCGGCTCCCCGGTGCGCACGACCGCGGAACTCGTGCTCGCCCTCTCCGACACCACCCGATTCGCGCGAGAGACCGACCCGGTCACCGGGTGGAAGGAACTGGTTTTCCCGGATCGGCCCTAGTCGACCCAGAGCCCCTTCTCGCGATGCCACGCTTCGAGGCTCTTCTCCGGGTAACGGGCGTAGGTCTCGCCTTCAGGGCCGACCTCGGCGATGACCCAGTCCGGCTTGAAGTCCAGCATCAGGTGGACGAGCGACGGCGGCACCGGCAACGCGCTGTCGATCGCCGAGGCGAAGGGGTGCAGCAGCTCCGGCCAGCGCGGATCGAACAGCCAGAGCGCCGTCGCGCACCGCGTGCAATAGCGCCGCTCGCCCTTGCTGACCTCGCCTTCGATCTCGGCCCGATAGGTGCCGAGCGCCGCCTCACCCTCGACCGAGAGCGTATCGCTGATGGCGGAGATGTTCACGGCATAGCCCCCGCCGCCGCCGGTCTTGCGACAGATGGAGCAGTAGCAGCGCTGGTACGGCACGGGCGCATGGCTCGCTACGGTGAAGGACACCGCGCCGCAGCGACAGCTTCCGGACAGGGTGACGGGCATGAAGACCTCCTCGGACGGCTTGGACAGCGGAGCTAGTCTGACCCATAGTGCCGGCAAGGAGGACACTCATGTCAGCACCGATCTTCATCGACCCAGTTCAGGACGGGGCCGCCGACCCCACCGTGATCCGCAACGAGGACACCGGCGAGTGGTGGATGTTCTACACCAACCGCCGCGCCCACCTCGGCGGCCCGGGCTGGGGCTGGATCTGCGGTTCGCCCATCGGCATCGCCATCTCCAGCGACGGGGTCGAGTGGATGTATGCCGGCACCGTCGAGGGGCTCGACCTGCCCGGCGACGACGGCCTCAACACCCACTGGGCGCCCGAGGTCATCCGCGCGGAGGGCGAGTATCACATGTACCTCACCTATTACGCCGGCGCGCCCGATAGCTTCGAGGGCGTCTATCGCACCATCACCCACTTCACCTCGCCCGATCTGCGGACGTGGACGCGGCAATCGGTGCTGCCCCTGCAGGAGCCGAACGTGATCGACGCCTGCGTCGCCCGCCTGCCCTCCGGCGCGTGGCGCATGTGGTACAAGGACGAGGAACGGGGATCCTCGACATGGTCGGCGATCAGCCCCGACCTCTACGACTGGAAGATGGAAGGGATCGTGATTCCCGGCTCCCCCGACGCGCCGCCCCACGAGGGGCCGAACGTCTTCACGCTCGGCGGGCATCATTGGCTCATTACCGACGAATGGCGCGGGCTTGCCGTCTACCGCTCCGCCGACATGGAGCGGTGGGAGCGGCAGGGCCTGATCCTGTCGGAACCGGGCACCGACCCGATGGACCGCTCCTTCGCGCGGCACGCCGATGTCGTCGTCACGGGCGACCAGGCCGCGCTGTTCTACTTCACGCACCCCGAATGGGACGAGGCCGCGAAACCCATCCCCGAGACCGGGCAGGAGCGCCGGACGGTGATCCATGTCGCGAAGCTCTGGGTCGAGGACGGCCACTTGCGGGCGGACCGCGACGTCGCGCCCTTCCCGCTGACAGAGGCGGCGTGAGGCCAAGGTGCTAGTGGCGTTCGGCACGGACATCTGGACCATCGACGGACCCCAGGTCGAGTCGATGGGCTTTCGCTACCCGACACGGATGGCCCTTGTCAGGCTCCGGAACGGATCGCTCTGGGCCTGGTCGCCGGTCGCCCTGACGGAAGAACTGCGCCGCGCGGTGGACGGGCTCGGCCCGGTCGCCCACGTAATCGCGCCGAACTCCCTGCATCACCTCGCGCTGCCGGAGTGGCAGGCCGCCTACCCCGAAGCGACGCTTCACGCCGCGCCGGGCCTGCGCCGCAAACGGGCCGACATCGCCTTCGAGGCGGACCTCGGCCCCGAACCGCATCCCGAATGGGCCGGCCAGATCGATCAGGTCATCGTGCGCGGCAACGTCCTTACGGAGGAAGTGGTCTTCTTCCACCGCGCCAGCGGCACCCTGATTTTCACCGACCTCGTGCAGAACTTCCCGCCCGATCACTTCACCGGGCCGCGCCGGCTGATCGCTCGGCTCGACCGGATGCTGGAGCCCGAGGCGACCGTGCCGCGGAAGTTCGGGGTCGCCTTCACCAACAAGCGGCAGGCGCGACAGGACATCGGCCGGATCGCCGCATGGCCGGTCCGGCAAGTGCTGATGGCGCACGGCGACCCCGTCATCAAGGACGCCGCGCACTTCGTCAGCCGCGCCTTCGGCTGGCTGCGCTACTGACCCTCACGGATCGGGCAGCGGCGGCATCGAGCGCAAGTAGAGGATCACGGCGGCAAGGTCGTCCTCTGTCATGCGTGCGAAGTTGGCGTAGGGCATCGGCGGGTACATCGGACCGCCATCCGGTCGCACGCCCTGCGTGATCATCGCGGCCAGTTCCTCGTCGCTATAGCCCGCGATCCCGTCCCCTGACGGCGTGATGTTGGACGCCACGGAGACGCCCCAAGGCCCGTGGAACTCGAGGCCGCCGGCGCCGAGGTGCGTGTCGAACATCGGCCCCATCTCGCCCATCGTCGTGTGACATTCGAGGCAATGCGCCACCGGTCCTGCCAAGTATGCGCCGTAGGCCTCGGTCACGCCGTCCTCGGGATGGGCCACGCTTTCGATCGGCGGGCCGTAGGCCGGCGGCAGCGGGATGTTGTAGGTACTCTCACCCGGGTCATTGTCGACCGCCGGCACTCCGCGCAGGTAGAGCACCATCGACATCACGTCGTCGTCCGAAAGCCCCCGATACAACGCGATCGGCATCGGCGGCCCGATCACCGACCCGTCCGGCCTGATTCCCTCGCGGATCGCGCGGACGAACTCCTCGTCCGTCCAGTCCGCCACGGCGCCACCGGGCGTGATGTTGTCGGCGATGGCGGTGAAGGCCGCACTGTCCTCCACCACCCGCCCGCCGAGCGACATCTCCATCATCGGCCCGTCCGGCCCGAGCGGCGTGTGGCAGTTTCCGCAGGCTGCCGGCCCCTCGACGAGGTACGTCCCTCGTTCGAGCGACGGCTCCGCCAGAACCGGTGCCGCGCTCAGGGCGAGCACCCCGATCATCAGGCGACTCATTTCGACACCTCCCATTTTACCCCGCGTCAACTTACCACGGCGTTGTGATCCGGCAACGGATTTGACGGAGGCGGGCCGCAACCGCAGATTGCCCCGTTTTGGCCGCGTTCGGCCGCTCTGACTGATCGCGGTGTCAGGTAATGGGTGCACACATGGGACAGCTCTTCTCTTCGCTGCTGGCGGTTGTCTTCGACCTGTTCGACCGGATCGGGGCGCTGCTCGGCGTGCTGACCTCGGGCGTCTTGCCGAAGGTCTTGCTCCTCTCCACGCTGATTTTCGGCGGACGTGCGATCTTCGTGCTGGTCATGACCCGGCTCGACCGGGCACCGCGCAAGACGCGCAATCACGGCGGGCTCGTCACCATGGTGCTTGGCATCGGGATCCTTTTGACCAGCCTCGCGCTCTCCGGTGAGGCGGACAGCGCCGTCTCACGGCTGACCGCGCTCGTGCCCTCGCAGCCCATGTCGGCGCCTGAGGCGCCGCGTCCCCGCAGCAGCTGCGCCCCGTCGAGCGAAGGCTGCGTTCGTGTCATCGCCGATGGTCGGGAAATCTGGGTGCGCACGACTCACACCGCGATGGAGTGAGGCTACTCCGCCGCTTCGGCCAGTGCCGGTCGGATGATCGTGTCCATCACGCCGTGGATCGGGCCGGAGAACTTCAGCACGATCACCCCGTCGCCATCGACCACGAAGGTCTCCGGCAGCGCGACCACGCCCCAGTCGATCGAGTCGCGACCGTTCCGGTCCACCGCGATCGCGCGGTAGGGATTGCCCATCTCCTCGATGAAGGCGAGCGCGTTGTCCTCCGGGTCGGACTTGTTGACGCCGTAGACCGGCACCCCTTCCTCCGACAGCTCCATCAGCGCCGGATGTTCAGCGCGGCACGGCGGACACCATGAGGCGAAGAAGTTCACGATCTTCACCTCTCCGTCGGCCAGGTCGGAGGACGAGAACGTCGGGTAAGACGCAAGCTGCACGCCCTCGAGGTCCGGAACCGGTCGGTCGATCAGGGTCGAGGGCAGCTCGTCGGGATTGTCGCGGTACATCCCCGCGGCGAAGAGCCCAGCCAGCGCGGCGAAGATCACCGGCGGCGCGATCATCAGGGGTCTGATCCTAGCCATTCTGCCGCTCCACCGCGTCGAGTGCCGCCCGCGCCTTGCGGGACTTGCGCACTGAGAGGCCGATCAACACGGCGAGGACAAGGATCGTCACCCCGTAGGCCGACAGCACTTCGCCCGCGTAATTGCCAAGGTTCACCATCAGCTCCGCGCCTCCGCCGCACGTCGGGCACGGGTCGCCAGTGCGCTCGTCCGGCGCACCCGGATTTCAGCCGTCGTGCGCAGCAGAACCAGCCAGACGAACAGCAGGACGAAGCCTGCCATCGCCAGCAGCAGCGGCACGAAATAGACGTCCGACACCGTCCGCCCGCCAGTCGCCATCGGCACCGACGTCCCCTGGTGCAGCCCCTGGTTCCAGAAGCGCACGGCATAGCGGCTCAGGATCGCGAAGACCGAGCCGACCATGCAGAGCACCGACGTCAGATCGGCGGCGGCGTCCGGGTCCTCGATCGCTTCCCAGAGGGCGATGTAGCCGAGGTAGAACAGGAACAGGATCAGGAACGAGGTCAGCCGCGGGTCCCACACCCACCAGGTGCCCCATGTCGGTTGCCCCCAGATCGCCCCGGTCGCCAGCGCGATGACCGTCATCGCCACCCCGACCGGCGCGGCGGCCTTGGCGGCGAGCGCACTCACGTGGTGGCGGCGCACCAGCCAGATCAGCGAGGCGACCAGCATCATCAGCCACGCGTTGATCGCCATCAGCGCGCTCGGCACGTGGACATAGAGGATCTTCACCGTGGAGCCGAACCGCTCCGCCTCCGGCGTGAAGAAGAAGCCCCAGACGAGGCTGAGCACGACAAGCCCGACCGCCGCGCCACCGATCCACGGCAGCAGCGGAGTCGTCGTCTCGACGAACTTCTTCGGGTTGGCATAATCCCACAGCGACATGGAGGATCTCTTAACGGCGCCCGCGAGCGCCCTCAATGGTTTCACCGAAGGTTGACGCGCAATGCCGCAGCCGACGCGAAGGGCAACAGCGCCACCGACCCCAGCGTGATCGCGGCGAGCAGCGCGAGCGCCGCACCACCCCCCTGCCCCTCGGCCCCGCGCCGGACCGCCTCCGCCCCGTAGATCAGCGTCGGTACGTAAAGCGGCAGCACCAGCAGCGAGAGCAGCAAGCCACCCCGCTTCAGGCCAACGGTGAGCGCCGCCCCGAAGGTCCCGATCACCGACAGCGCCGGCGTACCAATGGCGAGCGCGAGGACCAGCCAGCCGTAGGCGGAGGGCGCGAGATTCAGCAGCACGCCCAACACCGGCGCCACCAGCGTCAGCGGCAGCCCCGTCGTCAGCCAGTGCGCCAGTGCCTTGACCAGCGCCACCCCCTCCAGCGGCAAGGGCGAGGTCGCGATCAGCGGCAACGCCCCGTCCTCCCAGTCGAGCGCGAAGATCCGGTCGAGCGACAGGAGCGATGCCAGCAAGGCCCCCACCCACAGGATACCCGGGGCGATGGCCCGCAGCACGCCGACCTCCGCCCCCACACCGAAGGGAACCAGCACGACGAGGATCAGGAAGAACGCGAGGCCAAGCCCGAACCCGCCACCCGCGCGCACGGCAAGCCGCAGGTCCCGCACGAGCAGCGCGATCACAGGAACGCCTCGTCCGTGCCGCCGGCCGCATCCGGCTTTGCCGCGAAGGGCGTCAGATCAAGCTCCGGCGCATCGAGACCCAGGTCGATATGCGTCGCGATCAGCGCCGCCCCGCCCCCGGCCAGGTGCCGCTCCTTCAGGAACCGCGCGAACAGGGCCACCGACTGCCGGTCGAGCGATACCGTCGGCTCGTCCAGCAGCAACAGCTGCCGCCCCACGAGCCCGAGCCGCGCCAGCCCGGCCCGCCGCTTCTGGCCGGCCGAAAGCGTCCCCGCCAGTCGGTCCCGCAACTCGATCAGGTCGAAATCCTCGAACAGCGAGTCGCTGACCGTGCCGCCATGGACGGACGCCCAGAACGCCAGGTTCTCCGCAACGGTGAGCTGCGCCTTGATCCCGTCGGCGTGACTCGCGTAGGCCGCCTCGCCGGCAATCTCGACCTCGCCCGCGACCGCCGGCTGAAGCCCTGCGATCGTGCGCAGAAGGGTCGTCTTGCCGATCCCGTTCGGGCCGCGCAGCACCAGCGCCTCACCGGGCGCAAGCGACAGGCTCACCCCGTCCAGCACCGGCACGCCCCCGCGCGCCACGGTCAGTTCACGAACGCTCAACATCGCCAAAGGCCTACTCTACCCCGCGCACGGTGGGAATGGGGCGCGCCCTGCTCGCCTCATCTGGCCAGAAATACTCCGACACCACGCCGGACACGGGCGCTAGACCGGCAGCAGCGCGGCCGCGACCCGCCGGCCCTCGGCCAGAAGGACGTTGTAGGTCCGGCAGGCGGCCGGCGAGGCCATGACCTCGACACCGAGCCCCGCATCCTCGAGCTTGCCCCGCAAGCCGGCCGGCAAATGCGCGATCTCCGGACCCGTCCCGACGAACAGCACGTCCACGGCCCCCGCCAGCGCCAGCAGCGCCTCCGCGTCGTCATAGCCGCCCCAAGCGCCGACGCCCGAGGGCGAGACGGTCAACGGCCCCTCGACCGCTTCGTCGCCGATCCGGAAGAACCCCGGACCATAGCCATCGATCGGCAGCGCGTCGTTGAAGGTGATCTCGTTCAGGCGCATCGCTCCGGCCTCCCCGGCCTCTATCGCAAGAAGGGCAGCCCGGCGATCGCCGAGGCCGCGATGATGGAGTAGGAGACCAGACGGTAGAGCCGCTCCCGCCGCTCGTCAAAGAGCCGTCCGCCGATCCAGTTGCCCACGAGGTTGGGTATCATCAACAGCACCCCGGTGACCACCGCGCCGCCGACGATCTCGCCCGTCCCGGCATAGAGCGCGATCAGGCTGACATCGGCCAGCATCAGGAAGATCAGGACATTGGCGCGGATCACCGCCGGGCTCAGTGGGCGCGCCATGTAGACGAGGATCACCGGCGGGCCGAACAGCCCCGCCACCCCGCCAAGCAGCCCCGAGGCGACCCCGGTGCCGAAGATACCACCCGCGCCGAGCGTGCCCCGATAGCGCACGCCCGAGACCAGGAAGACCAGCAGGATCAGCGTGATGCCCGAAACCAGCGTACGGAACAGGTCGGGCGACGCGACGAGCAGGACGGCGAAGCCCACTGGCATGCCGACCAGCAGCCCGATCAGCAGCCGCCCGAGGTCGGCCCGATGGGCATGTTTCAGGGCGGCCGGGATGCCGGGCAGCGGCCCGACGAGGTCCATCAGCATCAGCGTGGTGATCGCCTCGAACGGGTCGAGGAAGCGGCCCGCGACCGGCAGGTAGATCATCGCGGTGCCGAAGCCGCTGAAGCCCCGGACGGTGCCGGCGACAAGCGCCGCAAGTCCCAGGAGATACGGCTCCACGGGAGCCTATTTTTCGCCGAAAAATAGAAGGGCCGCCGAAGCGGCCCCCGGATTTTCGTCGAAAATCCGCTCTCCCGGCATCAGCTGTCGGAACTCTTGAACTGCGTGCCCGCCGGGCCCTGCGCCTGCCCCGCTTCGGGCTTCGACCAGTCGCGCTTCACGCCGAGCTTCAGCAGCAGCGCCGAGGCGACGAAGATCGACGAGTAGGTCCCGACCACGACGCCCCAGATCATCGCGAACACGAAGCCCCGGATCACATCCCCGCCCAGGATATAAAGCGCGATCAGGGCCAGCAGCGTCGTGAACGAGGTCATGAAGGTCCGGCTCAGCGTCTCGTTGATCGACAGGTTGAGCACTTCCTTCAGCGGCCGCTTCTTGTAGCGCCGCAGGTTCTCGCGCACCCGGTCGAACACGACCACGGTGTCGTTCAGCGAATAGCCGACGATCGTCAGCAGCGCCGCGATGATGGCGAGGTCGAAACGGATGCCCACTTCCGAGAAGACGCCGAGCGTCAGAACCACGTCATGGACCAGCGCGACCACGGCGCCGAGCGCGAACTGCCACTCGAACCGCAGCCAGATGTAGATCAGCACCGCCCCGATCGCGAGCATCACGGCGAGGGCCGCCGTCTGGATCAGCTCGCCCGACACGGTCGGGCCGACCGACTCGACGCTCGGGAACGTGATGTCGGGGCTCAGCTCGGTCAGTGCAGCCTGCACCGCCGCGATCGTCTCGCCCGACACGGCTTCCTGCCCGTCCTGCGCCTGGATCGACAGGGAGGCGACGTTGCGGTCTTCCCCGAAGGTCGGATCGAACACTTCGGTGATCGTCACGTCGCCCAGGTCGAGCGGCGCCAGCGCCTCACGGTAGGCGCCGACATCCACCGGCTCGCTGCTTTCGGTACGGATCGTCGTGCCGCCGGCGAAGTCGATGCCGTAGTTCAGCCCGCGGATGCCGAAGGAGGCCAGGGCGAGAATCAGCATGAACCCGGAGATGCCGAGCCACAGCGTGATGCGGCCGAAGAAATCCCAGTTGGTCGTCTCGGGTACCAGTCGCAGTCGCATGTCTCAGACCTCGATCGTTTTCGGACGGCGGCGGTCGAACCAGGTGACGATCAGGATCCGCGTCACGAAGATCGCGGTGAAGACCGACGTCAGGATGCCGAGGCCGAGGGTGATCGCGAAGCCGCGCACCGGACCGGAGCCGATGGCGAACAGGATCACCGCCGTGATGAACGTTGTGATGTTGGCGTCGATGATGGCCGACAGCGCCTTCTCGTAGCCGAGCGAGATCGCCCGGCTTGGCCCGCGCGCCGTCTTCAGCTCCTCGCGTATCCGCTCGAAGACAAGGACGTTGGCATCGACCGCCATGCCGATCGTCAGCACGATCCCCGCGATGCCGGGCAGCGTCAGCGTCGCGCCGATCATCGACAGAAGGCCGAAGATCAGCCCGACGTTCACGAGCAGCGCGATGTCGGCGAACAGCCCGAACAGGCCGTAACTCAGCACCATGAAGATCATGACGCCCGCGAAGGCGACGATACAGGCGATCGTGCCCGCGTCGATGCTGTCCTGCCCGAGTTCCGGCCCGATCGTCCGCTCCTCGAGGAACGTCAGCTCCGCCGGCAGCGCACCGGCGCGCAGCAGAACCGCGAGGTCGGTCGAACTCTCCACCGTGAAGTTGCCGGTGATGATACCGCTGCCGCCCCGGATCGGCTCGTTGATGTTGGGGGCGGAGATCACCTCGTCGTCGAGGATGATCGCGAAGGGTTCGCCCACATGCTCCGACGTGTAGTCGCCGAAGCGGCGCGCCCCGGTCGGATCGAAACGGAAGCTGACGGCGGGACGGTTGTTCTGATCGAACGTCGGCTGCGCATCGACGAGATCCTCGCCCGAGACGACGGGCGCCGTCTCGATCACGAGGAAGCGTCCCGGCTCGTCCCGGAAGGGCACGATCTCGTTGCCGGCGCCGGGGTTCTCGTCGGCGCTCGACGCGGTGCCGACCACGGCGCTGAAGGTCAGCTGCGCGGTCGTGCCGATGATGTCCTTGAGTTCCTGCGCGGAGCCGACGCCCGGCACCTGGATCAGGATACGCTGGTCGCCCTGCCGCTGGATCGACGGCTCGCGGGTGCCGACCTCGTCGATCCGCCGGCGCACGATCTCGAGCGACTGGCGAACCGTGCGGTCGTCCATCGCGACGCGTTCCGCCTCGGTCAGGCCGATCGTCAGGACGGGGCCGTCGGCGGACACCGCGATGTCCATCTGCCCCGCGCCGGAGATCGACGCGACGGGCCGTGCCAGCCCGCGCACCACTTCAAGCGCCCGGCTCGCGCCGTCCGCCTCGGAGATGCGGACCACCAGCTGATCGGGGGCGGATTCCTCGCGGGTGACGAAGCCGATCGTGTCCCGCTCTGCGGCCAGCGCATCGCGCACTTCCGGCCAGAGCGAGTCCATCCGGCTTTCGTAGACGTCGGCGACCTCGACGCGTGCGACAAGATGCGCACCGCCGCGAAGGTCGAGGCCGAGGTTCACCAGCCCGTCCGGCAGCCACGAGGGCCACTGACCGGCGGCGGCCATCAACTCGTCGTTCGACTCACCCGACGCGATCACCGCCTCGGCGTCGTTCGACATCTCAACACGTGAATAGAACAGGTTCGGCAGCGCGAGCAGGAGACCGGCAGCCACGATGAGCCACACCAGCACCTTCCGCCACAGAGGGATGTTCAGCATCTCTTGTCCTTCTAGTCGTCCCGCGATCCGCAGCGCCACGGCTCTACCACGCCGGACGCCAGCAGCAAGTCCGATGCGGGGGGCGCCGATTGCCGCAGGCCTGCCGGGATCAGTCGCATGGGGTTCCCGTGGCCTCCACGGTTTCGACCTCGATCGCGTCCGGCAGGGAGCCATAGCCGATCGTCGCCACCTTCTCCGCCACTTCGGCGTCGGTGAAATTGCCGCTCAGCAGAATGGTGTCGCCGACCGCCTCGAGCACCGTCGCCGTCGCGACCTCCTCACCGTCGATCACGAAGGCGAGCAGCTGTCCGATATTTTCCGACGTGACCCGGTTGATCCGTTCTGCGGAGAGGGTGTCGAACTTCAGCGACACCGCAGGCCGGCCCGCCCCGTCCATCTTCGGACGCGCATCGGTGACGACGAGGCCCTCCGCCAGCGGCGGCTCGACCCGCGCGTCACCATCCATCAGGAAAATCTGCCCGAGCGCCGGCCGGAACAGATCTGACTGTGCCGCCGCATCGAAGTCCGTGACATCGCGCAAGTGGATGTCGAACGTCCCCGCCGAAACGAGGTCGACGACACCGCCGACGGGATCGCTCCGGTCGGCGAGGATCCGTCCGACGCGCATCGACTGCATGACCCCGACATCGACCGTGGCGCGGAGCCGGACGCCACAGGCCCCATCCTCCTGCGCCGCTGCCGGACTGCCACCCGTCAATATCAGAAGGACGAGTGGCAGCAGGCGCATCAGGCCTTTTCCTTCACCGGCTCGGTCTTGTTGACGACCTGGCTGATGGTGGAACGTACGACGCGCACGATGACACCCGCGGCGAGTTCGACTTCGATCTCGTTGTCGTCCTTCACCTTGCTGACCTTGCCGATCAGACCGCCCTGCGTGACGACCTGGTCCCCGCGACGCAGCGCGGCGACCATCGACTGGTGCTGCTTCAGCTTCTTCTGCTGGGGACGGATCAGCAGAAAATACATGATCGCGAAGATCAGGATCAGCGGAATGAACTGGGCGATTGCGCCACCTTCCATGGGAACTCCTACCTGTGCGTTGCGGGGCACCGCCCCGGTTGGGAGGCCATATGGACATAGAGTCGCCGGGACGCAACTGCACCGGCGTCGCGCCGCCCCGCTTCGGTGGGGTTTTGCAACATTGTCGGACGGCGAAAGCGAACGGCCCGGCACCCGCAAGAATACCGGGACCGGACCGCAGCCGGAGACCCGAAGGCCCCGCTCCGTGGCCGGCGGTCCCGCAATAGGGGGCCGGCCACGAAGGATCGTTCAGAGAGAGGTCAGGCGGGCACGACCATGGTCATGCCGGACTCCTGCGCCTTCGCCATGACCATCGGGATGTCGGGCGCGGCAGGCTCCGGCAAGGTGGTCTGCCCGTCCAGCAGCTCCGTGCCGATCCCGGTGAAGAAGGTCTCGTGCATGTGACCCGGCGCGTTCAGGATCAGGATACGCGCCGGCCCGTCACCGACCGCCTGGAAGGCATGGACCGCACCGTCGGGGATCGCGACATAGTCGCCCGGCCCGGCGAGGATCTCCTCACCCTCGACCATGAAGCCGATCTGGCCGTCGAGGACGTAAAAGGCCTCCGTCTCACCGGCGTGGTGGTTCGGCGGCGCGCCCGCCCCGACCGGCACGAGCGCTTCGACAAGGCAGAACTTGTTCATCGAGTCGCCCGGAAAGGCATGGAATTTCATGAGGATATTGAGAACGTTGAAAGTGCGGGGTCGATCCGACATCTGAGGACTCCGGGAAGTATTGATAATCAATGTCTCATCGTGATACACCATTTTCATAATAAGACAAGCGTCTCATAAAGGATAGGATGGCCCGCGCAGCTCAGAAAGATCGGACCCGCCACGCGATCCTCGACGGTGCCCGTCAACTCCTCGCTCGTGGAGAGACGGTGACCGTTGTCGCGGCGGCCGAAGTGCACGGGATTTCCCGTGCGACCGCCTATCGCTACTTCAGTGACCCGGCGGTCCTGACCGCCGAAGCGGTGCTCGACCTGTCCGTGCTCGACTATGAAGAGGTCGTCGCGGGCGCCGAGGACCTGCGCAGCCGGTTGATGGCGATCAGCGGCTATTTCTTCGACCTCGCGGTCGAGCACGAGCCGACCTTCCGGCAATACCTGTCGCTGAACCTCGCCGCGTGGCAGCCCGACAAGTCCACCTTGCCGACTCGCCGCGGCGCGCGCCGGGTGGTCATGTACAGACGTGCCCTGTCCGAGGCCGGCGATCCGCTCGACGACGCGACGGCGGAGCGGCTGGTCAACGCGCTCACCGTCGGCACCGGGATCGAGGCGATGATCGCGCTCTACGACATCGCGCTCGCCGACCGTCAGGCCGCACGCATCGCCGCCGACGATATCGCAGGTGCGCTGATCGACCGTTTCCTGCCTCCCGCAACCTGACGGACGCGACGCGTCGCCGCCCTCTTTTCCCTACCGCGAGGATCGGGCATACCGCGCCCGAACCACCAGCAGAGGGAAGAGACCCATGCACGACATCCGCGCTATCCGAGAGAACCCGGCCGCCTTCGACGCCGCCCTCTCCCGCCGGGGACTCGCGCCGGTCTCCTCCGAGATCCTGGTCCTCGACGAGAGCCGCCGCACCAAGATCCAGGCGGCCGAGACCGCGCAGGCCGCCGCCAATACCGCCGCCAAGGCGATCGGTGCCGCAAAGGCCGCCGGCAACGAGGAGGAGTTCCAGAAACTCCGCGCCGAAGTCGCGACCAAGAAGGCCGAAATCGCCAAGCTGAACGACGACGCCAAGGCCGAGGATGCGAAGCTTCATGACCTGCTCATGGGCATCCCGAACCTGCCCTACGACGAGGTCCCCGACGGCAAGGACGAGGACGACAACGTCGAGATCCGCAAGGTCGGCAGCCCGCGCAACTTCTCCTTCACCCCGCTCGAGCACTACGAGATCCCCGCCGCGACCAGCGGCCTCGATTTCGAGACCGCGGCCAAGCTCTCAGGCAGCCGCTTCGTCGTCATGCGCGGCGCGATGGCCCGCCTCCACCGCGCGCTCGCCCAGTTCATGCTGGACTTGCACACGACGGAGCACGGCCTGACCGAGATGATCACGCCCGTGCTCGTCCGCGAGGAGATGATGTACGGGACCGGACAACTGCCCAAGTTCGGCGAGGACAGCTACCAGACCACCAACGGCTGGTGGCTGATCCCGACCTCCGAAGTCACGCTCACCAATGTCGTGAACGGAGAGATGCTGGAAGCCGACCAGCTGCCGATCCGGATGACGAGCCACACCCAGTGCTTCCGCTCCGAAGCCGGCAGCGCCGGACGCGACACTTCCGGAATGCTGCGCCAGCACCAGTTCGAGAAGGTCGAGATGGTTTCCATCACCAAGCCCGAGGACAGCGCCGCCGAGCATGAGCGCATGACCTCCTGCGCCGAAGCGGTGCTGGAGCGTCTCGGCCTGCCCTACCGGACCGTGGTGCTCTGCACCGGCGATCTCGGCGCGGGGATGCGGAAGACCCACGACATCGAGGTCTGGCTCCCCGGTCAGGACCGCTACCGCGAGATCAGCTCGGTCTCCGTCGCCGGCGACTACCAGGCCCGGCGGATGAACGCCCGCTATCGGGACGGCGACGGCAAGCCGCAGTTCGTGCACACGCTGAACGGCTCCGGCCTCGCCGTGGGTCGCGCGCTGATCGCGGTGCTGGAGAACGGTCAGGAGGAGGACGGCTCCGTCACCCTGCCCTCCGCGCTGCACCCCTACCTCGGCGGCCGCACCAAGGTGACGCCCGAGGGTGAGCTGGTCTGAGATCGGGTCGGGCGGACCGCAATGTCCGCCCCTCCCCGCGCTGAGCCGCGCCGTCGATGGGGCGCGGCCCGGCGATGGTGCGGCGGCCTGCGGCGTTGATTCCGCGCTTTCCGCGTAACGCCCCGGACTTCATCGACATCCCGAGCGCCCTCGGATGCGCCACTGCCCGCTACCGGACACGCGTTCATCAGTTTCGCGCGCGAAACATCTCGCTTGCTCGCAATCCGGGTGAACCGAACTGCCGTCTCGTGCGTATTCACAACATGAGACGCACCATCACGGCCTGGGCCACCCTGCTTCTTGCCGTCGCTTTCGCGGCGGCTCCCTTCGTCACCGAGCCATTCCAGGGCTACGACGGCAATCAGTTGCCCGTACCGCAGGACTCGCCTCCGATCCAGCCCGCCGGATGGGCGTTCTCGATCTGGGGCATCATCTACCTCTGGCTCATCGTGTCCGCCGCGTTCGGTCTGAAGTCGCGCGGCGACGATCCGGAGTGGGAGAAGGTGCGCGGCCCCCTCCTCATCGCGCTCGCCGTCGGCGTGCCGTGGCTCGCGGTCGCGAACGAAAGTGCGTTGCTCGCCACCGTGATGATATTCCTGATGGCGGGCGGTGCGATCGCGGCGCTGTTGCGGACGCCGATCTTCGATCGCTGGACGCTGCGCCACCCGGTCGGCCTGTTTGCGGGCTGGCTGACGGCGGCGAGCTTCGTCTCGCTCGGCGCGACAGCGGCTGGTTACGGACTTGTGCTGGGACCGACCGGCTGGGCCTGGGTCTGCCTGCCGCTCGCATTGCTGGTCGCAGCGGCGGTGCAGAGCCGCCCGCAGGTCAGCCCGGCCTACGGCATCGCGGTGATCTGGGCGCTGACAGGCATCATGGTGAAGAACGCCCCGGCCGGCGCGAGCCCGGGCATCGCGACGCTGGCGCTGCTCGGCATCCTGCTGATCGCCGCGCTGATCCTGCGTCCGCTCGCGACGCGCCTGTTGGCACGCCGCGAAGGCTGAGCCGTCACTTGTCCTTGAAGGACGGCTTGTCGAGGTGCTTGCGCAGGCGCGAGGGGATCGACTTCTTCTTGCCCTTGTAGGGGTTCTTGTCGGACTGTGACCGCATGTGCAGCCGGATCGGCGTGCCCGGCATGTCGAAGTCCTCACGCAGGCCGTTCACGAGGTAGCGGGAATAGCTCTCCGGCACCTTGTCTGGATAGGAGCACATGACGACGAACCCCGGCGGACGGGTCTTCGCCTGCGTTGCGTAGCGCAGCTTGATCCGGCGGCCGCCCGGCGCGGGCGGCGGGTGCGCGGTGACCATCTCGGCCAGCCAGCGGTTCAGCGCGGCGGTCGGCACCCGGCGGTTCCAGACTTCGTGCGCGCGCACCACGGCATCGTGCAGCCGGTCTAGGCCACGGCCCGTCTTGGCGGACACCGTCACCAGAGGCGCGCCACGCAGCTGCGGCAGCAGGCGCTCGAACTCTTCCCGCAGCTCGCGCAGCTTGTCCTGCTTCTCGTTCTCGAGGTCCCACTTGTTCACCGCGACCACCACCGCGCGGCCTTCGCGCTCGGCGAGGTCGGCAATGCGGAGGTCCTGCTGCTCGAACGGGATCTCGACATCGAGCAGAACGACGACAACTTCGGCGAACTTCACCGCGCGCAGACCGTCGGCGACTGACAGCTTCTCGAGCTTGTCCTGCACCCGGGCGCGCTTGCGCATGCCCGCCGTGTCGAACAACCGGACGGGCGTGCCGTCCCAGTCGAGCGACAGGGATATCGAATCGCGGGTGATCCCCGCCTCCGGCCCGGTCAGAAGCCGGTCGTAGCCGAGGATCTTGTTGATGAGCGTCGACTTACCCGCATTCGGCCGACCGACCACGGCGACCTGAAGCGGCCGGGTCTGCGACGGTCGCCAGTCGGGCGCGGACGCGCCGTCCTCGTCGTCCTCGAAGACATCGACGTCGATCACCGGCGCATCGGTCTCGGCGCGCTCTTCATGCTCGCTCGCCAGCGGCATCAGGACGGAGAGCAGGTCGCTCATTCCCTCGCCGTGTTCGGCGGAGATCGCGAGCGGCTCGCCGAGGCCGAGCGAATAGGCCTCGAACAGGCCCGCTTCTGCGGCGCGGCCTTCGGCCTTGTTCGCGGCGAGAATGACGTGCGCGCTCTTCTTACGAAGGATCTCGGCGAAGATTTCATCGACCGGAGTCACTCCGACCCGCGCGTCGATGACGAAGAGGCAGATGTCCGCCATCTCCACCGCGCGCTCGGTCAGCCTACGCATCCGGCCCTGCAGGCTGTCGTCGGTCGCATCCTCAAGCCCCGCCGTGTCGATCACGGTGAAGCGCAGGTCGCCGAGCCGTGCCTCGCCCTCCCGCAGGTCGCGGGTCACGCCGGGCTGGTCGTCGACGAGCGCCAGCCGCCGCCCGACGAGACGGTTGAACAGGGTGGACTTTCCGACGTTGGGCCGGCCGACGATGGCGAGGGTAAAGCTCATGGATGGACTCTAGCGGGTTTGGAACCCGGCCCGATACACCCGATCGCCTTCAACGGAAAGCGAGAAGTTCGCCGTCCCGGTTGACCACGTAGAGGATGCCCCCCGCCACGGCGGGGTTCGTCGCCGCACCACCCGGCAGCGCGACCGCGCCGAGCAGCTGACCGGAGCGCGGATCGAACTGCCGCAGTTGCCCGTCAGAGGAGGCGACGATCAACCGGCCACCGGCCATCACCGGGCCGTAATGCGCGAAGCTCGCAGTGCGGGTGCGGAACAGGCCGTTGCGCTGCGCGAGGTCGGGCATCTGGGTCCGCCAGATCAACGCACCGGTCGCCGCGTCGAGGCGGACGAGCTGGTTCAGGTCGTTGACGAGGAAGACCGAGCCGCCGACCGGGATCACCGGCGATTGCGCGCCGTGACGGGCGGACCAGATCTCGTCCCCCGTCGCGAGGTCGAGCGCGACGGTCTGCCCCGACGCGTTGCCGACGTAGACGCGGTCGCCCGAGATCACCGGATCGCCGGAGATGTCGATGTTGGCCGACAGCGCGCGCGTCGTGCGCTGGCCCGCGACGAAAGAGGTCCAGCGGCGGATGCCGCCCTGCTGGAAGGCCGCGGTGACTTCGCCGCTCGGGAACGGCATGACCGCCACGCCGTTCGAGACCGCGATACCGGAGCCGCCGCCGTAGCCCTGCGCTGCGGGGGTGGCCGGCATGGTCCAGCGCACGCGCCCGTTGGAGCGCTCCACCGCCCAGGCCCGGCCGTCACGCGCGGAGACGAAGACAAGATCGCCCGACACGGTCGGCGCGGCACCGCCGTAGGCGTCGAGGTCCTGGCGCCAGGCCACTCCGCCCGTCGCGGCGTCGAGCGCGATCAACTCTCCGAAACCGGTGGTGACGTAGACCATGCCCCCGCCGTAGGCGAGGCCGCCGCCCGATGCGTCGGAGGCGCGGTCCAGCGGACGACGCACCGACACCGTCCAGAGCGGCGCGCCGGCGGTCGAGACCGCGCTGACCTGCGTGTTGGAGTCGAAGGTGAAGACCCGCCCGTCGCCCACAACCGGGTCGGCGGTGATCCGGGCGCGGCGCGAATTGCCGGACCCGATGTCGGTGCGGAAGGCCAGCGACAGGTTGCCGCCGAGCGAGGGATGCTGAAGCAGATGGCTCGCGCTGCCGCCCCGGTGGGTCCAGTCGGCGTTCAGCCGGGACGCGGGCAGAGAGATCGGCCGCGACGTGTTCGGCTGCGATTCAGAGTAGGTGACCGGGTCCGCCCCGCCATTGAACGAGCGAAGTCCGATCCGTTCCCCCGGGAGCCGGACGTCCGGCTCACCGCAGGCCGCCAGCAGCGTCAGTGCGACCAGTAGGGTCCGGCCGTTCAACTTGGTCATGCCCCGCACCACTGCCTGTAGCCTCTCGTTCGTCATTCTTCCGGAGCGGCGCCACCGTCGGTGACATCTCCTCCGAGCGCCACAATCAACGTCTGGGCCCGGTCGCGCAAGCCCTGCGAAACGCCGGCATCGTCGACGATCGAGCGGAGCGTGCCGAGCGCCGTCTCGCGGTCACCGGCGGCGACCTGCGCGTAGGCCTGCTGTTCCTTCGCCAGAAGCTGGAACGGCGCACCCGGCTGGGCGAGGCTGTCGAGCGCGTTCACCTTCTCTTCGGGCGGCATGTCGGGGTCGACCATCACGGCCTTGAGCGCGGCGAGATCGCGGTAGAGCGGCGGAACGTCGGCGGCACTCGACAGGTCGCGCAGCAGTTGCGCTGCAGCCGCAGCATCGCCGGCCTCTTCCAGGGCGCCGGCGGACAGCATTCCGGCCACGGCACGGGCACCGCCGTCGGCCTCGACCTGGGTCAGCGCGGCGGCGCGTTCCTCGGCGTCGTCGGCCTCGTTCGCAACGAGCAGCGCATCGCCGAGCGCTTCGGCCTCGGCCGCGTCGCGGGCCTTGGTGTATTCCGACCATGCGGCACCGCCGACGATCGCGATCACCACGAGGCCGGCGATCCAGCCGTACTTTCTGAAGGTGGCGAACAGGCGGTCCCGACGAACGGCCTCGCTCACTTCTTCAACAAAACTGTCGTTGTTGCTCACAAAGCCTCCCCGACGCCGCATCACGGCCGAATTTGTCTGGCGTCTCTTATCGTGAAGCGGAGAAGCAGGACAAGACCCCGCCCGAAGTGTTCACAGACTGCCCGTAAAGCGGGCCGCATGCACAAAAGCCTTGGCATGTGCGGCGAAAATGCCTCTCGACTGGACTAAACCGGTCAGTTCAGTTTAAATGTGTTCACGGAAAGGTTGCGGTCTTTCGGCAAGTCGCTAAGTGAACGGACAAGTTCGGAACGCCGCAGTGCAGGAACAGGCTCTACGATATGCGCCTCATGCCCATTATTTCTGCGATCCTGGTAACGGTCGCGCTCTATTTCATTATCGTTCAGCGCGATCAGTTGATGGCGTTCGCACGCGGCGAAACCGTCGAAGAAGTGCAGGCCAAGACCGCCGCTGACGAGGCTACCGCCGAAGACGATGGCGGACTCGTGACCGACGGTGAGATCGAGATCGGCCGCGTGAAGGTCGTCGCCCTCGCCTCCCAGACCCAGACGATCGACGATGCCGTCGTCCTGCGGGGCCGCACCGAGGCCGCCCGCACTGTCGAGGTGCGGGCCGAAACCTCCGGCCAGGTGATTTCCGAACCGCTTCCCAAGGGATCGACCGTGGAAGAGGGTGACGTGCTCTGCGAGCTCGACCCCGGCACCCGGACCGCATCGCTGGAAGAGGCACAGGGCCGCCTTGCCGAGGCGCGCGCCCGCCTGCCGGAATCCCGCGCCCGCATACCCGAGGCCGAAGCCGGCCGCGCCGAAGCCGAATCCCGCGTGGCGGAGGCCGAAGCCCGTGTCGCAGAGGCCCGTGCCCGCCTGTCGGAAGCGCAGATCAACTACAACGCCGCCAGCCGGCTGAGCGAGGACGGCTACACCTCCGAGACCCAGCTCGCCAATGCCGAAGCCGCGCTCGAGAGCGCCCGTGCCTCCGTCTCCTCCGCGCAGGCGACGCTGGTCGCCGCGAGCGCCGGAGTCGCCAGTGCAGAGGCCGGGATCGAGGGCGCGCAGGCCGGTGTCGAAGGTGCCCAGGCGACGATCCAGTCCGCGCAGGCCTCCGTCGCCGCGGCGGAGCGTGAGATCACGCGCCTGACCATCACCGCCCCGTTCGGTGGCCTGACGGAAACAGATACGGCAGAGCGCGGCTCGCTGGTGCAGGTCGGCGGGCTTTGCGCGACGATCATCCAGCTCGAGCCGATCCGCCTCGTCGGGTTCGTGCCTGAGGCCAACGTCTCCAAGATCCATATCGGGGCGACGGCAGGTGCGCGGCTGTCCTCCGGGCAGGACGTGCGCGGCGAAGTCACCTTCGTCAGCCGCTCCGCCGACGAGATGACCCGCACTTTCCGCATCGAGGTCACGGTGCCCAACGAGGACCTGTCGATCAGCGACGGCGAGACGGCGGAGATCCTGATCCAGGCCGACGGCCGCGACGCCCACCTGGTGCCCCAATCGGCTCTTACGCTGAACGACGAGGGAGAGCTCGGCGTGCGCACCGTCGCCGACGACCGCACCGCGCTCTTCATGCCGGCCCGGATGGTGCGCGACAGCGCCGACGGGGTCTGGCTCACCGGGTTGCCCGATCAGGTCGACATCATCGTCGTCGGGCAGGAATACGTGACGGACGGGGTTCCGGTGGAGCCCACCTATCGGGAGGCTGACGGTTGACCGGCATCATCGACTGGGCCGCCTCGCGTGCGAGGATGGTCATTGCCTTCATCCTGCTTTCCATCCTGGCCGGTGCGGCAGCCTACGTCGGCCTTCCCAAGGAAGGTGAGCCCGACATCGAGATCCCCGCGCTCTTCGTGTCGGTGCCGTTCCAGGGCATCTCCGCCGAGGACAGCGAGACGCTGCTGGTCAAGCCGATGGAAACCGAGCTGTCGAACCTCGACGGCCTGAAGACCATGACCTCCACCGCGTCGGAGGGATATGCCGGTGTCTCGCTGGAGTTCGAGTTCGGCTGGGACAAGACCCAGACCATGTCGGACGTGCGCGACGCGATGAACGCCGCCGAAGGGTCCTTCCCCGAAGGCGCCGACAACTACACGATCAACGAGATCAACTTCTCCGAATTCCCGATCCTCATCGTGAACCTGACCGGCCGCGTGCCGGAGCGGACGCTGCTGCGCGTCGCCAAGGACCTGCAGGATCGTCTCGAGGGGCTGGAGCCGGTTCTCTCGGCCAGCATGACCGGCCAGCGCGACGAGATGCTCGAGGTCACGATCGACCCGCTGCGTCTCGAGACCTACAACGTCACCGCAAATGAGCTGGTCGACGTGGTCGTGCAGAACAACCAGCTGATCGCCGCGGGCGAGATCGAGACCGACCAGGGGGCCTTCTCGCTGAAGATCCCGTCGAGCTTTGACGAGCCGCAGGATGTCTACGACCTCGTCGTGAAAAGCGACGGCGACCGGCAGGTCACGCTGGGCGAACTCGCCGACATCCGCCTCACCTTCGAGGACCGCACCTCCACCGCGCGGTTCGACGGGGTCAACACGGTCGCGCTGCAGGTGGTGAAGCGCAAGGGCTTCAACATCATCGACACCTCCGCGCTCGTGATGGAGGAAGTCGAAGCCGAACGCGCCGGCTGGCCCGAGGAATTGCGCAACGCGATCCAGGTCGGAACCTCGAACGACCAGAGCCGCACCATCGCCTCGATGGTCAGCCAGCTCGAAGGCTCGGTGCTGACGGCCATCGCGCTCGTCATGATCGTCGTGCTCGCCGCGCTCGGCACCCGCCCTGCCCTGCTGATGGGTTTCGCGATCCCGACGTCGTTCCTGCTCTGCTTCGCGTTCCTCGCGATCATGGAGGTCACGATCTCCAACATCGTGATGTTCGGCCTGATCCTTGCCGTGGGGATGCTGGTCGACGGGGCCATCGTCGTCGTCGAATATGCGGACAAGCGCATCTCCGAGGGCGTCGGCCCGATGCACGCCTACACCGAGGCGGCGAAGCGGATGTTCTGGCCGGTCGTCTCCTCCACCGCGACGACGCTCTGCGCCTTTCTGCCGATGCTCTTCTGGCCCGGCGTCGTGGGCGAATTCATGGGGATGCTCCCCGTGACGCTGATCTTCGTGCTCTGCGCCTCGCTGATCGTGGCGCTGGTGTTCCTGCCCGTGATGGGCGGCATCACGGGCCGCATGTCGCGCAGCTTCGGCCATGCGGCCGACGGGCTGCGTCGCGCGCTGCCCTGGGTCGTGCGGGCCCTGCTCGTACCCGCCGCCGCCGCGCTGACCTTCGCGGGGGCAATGACGACGCTGAACCCGCTCTGGCTGACCGGGGGCGCGGTGCAGACCGGTGGCATCGTCGACAGCCTCCCGGGCATCGCGATGTTCCTCGCCGGGGCGATCCTGCTGTCCATCACGCTGGATGCGGCGGCGATCCATCGCCAGCCCAAGAAGATCTCGACCAAGCGCGGCCACACGCCCTTCGGCTGGCTGATCCAGTTCCTGACCGGCAACCCGATCATGCCGCTCGTCGCCATCGGCGCCGTGATGGCCTTCGTCGTCGGCACCTTCACCTACTTCGGCCAGAATTCGAACGGCGTGGAGTTCTTCGCAGACAGCGAACCGGAACAGTCGATCGTCTACGTGCAGGCCCGCGGCAACCTTTCGCTTGCCGAGAAGGACGCGCTGGTCCGGCAGGCCGAACTCGCCGCGCTGGATACCACCGGCGTCAAGACCGTCTTCGCCTTCGCTGGTGATGGCGGTCTGAACTCCAACACCGCGGGCGCGAGCGGCCCGGCCGACACGATCGGCCAGCTTCAGCTCGAACTCGTGCCCTGGGAAGACCGCCCGGACTGGGTGCGCACCCACGAGGGCGTCACCATCGACGAGCTCGACGGCAACGTCGTGATGGACAACCTGAAGGCCAAGCTCGACGAAATCCCCGGCATCCGTACCGAGATCCTGAACCTCGCCATGGGCCCCGGCTCCGCCAAGCCGGTGAGTCTGCGCCTGAAGGGAGAGGACTGGGAAGAGCTGACCGCCGCGACCGAAGAGGCGCGCGCCCGGTTCGAGTCGATGCCCGGCCTTATCGCGATCGAGGATACGCTCCCCCTGCCCGGCATCGACTGGCAGATCGACGTCGACGTCGAACGTGCCGGCCAGTTCGGCGCCAACGTTGCCGCCGTGGGCGCAATGGTCCAGCTCGTCACGCGGGGGATCCTGCTCGACACGATGCGCGTCGACAGTTCCGACGAAGAAGTCGAGATCCGCGTCCGCTTCCCAGAGCAGGACCGCACGCTGTCCACCCTCGACACGCTGCGCGTCCGCACGGCCGACGGCCTCGTGCCGCTGTCGAACTTCATCACCCGCACCCCGGTCGAGAAGCTCGCCCAGATCGACCGGATCGACCAGGAGCGCTACTTCGAGGTCCGCGCAGACGTGGAGCCCGGCTTCTTCAAGGTCACGCTCCCGCCGGAAGCGGCCTCCGACCTGCCCGAGGGTAGCGACGGGGCGCTCGGCTTCGTGCGCCGGATCGAGGGCGACGTGCGCATCCGCGACAACGGCCAGCCCGTGCTGACCGCCCCCGACGGCGTGCAGTATCAGCTTTCCCACCTCAACGACGGCGTGACCCTTGCCCAGCTGGAAGAGGCGATCGGCGGCGACGCGCGCTTCGTGCCGGTGAACCCGAACGAACGGATCGGAGAGCTGACGACCTGGCTCGACGGGGACGAGGCGCTGCCCGGCGACATCTCCTACGAGTGGGCAGGCGACCAGGCCGACCAGGAAGAGAGCCAGCAGTTCCTCGTCGTGGCCTTTGCAGGCGCCATGGGGCTGATGTTCATCATCCTGCTCGCGCAGTTCAACTCGTTCTACAACGCCGTGCTGGTGCTGCTGGCGGTCGTGCTGTCGACCACCGGCGTGCTGATCGGGATGCTGGTCATGGACCAGGCCTTCTCGATCATCATGACCGGCACCGGGATCGTCGCGCTCGCGGGGATCGTGGTGAACAACAACATCGTGCTGATCGACACCTACCAGGAATACGCGGCCTACATGCCCCGTATCCAGGCCATCGTGCGCACCGCCGAAGAACGTCTGCGTCCGGTGCTGCTGACCACTATCACCACGATGGCGGGCCTGACGCCGATGATGTTCGGCCTGTCGATCGACTTCTTCGGGGGTGGCTACTCGCTCGGCTCGCCGACGGCGCTCTGGTGGACGCAGCTTGCGACCGCGGTCGTGTTCGGCCTTGGTATCGCGACGGTGCTGACGCTGATCTTCACGCCGTCCATGCTGGCGCTGCGGGTCTGGGCGACGACCTACGCCCGCTGGATCGCCCGGTTCCTTGCCCGGCTGTCCTTCGGCCGCGGCAGCAAGGCGGCGCAGGACTGGGCGCTGAACCGCGAGGCACGACGCATCAAGCACCCCGAGATCATCTGGACGCCGGACGAAGTGGCCCCTGCCGGCCCGCGCGACGTGACCGGGCAGCCGATGCTGCCGCTGCGCGCTGCCGAGTGATCGAAGGTCGGCCGGGTCAAGCCCGACCGACCGGAGCCGCTGATCCCGACATTGACGCACCTCGCGCCGTCAACTGCCGTCCGTGGCCATCCGGGCGACGACGCCAAGGCTGGGGCCCTCTTAGCGCGCAAGCATCCGGCGCGCCGCGTCGCTCTCGATTTCGGTCAGGGAGCGGTTCACCGCTCCCTCCACCGGACGACCTGGCCGTCAGGCTGCAGCGAGCCGGTCTTCCTCGATGATTGCGCGGTCACCGCGCGCCGCAGCAACGGCCTCAAGACGTGAACAGGGCGCTGCTGACGTTTCTCGCGTAGGTCGCAGCGCCCTGAGAGCACACTGGCTCGATCGAACCAACCGTCAGGTCGCGGCGGCGAACCTGTCGCGCGCGGTGATCTTGGGCAGCACGATCAGCGTCAGGATCATCGCCACCCAGCCACAGACGGCGATGGCCGCGATCATCGGCGTCGCGGTGCCGTCGAAGAACGGCGAGGAGACCGCGATCATCAGCCCGCCCGCGACCATCTGCAACGTCCCGCCGAGCGACGAGGCCAGGCCCGCGATCTCGCCATGTTCGTCGAGGGCCATGACCATCGTGGTCGGAATGACGAAGCCGAGCCCGGCGTTCCCGCAGAACAGCAGCGCCATGATCGTCCAGAGCGTCGCGCCGCCCGCCAGCGCCACCAACAGCAGCGCGGTGGTGAAGAAGGCGAAGATACCGACCGCGACGCGGATCACCGGAACGACGCCGAACCGCTCGCTGATGGGCGCGGCGAGCTGGCTCGCCCCGAAGAAGCCGATGGCGTTCGCCGCGAAGGCCAGCGAGAACTGCACCTCGGTGAGCCCGAACTGCTCGGTGTAAACGAAGCTCGCCGAGGAAATGAAGACGAAGAAGCTCGCCATCCCGAAGCCGCCGATGAAGGTCAGGCCGAGGAAGATCGGGTCGCTCAGCAGCGTCTTCGCGCCTGCCCGCAGGCTGGCGAGATTGATCGCGCGGCGCCGCTCGACCGGCAGCGTCTCCTTCAGAGCGAACGACGTGACGAAGATCGAGCCGACCGCCACGACCGCCAGCATCCAGAACAAAAGCCGCCAGCCGCCGAACGCCAGCAGCCCGCTGCCGGCGAGCGGGGCGAGCATCGGAGAGACCGAGATGACGAGCATGACCATCGCCATCAGGCGTGTGCCCTGCGGGCCGGTGAACATGTCGCGGATGATCGCGCGCGGCACCACCATGACGACGGCCGCGCCGACGCCCTGCACCACGCGCATCGCGACCAGCATCCCGATCGACGGGGCGAGAGCGCAGCCGATCGTGCCGATCGCGAAGATGCCGATGCCGACGTAGATCGGCAGTTTGCGTCCGACTTGGTCGGCCCACGGGCCCCAGAACAGCTGGGACAGGCCGAAGGCGATGAAGAAGGCGGAGAGCGTCATCTGCACCTGCGTCACGCTTGCATCGAGGTCCCGGCCGATCTCGGGCAGCGCGGGGAGATACATGTCGATCGTGAACGGACCGACGGCGGACAGCAGGCCAAGGACGAGGCCAGTCTTGAACAGGTTCATCTGAGGGGACTCCGGAGGGAGGAATTACCCTGCCCCTACGCCTCCGGTTTCCGTCGCGCAACCCGGCAGGCCCGCGTCCGGGCTGTGCAATGCTGCACGCGCGCGCAGTTGCCGCCAAATGGGGCAGTGCTGTTCAGGCGGCTTCCTCTTCCGCCGCCTGCCGGTCCCAGAGCTGCGCATAGCGGCCACGCCGCGCGAGGAGCATCTCGTGACTGCCTTCCTCGACGATTTCGCCATGCTCCAGCACGACGATCCGGTCGGCATCCGCCACGGTCGACAGGCGGTGCGCGATGGTGATGACCGTGCGCCCCTCCGACATCTCGCGCAGCTCACCCTGGATCTCGCGCTCGGTATCGGTGTCGAGTGCCGAGGTCGCCTCGTCCAGCAGCAGGATCGCCGGGTTCTTCAGGAGCGTGCGCGCGATACCGACGCGCTGCTTCTCGCCGCCCGACAGTTTCAGGCCCCGTTCGCCGACCTGCGTGTCGTAGCCCTGCGGCAGCGACAGGATGAAGTCGTGGATGGAGGCAGCACGCGCGGCGGCCTCAACCTCTTCGCGGGTGGAGACGTCCTTCCCGTAGGCGATGTTGTAATAGATCGTATCGTTGAACAGCACCGTGTCCTGCGGCACGACGCCGATCTGGTCGTGCAGGCTGTCCTGCGTGACATCGCGCACATCCTGCCCGTCGATCAGGAGCCGCCCCTCCGTGACGTCGTAGAAGCGGAACAGCAGCCGTCCGATGGTGGACTTGCCCGCACCCGACGATCCGACCAGTGCCACGGTGTGCCCTGCCGGGACCGTCAGATCAATCCCCTTCAGTATCGGCCGCTCCGGATCATAGCCAAAGGCGACGCCTTCGAGGCGCACTTCGCCGCCGGTCACCCGGAGGGTTTTCGCGTCCGGCTTGTCCTCGACCTCGGGCGGCTGTTCGAGCAGGTCGAACATGTCGCCCATGTCGATCAGCGCCTGCCGGATCTCGCGGTAGACCGTGCCGAGGAAGTTCAGCGGCATGGTGATCTGGATCATGTAGGCGTTGACCATGACGAAGTCGCCGACCGTCATCGCGCCGTTCTGCACGCCGATCGCGGCCATCACCATGACCCCGGCCAGACCCCCGGTGATGATGACCGACTGGCCGAAGTTCAGGAACGCCAGCGAGTAGGAGGTCTTGAGCGCGGCATCGACATAGGCCCGCATCGCGCCGTCGTACCGGCGGCTCTCGCGCGCCTCGGCGCCGAAATACTTGACCGTTTCGAAGTTGAGCAGGCTGTCGATCGCCTTCTGGTTCGCGTCCGTGTCCTGATCGTTCATCACCTTGCGGATCTTCACCCGCCACTCGGTGACCGCGAAGGTGAACCAGATATACAGGCCGATCACCGCCGCGACGACGACCAGATACCAGATGTCGAACATGAAGAAGAGCACGACACCGATCATCAAGAGCTCGAGCAGTAGCGGCCCGATGGAGAACAGCAGGAAGCGGAGCAGGAACTCCACGCCCTTCACCCCGCGCTCGATGATCCGCGACAGGCCCCCGGTCTTGCGCGTCAGGTGATACCGCATCGACAGCCGGTGGATGTGGCTGAAGGTCTCGAGCGCGAGCTGACGCAACGCCCGTTGCCCGACCTTGGCGAAGATCACGTCGCGCAGCTGCTGGAAGCCGACGTTCAACAGCCGGGCGCCGCCGTATGCCAACGTCAGACCGATGGCGCCAAGGGCGAGGTAGAATCCCTCCCCCTCGCCCGACAGAGAGTCGACCGCGCCCTTGTAGAACAAGGGCGTTCCGACAGCGACGAGCTTGGCGACGAACAGCACGGCGAGCGCCAGCACGACGCGGCGCTTCACCCAGCCCTCGCCATCCGGCCACAGGTAGGGCGCGACCTTGCGCACGGTACGCAGGCCGCTGACACGCTCGTTGTTGAGATTGGCCGAGGTTTTGGGAAGTCGACGCATGACGCGAACTTAAGCGCTGCCGCGCGAAAGACCACCCACGGCGACGCACCTGTTCAACTGCGCACCGCGTCCCGCTCGCTCATCTGGCCCAAAATACTATGGCCGGAGGCAGCCGGTTGAGCAGCCGGCCGGATCAGCCGTCTTCGGGCAGCCGGAAGACCTGTCCGGGATAGATCAGGTTGGGGTCGCGGATCAGGTCGCGGTTCGCCTCGAACACCTTCACGTAGAGAATGCCCTCGCCATAGCGGTCCTCGGCGATCGCCCAGAGGGTAGAGCCCGGCTGCACCGTGCGCACGGCGACGGAGAAGTCCGCACGGGACGTCTCCTCCGCCATGACGCGGGCCACCGTCTCGGGTGCTTCGCGGCGAAACGGCGTCTCGATCCGGCTCAGCACCTCGCCGTCGGCGGAGACTTCATCGACCCGCAGCGTGTAGACGCCGGTGTCGATCTCGGGGAGCGTGGTGCGCCAGACGCCGTCCTCGCGGATGCGGCTCGTCGTGATCGGCGCGTTGTCGAGGTAGATGCGCACGAAGCCCTCGTCCCCGGCCCGGCCCGCGATCGCGACGTCGCCCTCGGGGTCGTAGGTGATCGAGTCGAGCGCGACGCTCGACATCACATCCGGTGCCGCATCACCGCCACGTGCCGCCTGCAGGACGCGCACGCCGTCCTGATCGGCGACGATGACCGACGGCGCGCTCGGCGCAGTGCCGGCGGTCTCGGCGACTTGCGGGGCTTCGCCGCCCTCGGGCGGTTCGCTTTCGGGCGGTTGCGGCGCGGTCGCCTGCTCGGCTTGGGGCACTTCCTCGCCCGGTGCGGCCTCGGCGAGCGCGGCGACGTCGCCCTCCTCGGGTGCCGCACCGACCGTCGTGGTGCCGGCATCGGCGACACCCGTGCCCGGCAGCGGCGGAGCGTCCGGCGCCGGTCCGCCGGCCACCTCGGGCGCGATGTCGGTCGCGGCGGCGTCCGGGGTCGGTTCGCTCGTCGTGGGTCGCGGGTCGCTGGCGTCGGCGACATCGGATTGTGGGTCCGTCATCTCGCCGGAGTCCGGCTGCGCGTCAGTCGTCTCGGCGGCGTTCAACGGCGCTTCAGTCACCTCGGTCGCAGCGTCAGCCGTTTCAAAGGTTTCCGGCTGTGCTTCGATCTCGCCGGCGGATTCCGCGACTTGAGCACCGGTAGGATCGTCACTTGCCGGTTGCGGGCCTGTCGCGTCGGTCCCTTTGTCCGCTCCCGTCGGGCTCGGCTGCGCGACGGTCGGGTTCGTCGCCGTCTCGCCGTCCGGCAGGCTCTGATGAGCGCTCAGTCCAAGGACATTGCCGCCGGAAACCGGCCCAAGATCGGAGCCCTGCTCGGACAAGACTTCACTTTCGGACACCTGACCGATCGGCGCCGTCTCTTCGATCATCGCCAGGACATCACCTTGCGACGCGCTGTCCGTTTCCGGACCCTCGTCTGTTTCGGTGAGAGCAAGCTCCTCAGCCACCGGAGCGCTGTCGGCATCGACGGCAGCTGCGGCGGTCGCGTCGACTGCTGCCGCGTCGGGTTCCGTGACCGCGTCGCCGGTCGTGGCGTTCTGCGCGAGCTCGGCCGCGGTGTCGCTGTCGGTCGGCTGGTCTGCATTGGCGACGTCAGACGAGTCGCCTTCGGTCGCAACGGCTTCGGCAGCCGGACCGGTTTCGACCAGCTGTCCGCTCTCGGTCGGCTGATCGGCTTCGGCGAGTTGTTCGATGTCCGACGCCTGTTCGGTATCGGTCGATTGCCCGGCATCGGACGGCTCCATAGACGCCGCGACGTCGACGTCGACGTCGGCCGGGTCTTCGTTGTCCGCAGTCTGGTCACGAGCGCCCGTCTCGCCAGCAGCGCCGTCTGCCGTTGAACCACTCGCGATGTCGGTGCCTTCAGCTTCGGGGGCCGCACTGTCCACCGTCGCGCGACTGCCACTGACTAAGCCGTCCTCGTCGGGCTGGACTGCGTCCGTGGCGGTCTCAGGCTCGACCTCCGTTGCGGCGACGGGTTGCTCGCCGCCAGCTGGCCCGGAAAGCTCCGCGTCGTCTGCGCCTACATCCGCGAGCGCGAGGTCGACGGTCTCGCCGTCGTCGGAACTGCCCTCCACTTCGGCAGCGGCCACCTGCTCGCCGGTGAAGGGGGAAACCATGACGGTCTGGTCGGAACGGCGCCCCGCGCCTTCGGGGTCGGCGAGCAGCGCAAGCGTGCGCGGCTGGTCGGAGGGCGGCAGGTCGAGGAAAGCGACGAAGCGGCCGGAACCGTCGGCCTCCGCCCGGATCGTTTCGGAGCCGTTGAGCAGGATCGAGATGGCCTCGCCCGGTTCGGCCTGACCGGCGACAAGGCCGGAGCCGTCGGGCTCGATCCGGACAACGTCGAAACTGGGGGCTGCGATGTCCCCGGCAGCTTCAGCCTCGGCGGCCTCATCGTCGGACGGGTCGGGATCTTCGGTGGAGGCGGCCTCGACCGGCGCGTCGGAGGGTGCCGCAGAGGGTGCCTCGGTGGTTGCGTCAGCGGCGGCGGTGCTTTCCTCCGCGCCCTCTTCACCGGGCGTCTCGACGGTCGGGCGGCTCAGAAGTTCGGGCTGAAAGACGGCGACGCCTGTCCCGGTGGCGACGAGCGCCCCGGCGGAATAGGCAAGGACCTTCCAAAGCGGAATGGGCATGGCAGCGTCGCCCTTCGTTGAATTGTTCGCTCCGCCATAGCCCCGAGGCGGTTGAGGGACAATACCAGCGGCGCTATCACCGGTCAAAAGCAGGCCTTCGGGCCACCCTCCCCGTCCCGAAAGGTCAGCCCATGTCAGCCAATACCTCTGCCGTCTGCGTCTATTGCGGGTCCCGCCCCGGCGTCCGGTCCTCCTACGTGACCGAAGCGGCGGAGACCGGGCGGCTGCTGGCGCGCAACGGCTGGCGCCTTGTCTACGGCGCCGGCGACGTCGGGCTGATGGGCGAAGTGGCCCGTGCGGCGAAGGCAAGCGGCGGCGAGACACTTGGCGTGATCCCGACGCACCTGCTCGAGCTCGAGGTCGGCAAGCGCGACCTCGACCGGTTCATCATCACCGAGACGATGCACGAGCGGAAGAAGGTGATGTTCATGAACGCGCACGCGATCGTGGTTCTGCCCGGCGGGGCCGGATCGCTCGACGAGCTGTTCGAGGTCATCACATGGCGCCAGCTTGGCCTGCATGACAAGCCGATCCTGCTTCTGAACGTCGAAGGCTACTGGGATCCGGTCCTTACACTGATCGACCACGTCATCGCCGAGGGGTTCGCCGGCGAAAGCCTGCGCGATTACATCCGCGCGGTGCCCGACAGCGCGGCGCTGGAAGAGGCCCTGCGCAGCGCCCTTTCCTGACCGAAGGCACTGACCGAGTAGAGCGCGAGCGCGGTCCAGATCATCGCGAAGGCGATCTGGTGCCAGGGCGTGAAAGGTTCGGCAAAGACCATGACCGCGCAGAGGAACTGCAGCGTCGGGTTGAGGTATTGCACGATGCCGACGGTCGAGAGCCGCACCCGGCGCGACGCGTAGCTGAACAGGATCAGCGGCGCGGCGGTGATCGGACCCGACAGGGCAAGCAGGATGAACGTCCCCGCCGTCCAGACGTGACCCTGCAGCGCGAGGAACGTGATCGCGATCGGCGACAGCAGCATGACCTCCGCCGTGACGGAGACGACGGGCGGCAGGTCCAGACGCTTTTTGAAGATGCCGTAGCCCGCGAAGGTCGACGCCAGCATCAGCGCGATCCATGGCGGCACGCCGAGGCCGATGGTCAGGGTGACCACCGCCACGCCGGCCAAGGCGACGGCGAACCACTGCAGGGTCGACAGCCACTCGGCGAACAGGAACCGGCCCAGAAGCACCGCGAGCAGCGGAAAGATGTAATAGCCGAGCGATGCTTCGAGCGCGTATCCGTTGTGGATGGCGTAGATGAAGCCGAACCAGTTGCAGCCGATGCAGAGCCCGGCGGCGAGGATCCTGCCCGCCTGCCTTGGACGGGCTACGGAGCGCGGCAACTCACGGATGCGGCCCTGCACGAACAGGACCATCGCGAAGAAGGCGAGCGACCACAGTGTCCGGTGCGCCAGCACTTCGGCCGCGGGGACATGGTCCAGGTTGTGATAATAGAGCGGCGACAGCCCCCAGATGGTGCAGGCCGCAACCATCGAGAGTACGCCGCGATGCGCGTCGGTCATGCCGCCGCAATAATCACGTCGCGGCGGGCGGGACAAGCGCGGCCCGCGATGCGGCCGCGCTTGGTATTGATCAGTCCGCGAGTTCGGACGTCAGGATCTTCTCGACCTCGTCGATCGGATGGTTCGTCAGCGTCTTCGGAATCTCGGCGACGACGCGGGACTCGACTTCCTTGTGAAGCTTGCCCCGGATCTCGCCCAGTACGTTCGGCGCGGCGACCAGCACGATCTTCTCGAACCGGTGCTTGTGCGCCATCGTGTAGAGCAGGTCGGCGAGGTCGTCGGCGAAGCGCTCCTTGGCCAGCTCGTGCCAGTCCGTGTCATCCATCGCGGAGCGCTGGCCGGTGCCGTTGTCACTGCGACGACCGGGGCGGTTGGCGCCCTGCTCGCGGTCGGAGGGGTTCTCCTGCTCCTTCTTGCGGACGACTTCGAGATTCGGGTTCTCGGCGTCGGTGAGGTTCTCGAGGAAGAGGGCCTTCTCGCCGTCGGCGATCATGACCCAGGTTCCGTTGTCCAAGTGCGCGCTCATCTGGTTCAGTCCTTTCCGGTGCCGTGGTGTCCGCCGAGATCGCCCTCGCCCGCTTCGTCGGACTTGGTGACGCGGGTCTTGCCCGCACCTTTCTCGGCTTGTTTCTCTTCGTCCCGCGTGCCGACCTGACGCTCGAGATTGCCCTGCGCGCGGCCCTGCTGGCCCGGCGTGCCGAGGTCGTCCTCGATGAAGTCGTCGGTTTCGCGTTCGTGGTCCTGGGAGCGATGTCTTTCGGCCATCAGCGCCTCCTTTCTTCCTTGCCGGGAAAACCCGGAGGATCAGGGGGCGGTTCCGTCGCGACTTCGCGGAAGGTCAGCCGGAGATGGCCGACAGCAGGAAGAAGCAGAGCGCGGAGAGCAGCGCGGCGGCGGGCACGGTCACGAGCCACGCGGCGACGATGGTCATGAAGTGCGAGCGGCGGACGAGCTTGCGGCGCTTGCGTTCTTCCCGCGCCATCCGGGGGCCGAGTTTCGTGCGGTGGAGGCGCCGGGCACGGCGCTCTTCCTGCCATTCGCGGTAGAAACCGACGCCGAAAACGCCGCCGACCGCGATGTGGGTCGAGCTGACCGGCAGGCCAAGCCACGAGGCGGCAATCACCGTCACCGCCGCCGAGAGCGCGACGCAATAGGCGCGCATCGGGTTCAGACGGGTGATCTGGCTGCCGACCATGCCGATCAGGCGCGGGCCGAACAGGATCAGCCCGACCGAGATGCCGAGTGCGCCGATCAGGATCACCCAGATCGGGATCGCCACCTCGGAAGAGACCGAGGCCGTCTGCTGCGCATAGACCACCGCCGCAAGCGGGCCGACCGCGTTCGCCACGTCGTTGGCACCGTGGGCGAAGGAGAGCAGGCCGGCGGAGATGACGAGCGGCAACCGGAAGAGCTGCTTGATCGAGCGATTGCGGTTTTCCATCCCCTCCGACAGGCGGCGGACGTGGGGCATCGACAGGGCCCAGAACAGCAGGCCGGAAGCGAGGCCGATCAGGATCGCCGTGCCCGCGCCGATCTCTGCGACGTGGCTGAAGCCCTTCATGGCGAGATACATACCGAAGGCCGCCGCCATCAGGCCGATCAGCACCGGCACCCACCGGCGCGCGGCCGTCAGCTTGTCCTCGACCGACGTGATGCGCGCGGTGATGAAGGCCAGCATCAGCGCGGCAAGCACCCCGCCGAGCAGCGGCGAGATCACCCAGCTTGCCGCGATCGAGCCCATGGTCGACCAGCTGACCGCCGAGAGGCCGGCGGCCGCGATCCCTGCCCCCATCACGCCGCCGACGACGGACTGGGTGGTCGAGACCGGCGCACCGATCCATGTCGCGATATTGACCCAGACGGCGGCGGAGAGCAGCGCGGCCAGCATCGCCCAGATGAACACCTGCCCGGTGGCGAGGCTCTCGGGGGCGATGATTCCCTTTGAGATGGTGGAGACGACCTCGCCCCCCGCGATCAGCGCGCCCGCGCTTTCGCAGACCGCCGCGATGGCGATTGCGCCGGCCATCGAGACGGCCTTGGCCCCGACGGCAGGGCCCATGTTGTTGGCAACGTCGTTGGCCCCGATGTTGAGCGCCATGTAGGCGCCGAACACCGCCGCGACGATCACGGCGAGTGCGCCCGGCGACGCGCCGGTCAACAACGCGGCGGCGATCCCGGCAAGCGTCAGGAAGGCGAGCGAGACGCCGACGCCGACCAGGGGCCGGGTCGAATACATGGCCGCCGCCTCGACCCGGCTCAGCCGGTTGAGGTCGTGGTCAAGCGTCTTCCATTGCTGGGACTGGTCCTGCTCGCTCAAGGTCTCTCCCCGGCCGGGCGGCCGCTCAGTGGCTCGTCCCGATCAGCGCGGGCAGATCGCGCAGCAGGTCCCGGAGGCCGTCCTCGTCCACCAGGTCCGCCGCTTCGGCATGGTCGTACCAGCGACGTTCACGCTCGGATACTTCCGGAAACTGCTCATAGAGCTTGTCGACCTCGATGGCAAAGACCGCGACCTGCGTCTCGACCGGAACGCCGCCGGTCAGGCGCTTGGTGTAACGGTAGTCGCCAATCCGGCGCGGCGTGGCCGGGCGCGACTTGACGCCCGCCTCTTCCCACGCTTCCTCGAGCGCGGCGCCGGCGGCGTCGTAACCCTTCTTCGGCCAGCCCTTGGGCAGGATCCAGCGCTTGGTCTCGCGCGAGGTGATCATCAGGACTTCCGGCCCGGCATCGCCCGCGCGATGGCAGAGCGCGGCCACCTGGAAACGGGGCGGCCGTCGCAGCATCGGTGCGATGTAGTCGGTCCAGATGGAGGTCAGCACAAGCGGAGCGTCCAGAACGCGGGTTCGGGCCGGCAAGTCCGGCGAATGAAATGCGGCGGGCATAATAAGGTGAGCCAACGGCGCCTGTCCGTGCCCGAAAACTGCCTTGGGGGCAAGGGCAGCGGGCCCGATTCCGGGCCGATGTCACCAAAGCGTCAGGTCGTCCCGGCCCCTGCGAGCGCCTTGCCGAGCCGTGGCAGCCGCGCCTTGCGCATCAGGCCGCGCATCTCCCACGCCTCGCCCGAGAGCCGCCGCGCCTCGTCCAGCACGGCGGCGCCGACCCGCGCCACCCGGTCGGGCGCCTCGGCGAAGCAGGTCATCAGGAAGCCGTCGGGATCGACCCGCTCCAGCCCCTCCTCGGCCAGCAGGCCGCGCGGGAAATCCTTGGCGTTGACCGTCATGATGCCGTCGCAGGAGCCGCCGATTGCCGTCGCAAGGACGTGGATGTCGTCCGGGTCGGGCAGCCAGAGCCGGCGCTCCAGCCCGTCGGGCACCGCGATCTCCGCTGCCGGAAAGCGCGCGCGCACCTGCGCGACTTCGGCGCGGGCCTGCTCTTCCCCGGCCGGGCCGAGCTTGCGGGCGGCGCGGGCCCATTCTTCCAGCAGCCGGGTGCTCCAGCGAGGGTCGAACAGCCCTTCCGCAGCGACGCCGAGCACCACTTCCCGCATCACCGTCGGGTAGAGCACGCAAGCGTCGACCAGCAGGCGGGGACCGCTCATAGCCGGAAGAACAGCGCCTTGAGGTAGCCGCTTTCGGCAAGCTGCGGCAATTGCGGATGGTCCGGCCCGGCGAAGCCCGTATGGATCAGCTGCCCCCGGCGGCCGCCTTTGCCGATCCCCCGGGCCGAGGCCGCGCGGAACCGCGACAGGTCGGCGGCATGGGAGCAGGAACAGAGCACGAGGTAGCCGTCCGGCGCGACCAGCGGCGCGGCGAGCCGGGCAATCCGCTCATACGCACGAAGGCCCGCTTCGAGCGACTGCCGGTTCGGCGCGAAGGCGGGCGGGTCGCAGACCACGACTTCGAACTGGGCGCCCTCGCCCTGCAACGCGGCGAGCTGGTCGAACGCATCGCCCGAGCGCAGCGTCAACCGGTCAGACACGCCGGTCGCCTCCGCCCCGCCACGCGCGAGCTCCAGCGCGGGGGTCGAGCCGTCGACGGCGACGGCGCTCTCCGCACCGGCGGCCAGCGCGGCGAGCGAGAAGCCCCCGACATGGGAGAAGACGTCGAGCACACGTGCTCCCTTCGCCAGCGTCGCGGCGAAGGCGTGGTTCGGTCGCTGATCGTAGAACAGGCCCGTCTTCTGCCCGCCCCCGACGTCGGCGAGGTAGGTCGCGCCGTTCATAGGAACCGGAACCGGCGCCGCCGGCATTTCGCCCCGCAGAACCTGCGTCACGTCGTCGAGTCCTTCGAGCGCGCGCGACCGGCCGGAGGCGTTCTTGATGACCGTGGTGACACCGGTGACCCGGACCAGCGCCTCGACCATCGGTTCGAGCAGGCGCTCGGACCACGCGGCATTGGGCTGAATCACCGCGATATCGCCGAAGCGGTCGATCACGACGCCCGGCAGGCCGTCGGATTCGGCATGGACCAGCCGGTAGAACGGATCGGGGTAGAGCAGCGAGCGGTGCGCCAGTGCGCGGGCGAACTTGGCCTCGAACCACGCGGCGTCGATCGGCAGCTCTAGATTGGTCTCCAGCATCCGGGCGGCGATCTTGGAGGCCGGGTTGAACCCGACGATCCCCATGGGCCGCCGCTCGGCATCCTCGAGGAGGGCCAGCGTTCCCGGCTCCAGCGCCTTGGTGCGCCGGTCGAGGACGAGCTCGTTGGAATAGACCCACGGGAAACCGTGCCGGATTGCGCGGGCTTCGGCTTTCGGCAGGAGACGGACGGTCGGGATGTCGGAGGGCGGCAGCATGGCCGCCCCCTTAAAGACTTCGGTCGTCCGGGAAAAGCCGGATCAGACGAACGGTATCAGACGGTCGGCGCAAGCTCGCGCGCGGCGATGGCCGTCAGGTGGTCGGTGATCCGCACCTTCTGCGTCTGGCCCTGCGCATCGGCATTGATGGCCGCCTGCCCGCCGAGGCCGACGAGGCTGGCGTCGATCAGGCGCGGCGGCTCGATCACGGCGCCGGTCTCGGCATCCGTCACCGACATGTAGAAGTCGATCGAGTGCGTGCCGCCCACCGTGTAGCGCGTGCGCTCGGTCAGGGCATGGAATCGCTCGACCGTGATGTTGACCACGACCGGTCGGTCGCCGGCGAAGCCCGCGGTGCCACGGTCGAAGGCGCTTTCGAAGATCGCGGCGATCTGCGCCCGGCGGTCGCCCAGCGGGTCACCGCGCCAGACGATGTCGGCGTTGGGGTAGAAACTGTTCGCCTCGGAGACGGTCAGCGAGGCCGGGATATCCACCCGGACGTCGACCACGTCGTAGTTTCGCTGCACGAACGGCGCGGCGGCGCCGAGCGTGGTCGTCTGCATGCCGGTGGCCCGCGTCACCGTATCGACGTTGGCACAGCCCGCGACGGCGGCACTGATCGCCAGCAGGGAAATCAATCGGGATGTTCTCATATCCATCACCTTTGCTAAACAGGTCCCGACGCATCGGAACGAACACGGGCTCCTCCTGCCCTTGAGGAAAGCTTCGGTAGGCAGGAGGGCAAAAATGTGGTCAAACCCGCGCCATTTCGGGTTTGCTGCCCCGAAAAAGCCCCCGAAACCTTTACATATCGCGGCAAACGGAGTGTTTGTTAGCGGTAACGGAAGCTGCTAAGGCTTCGCCGGGAACGCGAGGAAAGGACGACTCATGAGCCTCCATCCGACCATCGCCGCCGTCACCGACAGGATCATTGCCCGCTCCGAGGGACCGCGCCGCAAGTACATGGACACGATGGCCGCCGCCGCGGCCGAAGGGCCCAAGCGCAGCCACATGAGCTGTTCCAACCAGGCGCATGCCTATGCCGCCATGGGGACCGACAAGGATGCGCTGGTCGCCGAGAAGACCCCGAACATCGGGATCATCACGGCCTACAACGACATGCTCTCGGCCCACCAGCCGTTCGAGCGCTACCCTCAGCTGATCCGCGACGCCGCCCGGGCGGCGGGCGCCACGGCGCAGGTGGCGGGCGGCGTTCCGGCGATGTGCGACGGGGTCACTCAGGGCCAGACCGGGATGGAGCTGTCGCTGTTCTCGCGGGACGTGATCGCGCTCGCCGCCGGTGTCGGGCTGTCCCACAATGTCTATGACAGCGCGCTCTACCTCGGGGTCTGCGACAAGATCGTGCCCGGCCTCGTGATGGCCGCCGCGACCTTCGGCTACATCCCCGCCGTGTTCCTGCCCGCCGGGCCGATGACCAGTGGCCTGCCGAACGACGAAAAGGCCAAGGTCCGCCAGAAGTACGCCACCGGCGAAGTCGGCCGCGACGCGCTGATGAAGGCCGAGATGGAAAGCTACCACGGCCCCGGCACCTGCACCTTCTACGGCACCGCCAACACCAACCAGATGCTGATGGAGTTCATGGGCCTCCACCTGCCCGGCGCGAGCTTCATCAACCCCAACACCGACCTGCGCGACGCGCTGACGGTCGCCGGGACCGAGCGGGCGCTTGAGATCACGGCGCTCGGCAACGATTATCGCCCGGTGTCGGACATCCTCGACGAGAAGGCCTTCGTGAACGGCATCGTCGGACTGATGGCGACGGGGGGGTCGACCAACCTCGTCCTCCACCTGCCGGCGATGGCGCGCGCTGCCGGCGTCATCCTCGATCTGCAGGATTTCGCGGACATCTCGTCGGTCATTCCGCTGATGGCGAAGGTCTATCCCAACGGCCTCGCCGACGTGAACCACTTCCACGCCGCGGGCGGGCTGCAATACATGATCGGCGAGCTTCTGAACGCCGGGATGCTGCACGACGACACCAAGACGGTCGCGGGCGACGGGCTCGAGCTCTATACCCACGAGCCGAAACTGTCGGATGCCGGGATCACCTACGAAAAGTCCGACGGCAAGAGCCACAACGACAAGATCCTGCGCCCCGCGAGCGACCCGTTCCAGAAGACCGGTGGCCTCGTGCAGCTGTCGGGCAACCTCGGCCGCGGGGTGATCAAGGTCTCCGCCGTCGCCCCCGAACGGCAGGTGATCGAGGCGAAGGCCCGCGTCTTCCACGACCAGGAAGCGGTGAAGACCGCCTTCAAGGCGGGCGAGTTCACCGAGGACACGATCGTCGTGGTCCGCTTCCAGGGTCCGAAGTCGAACGGCATGCCCGAACTGCACGGGCTGACGCCTTCGCTCGCGGTACTGCAGGACCGGGGGCTGAAGGTGGCGCTGGTGACCGACGGCCGGATGTCGGGCGCGTCCGGCAAGGTGCCCGCCGCGATCCACGTCTGCCCCGAGGCCGCCGATGGCGGGCCGATCGCGCTGCTGCGCGACGGCGACCGGATGCGTCTCGACGCGACGGCGGGCACGCTGGAATGCCTCGAGGACCTCGAAGGCCGCACCCCGGCCGAGGCCGACCTTTCGGGCAACGGCACCGGAGTCGGGCGCGAGCTGTTCGCCGCCTTCCGCAACAATGTCGGCCTTGCCGCCGACGGCGCCGCCGTGGTCGTCTGAGGACGGCGCGACAGACGCGAATTCCGCCTGCCGGCGGGAGGTATTTATCGGCCAGATGAGGAGAGCGACCTCCCTGTCATCTGGCCCGAAATACCTCCCGCCGGAGGCTCCGACGGACAGGCCGGGCGCCCCGGCAAGGAGAAGATGAGATGACCCCCGAACATGCCTCCGAACTGACCCTGAAGGTCTGCAACCTCGCCCCCGTGGTGCCGGTGCTGGTGATCGACGATGCCGCGACGGCCGGCGATCTTGCCGCCGCGCTCGTCGCGGGCGGTCTGCCCGCGCTGGAAGTCACGTTGCGCACGCCCGCCGCGCTCGAGGCGATCACCGAGATGGCGAAGGTCAAGGGCGGCGTCGTCGGCGCCGGCACGCTGCTGACGCCCGAGGACGTGGAGAAGGCCAAGGCCGCCGGCGCGACCTTCGGGGTTTCGCCCGGTGCGACGGACCGCCTTCTGGATGCCTGCGAGGCGAACGACCTGCCGCTGCTGCCCGGCGCGGCCACCGCGTCCGAGGCGATGGCCCTGCTGGAGCGCGGCTACACCGTCCAGAAGTTCTTCCCCGCCGAGGCGAACGGCGGCGTAAAGGCGCTGAAGGCGATCGGCGCGCCGATCCCCCAGGTCCGCTTCTGTCCCACGGGCGGCGTCAGCCTCGCCAACGCGCCGGAATACCTCGCCCTGTCTAACACCGTCTGCGTCGGCGGCAGCTGGGTCGCCCCTGCGGACAAGGTCGCCGCGGGTGATTGGGACGCGATCACCGCGCTGGCCGCTGAGGCGGCGAAGCTGGTCCGCTAGGTCAGCCGCCACATTCGGGCTGCCATTCGATCCGGCCCGTCGGCGTATCGAGAAGGACAAGGCCGGCGCCATGGCCGGCCACGCCCTTCCCCGGCGCGCCGTGGACTTCGAGGAACGGCGTGGCGGCCAGGGCGTCCCGGTCCCAGAAGATCGTCGGCCCGACGAGATTGTCGGGATTGGCGCAGGCCACCCGCACGGTCGCGGGCTGCGCGGCGTCCGCCTCGCCCCGGAAGACCGTCGCGATGTGGCCGCGCACGAAGCAGAGCCCCGTCGCGTCCGGCCCGTCGACCCGGTCGACGCTCATGTGAAAGACCAGCGGCGCCTCGCGGACGAGGTCGTCATAGACACATGGAGGCAGCGCCGCCTGCGCAGTTCCCGCCAGCAGCGCGATCAGGGTTCCAAGACCAAGGCCCCTCATCCGAGCCTCCCTGCCCGGCCACCCCGGCGCTTCGGCTCAGGCGGCGCCGCGAGTCCTTCCTTCAGGGTCAGCGTCATCGGGTGATCGTCGCGGCCCTGCCCGTACTTTGCCAGCAGGCGTTCGATGGCGGGCCGGGGGTCCTCCCCCTCCGCCATGGACAGATACCAGTCGAGGAAGATCGACCGGCATTCCGGATCCCTGATCCCCTCGATGGCGTAGGCCTCCCGGATCAGGCCCTTCGGATCGTCGGCGTCACGCATGTTCCCCTCCCAGCACCTCGTCGATGGCCGCGGCGGCGGCGTCTCCGAGCTCGGTCATAGTCTGGCGCAGCGCGTCGACGCTTTCCATACCCGTCTCACGCAGGATGAGGCGCAAGCCGCCCTCGCCCACGGCGTCGAGATCGAGCGGCGCCCCGGTCAGCAGGCGCGAGGCGGACTGCAGCGACCAGAACAGAGCGGAGGCGCGTTGCAGCGTCGCGGCCTGATCGTCGGTCAGGATCCCCGCCGTCGCGCCGAGCGCGAGCTGGTCGGGCACTTCCCGCGCAGAGCCGCCCGAGAGCAGCGTCGCGGCCTGCGCGCAGAGTTCGATGTCCTGCAGGCGACCCCGCCCGATCTTGGCGTCGTACTGGCCTTGCGGGGCCTTGGCGGCGGCGATCCGGCCGCGCATCTCGGCGACATCGGCGCGCACGTCCCGGCTGCCACCCCGGTCGGCGAGCACCTTGCAGCGGACAGCCTCGACATCCTTGGCCAGCGCCGGGTCACCGGCGATGGTGCGCGCGCGGGTCAGGGCGAGATGCTCCCACGTCCAGGCTTCCGTCAACTGGTAGGTCTCGAACGCGGAGAGCGCCGTCGCCACCGGGCCCTGCCGCCCCGAAGGCCGCAGCCGCATGTCGACCTCGTAGAGCCGCCCTTCCGCCATCGCGGCCGACAAGGCGGTGACGAGCGCCTGCGTCAGCTTGGCGTAGTAGGCGCGCGAGGTCAGGGGGCGCGGGCCGTCGGAGCTTTCGGCCCCGTCGGCGTCGTAGATCACGATCAGGTCGAGGTCGGAGGTCGCATTCAGCCGCCGCGCGCCGAGCGACCCCATGCCCAGCACGACCGCGCCATGGCCCGGCGGCGGCCCGTGCCGGCGGGTGACTTCGGCGACGACATGGGGCCAGATGCCGGCGACCACGGCCTCGGCAAGGTCGGCGTAATCCTTGCCCACCTCCTCGGCCCCGACGAGGCCGCGCAGGTGATGCACCCCGACGCGGAAGTGCCATTCCTTCGCCCACCGCCGCGCCGCGTCGAGCGCCGCTTCGTAATCGGTCGCGCGCCCGATTTCCTCCGACATGTCCTTCGACAGATGCTCCACGCCCGGCCAGGGCGAAAAGAAGTCGCCCCCGATCACCGCGTCGAGCACACCGGCGTTGCGCGACAGGTAGGCGGCGAGCGCGGGCGCCGTCGAACAGATGTCCGCGATCAGGCCGAGCAGCTGCGGATTGGCGTCGAACAGCGAGAACAGCTGCACGCCTGCCGGAAGGCCGCGCAGGAACCCGTCGAACTGGGACAGCGCTTCCTCCGGGCGGGCGGCCTCCTGAAGCTGTGCGTAGAGCTTGGGCTCGATCCGCTTGAAGATTTCCTGCGCACGGCGCGAGCGCAGGGCGGGATAGGTCTGCCAGCGTTCCGACACCGCGCTGTCGAAACGGGTCGCCGCGGGCGGGGTCGCACCGGGCGCGAAGAAGCCCTCGGTGAGTGAATCCACGGCCTCCAGCCGGTCGGACAAGTCACGCTTCAGCGTGGCGCGGTCGGTGCCCATGAAGGCGGCGAGCCGGTCGAACCCTTCGTCGTTTGTCGGCAGGCTGTGGGTCTGGGCGTCGCCGATCATCTGAAGCCGGTGCTCCACTTCGCGGTGCTGGCGGTAGTGATGGGTGAGCGACGTCGCGACGTCCTCCCCCACCCAGCCGGCGGCGGCGAGGGCGGAAAGCCCCTCCACCGTGCCGCGCACCTGCAGCGACGGGTCGCGCCCACCCGCGATCAGCTGGCGGGTCTGGGTGAAGAACTCGATCTCGCGGATGCCGCCCCGGCCGAGCTTCATGTCGTGGCCCGGCAGCGCGGCCGACCGGCCAAAGCCCTTGTGATCCCGAATCCTGAGCCGCATGTCATGCGCATCCTGGATCGCAGCAAAGTCGAGGTGCTTGCGCCAGACGAAGGGGCGCAGGGTCTTCAGGAAGCGCTCGCCCGCCGCGATGTCGCCGGCACAGGCGCGCGCCTTGATGTAGGCCGCCCGCTCCCAGGTGCGGCCGACGCTCTCGTAGTAGGTCTCGGCCGCACCCGCCGCGATGCAGACGGGGGTCACGGAGGCATCGGGCCGCAGCCGCAGGTCGGTGCGGAAGACGTAGCCGTCCGAGCGCTGATCCGACAGCAGGGAGACCAGCCGCTTCGTGACCTTCACGAAACCGGCGCGCACTTCGTCGTAGGCGTCCGCGTCGTGCTGGGTCTCGTCGAACAGGACGATCAGGTCGATGTCGCTGGAGTAGTTCAGCTCGAACGCACCGCCCTTCCCCATGGCGAGCACGAACATGCCGTGTTTCTCCGGCAGGCGCCCGCGCTCTGCCTCGGTGGCGAGCAGGCGCTTCAGGCCGAGGTCGACGGCGCGGTCGGCAAGCCGGGAGATGGCACCGGTCACCTCCTCCAGCGACCAGACCCCGCCAAGATCGGCGAGTGCGGTGAGCAGCGCGACGCGGCGCTTTGCCTGCCGAAGCGCGGCGCCCAGGTCGTCCGTCTCAGCCTCGCCTGGCGCGTCGAGCGCGGCCCCGAGCGCGGCTTCGGGATCGTCGAGCGCGGGGAGCAGCCAGTCCTGCTCGCGCCGGATCAGGCCGGCGAGGTAGGGGCTGCACCCTGCAGTCCCTTTGAGAAGGTCAGCGACGGCGGGGCCGGTGTCGCCGAGTTCGGCGGCGATTTCCTCCCCCTTGTCCTTGTCGAACGGGTCGGGGCAGCGGGTGATGCGGGCTTCGAAACTCATGCGCGGACCATCGGTCCGAAGCGGCGACTGGTCAACAAGCCGCGGATCGCTAATGTGCGCCCCGCAACGGAAAGGACGGTCGACATGAGCAAGAGTCTGAAGCGCGTGGTGAAGGCCCTGCAGGACGCGGGGCTGGACGGCGACGTACTGCACATGGAGGCCGGCACGCGCACGGCGCAGGATGCGGCGGACGCCGCAGGCTGCGAGCTCGACCAGATCGTGAAGTCCATCATCTTCCAGGGCGAGACGTCAGGCGATGTGATCCTGTTTCTCACCGCCGGCGGCAACCGCGTCGATCCCGACCGCGCCGCCGCCGTCGCGGGGGAGCCGGTTGGCCGCGCGGACGCCGCGCTGGTGCGCGAGCGGACCGGCTTCGCGATCGGTGGCGTCTCGCCCGTCGGGCACCTCTCGCCGCCCCGGATGTACTGGGATCCACGGATTTCGGACTTCGCGACGGTCTATGCAGCCGCGGGCACGCCGCAGCATATCTTTCCGATCGCGCCGGACGAGCTGCTGCGCATCACCGGGGCCGAAGCGGGAAATTTCACCGCCTGACAAGGATCTGCGGCCCATCCGGCGAACCGCTGCGAAAAACTCCGCGACGGGCGATGTGAAAATCTTTAACATGAACCCTTGAAGGGTCGGACCCCGAGTCTCATATCGGGTGATGTGAAACGCATTCACATTGAAACCCACCCCGAGAGGAGTTCGAAATGTCCGACAGTACCGCCCAAAACTATCCCACGCGTTCCATCCGGGACCGGGACGACCTGGGATGGTTCTCGAAGGCCGAGGCCTGGCTCGACGAAAAAGGCAAGGGCGCGTGGATCGCGGCCATGGTGCTTGGCTTCGTCTTCGTCTGGCCCGTCGGTCTCGCCATCCTCTTCTACATGATCTGGAGCAAGCGCATGTTCTCCCGCAGCTGCAGCCGTGGCTACCGCCGCGGCAACGCCACCCACCAAGCCTTCCGCGCCGCGATGAAATCTTCCGGCAACAGCGCGTTCGACGCCTACAAGGCCGACACGCTGCGCCGTCTGGAAGACGAGCAGGCCAACTTCGAGGCCTTCCTCGAGCGGCTTCGTGACGCCAAGGACAAGGCGGAGTTCGACCAGTTCATGGAAGACCGTGCCCGCAAGGCCCGCGAGGGCGACGACGGCACCGAGGCAACCGCCTGATCTGTTTCCCGCTCCGGGCCGGCATCGCGCCGGCCCGGTCCGTATTCACCTCCAGCTGACGGTTTCGGCCCCATGTCCATTTCAGAATACGCCCGGCCCCGCGAGGACCAGTCCGGCGACTTTGCCCTGAAGGCCCTGCGCATCGTGTTTTTCACCGGCTTCTCGATCGTTGCCACGGTGCTGGGCTTCGTCTTCATTCCGCCTGCCGGCGTCGTGATCGCTGCGCTCGTCGCCTGGAAAGGCTTTGACGAGATCTTCCTCACCGAAGAGCGGTTCGGCCTGCGCGCCTTGTCCTTCATCGCCTTCTCCGGCTTCGCCACCGTCGCCACGATCCTCGGCTTCGTGTTCCTGCCGCCATCCGGCGTCGCGCTCGCAATCTACTTCATCTGGCGCGGCTTCACCCGCTTCGGAGCCTCCGGGGATACGGCTGCCGACGTCCGCGACGAGGGGCCGAAGGTCCCGGCCCCAACCGGCAACAGCGCCTTCGACGCCTACCGCGACGACACGTTGCGCCGGCTTGAGCAGGAGCGCGCGAACTTCGAGGCCTTCCTCGTCCGCCTGCGCGCGGCCAAGGACGCCTCCGAGTTCGACGACTTCCTCGATGCGCGCGCCGCACGGGTTGCAGCCGAAGGCTCGGATCACCACCTCGAACGCTGAACGCCGTCCCGGCCGGTCCCCTGTCAGGGGACCGCCGGACGCATGATCGAAAGCACACAGATGTACGCTTACCCCGACCAGACCACCCGCCTGCCCGACCCCGACGTGCGGCCGGACTTCTACGACAGCGTGCCGCTGCGGCGCTTGCTGGCTTGGTTCGTCGACGTGACGCTGGTGACGATCGTGGCGGTCGTCATGTTGCCCTTCACCGCCTTCACCGGCATCTTCTTCTTCCCACTGATGATGCTGGTGATCGGGTTCTTCTACCGCTGGACGATGCTGGCCAATGCCTCGGCCACGCTGGGGATGCTCATCACCGGCATCCAGATCCGCGACAGCCAGGGGCAGCAGCTGTCGAATCGCGCGGCCATGCTGCACACGTTCGGCTACCAGGTCTCTATCGCGTTCTTCGTATTGCAGGCGGTCTCGGTCCTGATGATGCTGACGGGACGCCGCAAGCAGGGTCTCACCGACCATATGCTGGGCACCGCGGCAATCTGCCGTCCGCTCTGAGCGGGTCCCTCCTTGCGGGGGCCCGACTCGACACTTGGCGTCCCCGGACACGGTTGCTAACGTCGCCCCGAGGAGACGCAACACACTCATGCGCCATACACTTCCGCTCGCGCCACAGTTCTATGTCACGGCCCCGCAGCCCTGCCCCTATCTCGAGGGGCGGATGGAGCGTAAGCTGTTCACCGCCCTGCAGGGCGAGAGCGCCGAGCAACTGAACGACGCCCTGTCCAAGCAGGGCTTCCGCCGCAGCCAGAACGTGCTCTACCGGCCGTCCTGCGCCGAATGTTCCGCCTGCCTGTCGGCGCGGATCGACGTGTCGCGCTTTGCCGCCACGAAGAGCCAGCGCCGGGTGCTGCGCCGGAACGCGCACCTCGCGCGTCGTGCGCTCGCGCCGTGGGCGACGGAAGAGCAATTCGACCTGTTCCGCGACTACCTCGACTCGCGCCACGCGACCGGCGGGATGGCCGACATGGACATCTTCGAGTTCGCCGCGATGATCGAGGAGACCCCGATCCGGTCGCGCATCATCGAGTATCACGACCCCGCCGCGCCGCGCGGTGCGCCCTACGAGGGGCTCGAGGCGGTGTGCCTGACGGACGTGCTCGATGACGGGCTGAGCCTCGTCTACTCCTTCTTCGACACCGAGAAGGAAAAGAGTTCTCTCGGCACATACGTGATCCTCGACCATATCCGCCTCGCGCAGGAGATGGGTCTGCCCTACGTCTACCTCGGCTACTGGGTGCCGGGCAGCAGCAAGATGGGGTACAAGGCGCGGTTTTCGGGGCTCGAAGTCTATTACAAGGCCGAGTGGACGCCGCTCGACGATCCGGAGACGTTCAACGCCGACACCCATCCGTTGTCGGTCGCCCCGATCGCAGAACAGGTCGCGCGCATCAGCCTGCCGGACACCCGTCCGACACGCCGCGAGGACTGACCCGCTGCAACTCCACGCCGTCACGATCGTCGTGCCCGACTACGACGCGGGGATCGACTTCTATGTCGGCAAGCTCGGCTTCACGCTGGTCGAGGATACCCGACTGTCGGAGGAGAAACGCTGGGTGCTGGTCGCTCCGCCGGGCGGCGATGCGGCGCTGCTTCTGGCCAAGGGCGTCGGAGCAGCGCAGGAGGCCGCCATCGGCAACCAGACCGGCGGACGGGTTGGCTTCTTCCTGAAGGTCGAGGACTTCGACGCGACATTCGCGCGGATGACAGCAGCCGGTGTGACGTTCGAGGAAGCCCCGCGCGAGGAAATCTACGGCAAGGTCGCGGTATTCCGGGACCCGTTCGGCAATCGGTGGGACCTGCTGTCGTTTCGTTGAGGTGACCGCAGCGGCGATCGCATCTACGACATTTGTAGCGACTTGCAGAGAGTTCGGCGCTCGGGCGTGAACCGTTTCTCAACCTTGCCGCTGTTATCAAATTTTCGGCGAAAATTTGGGGTCACGTGCTTTGCGGCTCGTCTGTCTGCGATCGAGCACATCGTCGCTGTGCGCCCGTCGTCGCCACGTTCTGAGGGCCCCTCAATGACAGCTGTCGGCCCTGCCCTCGTGGCCAACTGCCACGCCGTCTTTGCCAAATCGGGCCGGCCTGTCGGCCAGCCCACCGGTGGTTGCAGCGGACCTGGTCCGCCCACAGTTGCGCGTCAGTCGAGGAGGCTCGGCACGATGGTGACGATGTCGGGGAAGAACCAGAGCACCGCGAGCCCCACCACCTGGATCAGCACGAAGGGCGCGACCCCGCGATAGATGTGCCCGGTCGTGACGGAGGGCGGCGCAACGCCCCGCAGGTAGAACAGGGCGAAGCCGAACGGCGGGGTGAGGAACGAGGTCTGCAGGTTCACCGCGATCATGATCGTGACCCATTTCGGATCGAAGGTACCGCCGTAGATCACGGGGCCGACGATGGGGACGACGATGTAGATGATCTCCAGGAAGTCGAGCACGAAGCCGAGGATGAACAGCACCAGCATCACGATCAGGAAGACCGTGAACTCGGAGTCGAAGCTCTTGAGGAACTGCTGGATGTAGTGCTCGCCCCCGAAAGAGATCACGACGAGGTTCAGCAGCTGAGAGCCGATGAGGATGGTGAAGACCATGCTCGTCACCTTCGCGGTCTCGCGGACCACCGGCGTCAGCACGCCGCCGGCGAACAGCACCCAGCAGGAGTAGAGGATGCCGAACATCGAGACGAGGAAGGCTGCGAAAGCAATGATGTAGGCGATCCGGTCCTCGAGGCTCATGTCGGCGTCGATGCGCATGTCGAAGTTGATCCCGACGAGCAGCATCACCACGATCGCACCGGCACCGATCAGCACCATTTTCGGGCTCAGGCCCTGGTCGACGCGCTTGCGGTAGGCCGCAAGCATCAGCGCCCCGCCCGCGCCAAGCGCAGCGGCCGGCGTCGGATTGGTGATCCCGCCGAGGATCGAGCCGAGCACGGCGACGATCAGGACGAGCGGCGGGAAGACGACCCGGATCAGGTCATTTGTGGCCAGCCGCTGCACCGCATGCTTGCACCCCCAGAGGGCGACCCCGAAGGGCACGGCGAGGATCACCGCCGTTGTGCCGGGGCTGGTGATCGGAGAGATGAAAAGCCAGTCGAACAGCAGCACGACGGCCAGACCGGCCCCGCCGACAAGCAGCGGCGCGGGCGAGTGCGTCGGACGTGCGCCGCGCGCGGCGGCGAGCACGATGCCGAGCAGCATCACGGTGAAGGCGATCCCGGTGCCGAGCGGCGCGGCGTTGGCGATCCGGCGGGCGAGGATGTCGCGGCGCTCGTCTTCGGAGAGCTGCACCGCCTGGGTGACGCCGCCGGCCTCGTCGATGCGGGCCTGCTCCGCCACCGCGTCGTCCCACGCGGACTGGCCGTGCAGATCGATCATCGCGGCCTGGCAGTCCGGCCCGACGTTCGTGCGCAGCGATGCGCCTTCCCCGGCCTCGGAATAGGTGCCGACGGTGAAGTACTGGTTGCCGACGACCCGGCCCTCGGTCGCGCCGATCAGCGCGGCGATCAGCACCAGCGGTGCGACGAGGTACCAGACCATCGCCTCGCGCCGGGTGACGACTTCGCCCGACCGGCTCTCGAACTGGACTGCGGGGGCCTTGGACGGATTGAGCATCGCGTAGCCAAAGGCATAGGCGGCATAGAGGAAGGCCAGCAGGATACCCGGCAGCATCGCCGCCTGGAACAGCGTGCCGACTGACACGACGGCCGGCTCACCGAGGTAGGTCAGCGCGTCCGAACAGCCGAGCGCTTGCGCGCGCTCTTCCTGCGCGGTGGAGTAGAGGTCGCCGGCCAGTGTGCCGAGCAGCACGATCACGATCGAGGGCGGGATGATCTGCCCGAGCGTGCCCGACGCCGCGATCACCCCGGTGGCGATCTGCGGCGAGTAGCCGGCCCGCAGCATGGTGGGCAGCGACAAGAGCCCCATGGTCACGACGGTCGCACCGACGATGCCGGTCGAGGCGGCGAGGAACGCGCCCACCACGACGACGGAAACCGCGAGGCCACCCGGCAGCGGGCCGAACACGCGCGACATCGTGGTCAGCAGGTCGTCGGCGATCTTCGACCGTTCGAGCGTGATGCCCATCATCACGAACATCAGCACCGCCAGCAGCGTCTCGATCGACTGGCCGGCGAGCACGCGTTCGTTGATGCGGTTGACGATGAAGGACAGGTTCCGGTCCATCGCCGTCTCCCAGCCCTGCGGGAAGACCGGCGTGCCGACGGTCGGCAGGTCGGGGTATCGGAAATGCGATATGTCGTCGGGCCTGATCCCCTGCCCCGTCAGCGCGCGGTAGGCGTCGCTCGACGTGTCGATGGCCTGGTGGATCAGCAGCCCCGCGGAGTCGAGCGCCGCGATCAGGCCGAACGAGATGACCCCGGCCCCCGCGATGGCGAACGCCACCGGGAAGCCCGAGAGGATCCCCCCGAACAGGCAGAGAAAGACGATGATCAGGCCGATTTCGACCCCGTCCAATCCGAATAGCATGTCCCTGTCCCCGCTCTCGTCCTAGTGGGTGCCTTCGTAGGCTTCTTCACCCTCGCCGAGCGTGTCGCGGTCGAGGTACTTGCCGTAGCTCGCCTCGCCCTCGGACCATTCGAGGTAGGATCGGTAGAAGAAGGCCACGGCCTGCAGCATGATCATCCCCGCGAAGCCGCAGAGCAGCAGCTTGAAGAGGAAGTAGGCATCGAACCCGTTGGGGCTGAAGCCGATGGTCTCGACGTTCCAGCGCACGGCGCGCGCCTTGTTCAGAAGCCGGTCGAGGCTTTCCGAGGCCGACGGGTTCGGCGTGACGAGGTGACGCCACAGGAAGAACCACGCGAACAGCCACGTCAGGATCGCTGCCGGCAGGATGAAGATGATGGACCCGACCATGTCGATCATCCGCTTCGTCTTCTCGCTGACGGCGCTGTAGATCAGGTCGACCCGCACGTGTCCGCCCTGTACGAAGGTGTAGGACACGCAGAGACAGACGATCAGCGCGTTCCAGAGCTTCAGCTCCTCCGACCACCAGGAGACGTCCTTGGCGAAGGTCGCCCCGAAGCCGAGCGAGATCTCGGAGACCGCAAAGACGCGCTGCATGAAGACAATCAGGATCTGCTGCAGCACCATGAGCAGGCCCGCCCACGCCATGAAGCGGCCGACGCCGTTGGCGAAGGTCTCCAGCACGCGCACGCAGCCCCACATCAACGGCTTGTAGATCATGCCCGCCACCGTGAGGCAGAGCACGATGAGGAACAGCGCGAAGAACAGCTCGACCGAGCCGCCGTAATAGATGAAGCGCATCAGCGACTCGCCGATCGTCAGATCTGGCATGCTGCCGCTGAGCTGGATGTGCGGCACCCACGCCAGCCAGAGGCCGGGGTGCGTGATCGCGAAGAGGATGTTGTAGACCGCCTCGAACATGTTGCCGACGACCCAGAGGATCGCGTCCCACAGCCCGGCGAAGAAATTGCCGGCCGGCGGCAACGGCTCCGCACCCTCGGGAGCGTTGCCTTGCAGCCGCTCGACCCAGCGCGTGAACCCGTTTTCGTAGGTGGACCAGAACCCGCCGCTTTCGGCCACGACCTCGTCTTCCATCCTCGACCTCTTCCCTCTGTCAGAAAAGGAGGCGCGGCGCCGGCCCTGTCAGGTAAGCGCCGCCCTTGCCCGTCAGTGGCGGCGCCCGGAGGCGCCTGCCACCTTGCCCCCGCGCGGTCCCCTCTGCGGGGTGCCGCGCGGGAGGCGGGATCAGAGCCCCATGACCCGGTTGCGCTGAGCCGAGAAGGCCCCTTCGGAGCGGCTGCCCCAGTTGGCGGAGCTGGTCAGCGAAGCCATGTAGCTTTCGTAGGTGCGCGCGTAGAGCTCGTCGCCCATTGACTCCTCGATGACTTCCTGCGCGGCGGTGCCGAAGGCATCCCAGATCTCGTCAGAGAACTCGAGAACCTGCACGCCACCGGACTGCAGACGCTGAAGCGCGGCCGAGTTGTTCGCCATGAACAGCGACATGGTCCAGAGGTTGCTGGCGCGGGCCGCGTTCTCGACGATCGCCTGCTGCGCGGGCGTGAAGCTCTCGAACACGTCGAGGTTCATCGTGAGGTTGAGGTTCGGGCCCGGCTCGTGGAAACCGGCGGTGTAGTAGAAGTTGGTGATCTCCTGGAAACCGGCGGTCTCGTCAGCCCAGGGGCCGATCCACTCCGTCCCGTCGATCGCACCCGACGACAGCGCCTGGTACACTTCGGCACCCGGAAGGTTCTGAACGGACGCGCCGAGCTTGCCGAGCACCTGGCCACCCTGCCCCGGCATGCGGAAGCGCAGGCCCTGGAAGTCGGAGGGCGAGTTCATCTCGCTGGCGAACCAGCCGCCGGACTGCGGGCCGGTGTTGCCGGCCGGGAAGGCCTTCAGGCCGAAGATCGAGTAGAGTTCGTCGGACAGCTCGCTGCCGCCGTCGTGGTAGAACCAGTTGTTGAACTCCTGGAAGTTCATGCCGAACGGAATCTGGCTGAAGAACGACAGGGCCGGATGCTGGCCAAGGAAGTAGTAGTCGACGCCGTGGTACATGTCGGCCTGGCCGGCGGAGACGGCGTCGAACACCTCGAAGGCGCCGACGAGTTCACCGGCGGCGCGAAGCTCGACCGTGAGCTGGCCGTCGGTCATGGCGGTGATCGCATCGGCGACATACTGCGCGCTGTCATGCACACCGGCGAGGCCACGGCCCCAGGTGGTGACGAGCGTCAGCGTGCGGTTGCCTTGCGCATAGGCCGGAGCGGCGAGCGCGGACGCAGCCGCAGCGGTGCCGCCGACGGCACCCTTCGTCAGGAATGAACGTCTATCCAAGGTATCCTCCCATTGGTTCGCGCCCACGCCTTCCCACGGTGCGGGCATCCGAAGTAGCGGAAATCTACTCACATCGGCTTGATCGCGCCATAGCTAAGGTCGGGCAATTCGTCGGCAATCCGCAGCGTCAGAGTCCGAATTTGCAGCACAAGAAGCGGGAGAATCATCTTTTGCCGCTTCACCTTAGGTGCCCTTCCTAAAAGTTACGGTGAATCGATTCGCATCGATTCGCCGCCCCTCTCGGTGGCCAGGACATTCGGCGCGACCTGCAGGTCCTCACCCATTCGATCTCGCCGGGATGTTCAAGACCATCGCGATCTCGAGTTGAAGACCCGGCGCGGCCAGCGACGTAACCCCGACACCGGCCAGGCTCGGCTGCATGCCATCAAAGAAGGCCATCAAAGCCTGGTCCGCATCCTAGCGAGGCGCAGGTCGTCGGGCTCTAGCCGCATCGACGAATGCCGGATCCCAAGGGGTGCGTCTCTGCATCGACCTGCCGGCGCGCGAGGCAGCCGCAGGGCGACCGTGACGAAAAAAGGCCCCGGTTGGTGCCGGGGCCTTTCACTCGAGCGGTATGACCCGCGTCAGATGAACATGAAGTCCGTCTCGTCCAGATCGGCGGAGTCGACCCCTTCGAGCCTGATCTGCAGCGCGCCCGCCTCGATCACGGCCGTGCTGTCGTCCTGGCTGAGGAACAGGTCGGCGAACTCGTCGACATCCTCGACACCGGCAATCTCGATCTTGTCCTCGCCCTTGGTGAAGTCGGCGACCGTGTCGGTGGCGCCGTCCTCGTCAAAGGAGAAGATGTCGTTGCCGGCGTCACCGGTCAGCATGTCGTCGTCTTTGCCGCCGTTGATCCAGTCGTCGCCTTCGCCGCCGTAGATCTCGTCGTTGTCGTCCTCACCGTAGATCGTGTCGTTGCCTTCGTTGCCGTAGATCACGTCATCGCCGTTATCGAGCACGAGGTCAGAGGCATCGTCGACGTTCAGCTCGTCCGGGAAGCGCGGGTCGAGGCCGCCGTAGATCAGGTCGTCGCCCTGACCGCCCCGGATCAGGTCGGAGCCTTCGCCGCCGATGATCGTGTCGTCGCCGCAGTTCCCCGCGAGGCTGTCGTCGTCGAAGCCGCCGTCGATGAAGTCGTCGCCCTCGCCGCCCCGGACGGTGTCGTTGTCGTCGCCCGTGGTGATGATGTCGTTGCCTTCACCGCCACGCACCGAGTCCTCGTCGTCGGCGGGGTTCTGGTCCGCTTCGAAGAGGCCGTCGTAGCCACGGTTCGGCGTGCCGGACAGGGACTGGAAACCTCCGCCGGGCAGCGGGATGTCGATCACGTTGCCGGAGGCTTCGATGATGTCGTCGCCTTCGCCGCCGTAGATGACGTCGTTGCCGTCGCCGCCGGTCGCGATGTCGTCGCCGCCACCGCCCCAGACGGTGTCGTCCCCGCCGCCGCCGCGCAGCTCGTCGTCGCCGAAGCCGCCGTGGACCCGGTCGTCGCCCAGCGCGCCGTCGACAGTGTCGTTGCCGGCATTGCCGATCACGAGGTCGTTGCCGTCGCCGCCGATGACGAAGTCGTTGCCCGCACCGCCGCGCACTTCATCGTCGCCGTCGCCACCGCGAACCGTATCGTCACCGCCGTTGCCGCGAACATTGTCGTCGCCCGCGTTGCCGTGCAGGGAGTCGTTGCCCGAGCCGCCGCGGATGTCGTCGTCCCGGTCGCCACCGAGGATGGTGTCGTCGCCGTCGAACCCGCGCAGCAGGTCGTTGCCGGCATCGCCGTAGATGGTGTCGTCGCCGTCGCGGCCCCAGATCGTGTCATTGTTGTCGCCGCCGTAGAGCGCGTCGTTGCCCTCGCCGCCGTAGATCGTGTCCTTGTTCTCGCCGCCGTAGATCTCATCGTCGCCGGCGCCGCCGCTGATGAACTCGTTGCCCCAGCTGCCTTCGATCAGGTCGTTGCCGTCGCCGCCGTAGATGAAGTCGTTGCCGAAGCTGCCGTTGATGGAATCGTCGCCGTCGCCGCCATAGACGTGGTCGCCGTCCTTGCCGGAGTCGATCGTGTCGTTGCCGTCGCCAGCGTAGATCGTGTCGTCGCCGCCGTAGGTCTCGAATGTGTCGTCACCCTCGGTGCCCTCGACCGTCTCGCGCTGCAGGACACCGGTGTAGATCAGAGGCTCGGCGGCCGGCTCGTCAGCCGTGACCGCCACGCCCCCGTCTAAAGGGACATCGGTCGCCTCCTCCGGGAGGTCGACCATCGCGGCCATCTCACCTTCGGGGCCTTCGTAGAATACCGTCGCACCTTCGCCCACGGCGGCGGCGTCGATGCCGCTGGTCAAGACGGCGGACTCGGCGATCTCGATCTCTTCGCCGAGGGTGTCACCGGCTTCGGTGAACAGCTGGCCGAGCACGGGGGCGCTGCCCTCGCTTGCCGGACCGAACCAGGTGACGAGATAGCTGCCGTCGGCAAGCTCGGTGGATGTCGCTGCCGCATCGGGATTTCCCGAAAGCAACAGGTCGATAAAGGCCTGAATGGCGTCTGGCATGGCATCCCCCCCAAAGGATTCCGAACTGGATGCCACGCGGCGCGGCATCTCCCACTGGCGGGATATTGGCGGAATTGCGGCAATTTGAAAAAGAAAGTTGGGAAAAATCGCCAGCGGCTGGGACGAATGCGTGTCCCGGCCATCATTGTTTCCAGCGATCCAACCAAATACAATCTAAGGGGGAATTTTCGGGGCCAAGCTGCCTATCCAACCGGCGTCAGGTCAGATCAGAATGCTGCTTTCGCCGAACGCTTCGTGCCCGTCGAGGGTGATTCTCAGCCGCAGATCCTCCGCCGCGATCCGGGTTTCGCTGTCCTCGACGGTCAGGAGCAGGTCGTCGATAGAGAGGCGCATTCCAGTGAGGTCGATGAGGTCGGTGCCCGCCTCGAAGCGATGGCTCCCGTCGTCGCCGCCGGCGATCAGCCAAGAC